>JAUMVV010000030.1:10324-17348 GCA_030529985.1 Bacillota bacterium
GGACGGCAAAGTTCTGTGATCAGCAAAAGCTGGCAGCATGGCAGAGTTCCTGCCCCGCTGTCAGCTTTTTATGTTGTTTTCTGTATTGCTTTTCATATCGCATTGAACAGATCCATTGCGGTTTCAATTATACAGTCGGGAGACTCTTCCTCAGGGAAATCTTCTATTCTTTTGCCTGCAAGGCTCAGGCTCCAGCTGACGAGTATCGCCTTTGCACCGGCATTGTGTGCACACATCATGTCAAGCCTCGTATCTCCTATCATCGCCGCTCGTTCCGGTGCTGTATGCAGCTTGTCCAGAACCTTATAGATACATTCCGGATCCGGCTTGTGATGTTTCACTTCCTCTGCGGCTATTATCTCGTCAAAGTAATCCCTGAGATCGTATTTGTCAAGTCCCTGATAGAGGGTCTTCTCAACCCGCGATGTCGCTATCCCGGTTTTGTAGCCTCTTTTTTTTACCTCATCAAGCATCTCCCTTATTCCCGGGAAAAGCTCTATCATTTCCCAAAAGTGCTCTCTGTGCCAGGATCTGTACACATCGACAGCTTCTTCAGCAGGCACATCCGGAAAGGTGTTTCTCATGCTCTCTTCAAGTGGTTCCCCGAAGGTTCCCAGTATGTAATCCATGTCGCCTTCGCGTCCTGTCAATGTTCTGTATGTGTGCTGCCATGACTGAATTATGACATTGTTTGTGTCCATCAGAGTTCCGTCAAAATCAAATACAAGTGTGTCGATCATTGTAAATCCTCCGCTTCCGATTATATAGCGAAAAACCCGCTGCAACAAGTGCATCGGGCTTTTCCAGTGTATAAAAATGATTATAGAGATTTTCGTTAGAATCCACCGTACATGCAGAGCATAACACCGGCTGCAACACCAGAACCTATTACGCCTGCCACATTAGGTCCCATGGCATGCATCAACAGGAAGTTTGTAGGATTAGCCTTCTGTCCTTCAACCTGCGATACACGGGCTGCCATCGGCACGGCCGATACACCTGCAGACCCGATAAGCGGATTGATAGGTGTCTTCGACATAGCGTTCATCAGTTTGGCGATGAGTACACCGCCTGCTGTACCGAAACAGAATGCCAGTACGCCCAGAATAACTATCTTTATGGTTGCCCATGTCAGGAATGTGGTTCCCGTTGCTGACGCACCTACACATGTTCCCAGCAAAATTACCAGGATGTTTGACAGCGCATTTGATGCAGTGTCTGACAGACGCGCCGTTCTTCCGCTTTCCTTGAACAGGTTTCCCAGCATCAGCATACCTATCAGCGGTGCTACCGATGGCAGCAGCAGTGCAATTACTACTGTAACCGCAATAGGGAAGAGTATCTTCTCTCTCTGTGAAACAGTCCTGAGCTGCTCCATCTTGAGCTTTCTCTCTTTCTCCGTTGTAAGCAGCTTCATAATTGGCGGTTGTATAATCGGTACGAGAGCCATGTACGAATAAGCAGCCACCGCAATCGGTCCTATCAGGTGGTCTGCCAGTTTGGTTGTCAGATAAATCGCCGTCGGACCGTCTGCTCCGCCGATGATACCGATTGAACCTGCTTCCTGTGCGGTGAAGCCCAGAGCTATAGCAGAGAAGAATGCGAAGAATATGCCCAGCTGTGCTGCGGCTCCCATAAGCAGTGACTTAGGGTTTGCAATGAGCGGACCAAAGTCTGTCATCGCACCGACACCGAGGAATATCAGCGACGGCAAGACCGGCTTCAGCATATAGAATACGGAGAATATCCCCGCATCCGCCAGTTCATTGGAATTGGTCACACCTTCATGTACAATGTCATTTAGGAAAATTCCTGTCATCGGCAGGTTCGATAAAAGCATACCAAATGCGATTGGTATCAGCAGCAGTGGTTCAAATCCATGTCTGATAGCCAGATACAGGAAGAACAGCGCCACCACTATCATGATTCCGTTCTGGTAACCGAAGTTAGCAATACCGGTTGACTCCCAGAACTTTACTAATGTTTCGCCTATTGCGCCCATAAGTCTTTGCCTCTCTTCTGAATGAATAACTGTATTTTGTGCCGAAATTTTCTCATATCACGACAAAGTGATGCCGTCGCACCACTGATAAAATATTAACACAAGCACATAGGCGATACAACCGCATTTTCCCCTGTAGAGAGAAAAATATTGTATACATGATTGAGGTGTTGTCCGTTGTTTTCAGTCCTTTTTCAGTCCGTCTCCGACCCTTCGCAAGCGGCTCAGGCTCCATTCGAAAATTCTGCTCCTTCAATGCCGTGTTCCGTTTCTGTGTCATTCTTGTTTTCGGCTTCCGTATCAGGATTTTCCGCCTCTTCCTGTTCTGTTTCCGGTTTCGGATTGACTGTCAGGGTAAAGGTTTTGTATACGGTGTTTCTCCCGCAGTACCCGTTGTAGCATTTGTACGTAATCCTATAGCTCACGGGCATTCCGGTATCCACTGCGCCTCCTGCAACTGCACTGTATTCATCCTCTCCGGGTGCACGATATGTAATCTTGTGCAGTGCAACCGATGTGGTCAGGTTTTCGAAGTACAGTATGTCCGGATAGCCCTTAGCGCTGCCACCAAATCATTCTTTCTGCTTCAGTTTCTCATTTATGAAATAATCTATATCTCCATCCATTACCGCCTGCACATTTCCAACCTCCGCATTTGTGCGGTGATCCTTGACCATCGTGTATGGCTGGAATACATAGGAGCGTATCTGGCTGCCCCAGGTGATCTGGTTATAGTCACCCTTGAGCTCATTAAGGGATTCTTTTTCTTCCTTTTCCTTCAGCTCGATGAGCTTGGACATGAGCATCTTCATGGCGTACTCACGGTTCTGGATCTGGGATCTTTCATTCTGGCAGGTTACGACAATGTGGGTGGGCAGGTGGGTGATTCTCACTGCCGAGTCGGTCATGTTGACATGCTGACCTCCTGCACCACTGGATCGGTATGTGTCGATTCGCAGATCCTCAGGGTTGATTTCCACTGTACTGTCGAACTCTATTTCGGGAGTTACATCAAGGGATGCGAAGGATGTATGCCTGCGTCCGGATGAATCAAAGGGGGATATTCTCACCAGCCTGTGAACTCCCTTCTCGTTTTTCAGGTATCCGTAAGCGTAGTCCCCTTCGACCAGAAGAGTCGCGCTCTTGATTCCCGCTTCAGTGTCGTCGTTCATGTCCATGAGCTTGTACTTGAAGCCCCTCTTCTCGCACCATCTGGTGTACATTCGGAAGAGCATCTCCGCCCAGTCCATAGCTTCCGTTCCGCCACTTCCCGCGTGGACTGAAATAATGGCATTATTCCGGTCATATTTACCGTTGAGCAGCGTCTTCAGCTTCAGCGTCTCCAGATCCTCTTCCAGACTTTCCTTCTCGCTCGCCGCCTCGGCAGCTGTTTCCTCGTCCTCCGCCTCTTCGGCCATCTCTATCATAACCTGAAGGTCTTCCATACGGGAAGTCAGCCCTTCCAGCTCATCAAGCCTGTCCTCAAGCTGCTTCTTTTCCTTCATAACCCTCTGAGCCTCTTCCTGCTTCTCCCAGAAGCCCGGCTCCATGGTTTTTTTCTCAAGCTCGTCTGCTTTTGTTCTAAGCTCCTCAGGCTTCAGCGAATCCCTTATCTCTGCCAGTTCCTTCTCCAGTACCGGCAATTCCGTTTTAATCTCATCTATAATTATCATTCTCTTCCTGTCTCCTGTAATTATAATTCGTCAAAGGTCAAACAGCCGGCGGTCTCGGAGTACATGCGGCGCTATTGGTTCCTCCCGCAGCAGTGCTTGTACTTCTTGCCTGAGCCGCATGGACACGGATCATTCCGCCCGATCTTCGGCTGTTCGCGTCGAACCGTTTCCTGCTTTCGTGCCCGTTCGGGCACTGCTGCCGGTGCACTGTCCATGTCAACGCTTCCGCCGCCCGCCCTTTGGCGTGCGGCCGCTTCACGCATCTCGCTGTCGTCAAACTCATCCTTGCGTGACTGCCCCGAACCTATAACATTCTTTCGCTCCGAATGAGTTGTTACAGTGACATTGTAACAGTTTCGTACAAACTCCTCCTGAATGGATGAAATCATCAGCTCGAACATGGCAAATCCCTCGTGAGCATATGCCGCTGCAGGATCCTGTCCTCCCAGTCCTCTCAGCCCGATTCCGCTCTTGAGCTGATCCATGGCGTCGATGTGATCCATCCACTTGCTGTCGACAACACGGAGCAGTATCATCCGCTCAACTTCACGAAGTCTGTCTTTGCCTATCTCGGCTTCCTTGTTATCATATACCTCGCTGAATTCCTCATAGAGCCCATTTTTCAGCGATTCTTCGTCCATGTCTGCCAGATCCTCCGCATCAAATTCCAGAGGATCGAATTTCCCGGTGATATTCTGCAGCCCCTTGTTCATCGTATCGAAATCCCACTCTTCGGGATATTTGGAGGCGATAACCACGGGATCCACAACCTCATCTATAAGCTTGCGTACCATCATGTCCAGATCCTCACGCAGATCTTCCCCGAAAAGGACCTTCTTTCTCTCACCGTAGATGATTTCACGCTGCTTGTTCATCACATTGTCGTACTGGAGGACATACTTTCTGATACCGAAGTTTCTGCCTTCCACCTTCTTCTGTGCATTTTCTATCTGCTTCGTAATCATTCCGGATTCGATGGCTTCATCCTCTTCGACCCCCAGCTTCTGCACGATGGCCTGCATTCTCTCGCCGCCGAACAGCCTCATGAGCTCGTCCTCCATAGACACGCAGAATCGGGTTTTTCCCGGGTCCCCCTGTCGTCCGGAACGACCTCTGAGCTGGTTGTCGATACGCCTGGATTCGTGACGCTCCGTACCTATAATGCAAAGCCCCCCAAGCTCTCTTACCCTTTCCTGCTCCGGCGCACGCTCCGCCTTGTATTTATCCAGGAGTTCCCGGAACTTCTTTCGTGCTTCCAACAGCACCGGATCATCGCTCTGCACGAAGCTGGTGGCGAAGGCAATCTGCTCTTCATCGTAGTCCAGCTCTGCCATTTCTGCCTTTGCCTGAAATTCAGGGTTTCCACCCAGAATGATGTCGGTACCACGACCCGCCATGTTTGTGGCTATGGTGATGGCCCCCTCGCGGCCGGCTTCAGCGATTATCTGCGCTTCCTTCTCGTGATGCTTGGCATTCAGGACATTGAAGGATTTGATCCCGCGTTTTCGCAGTGCGTCCGCTATCAGCTCCGATTTCTCAATGGAAATCGTACCTACGAGAACCGGCTGCCCCTTTTCGTGAGCTGCTATGACGCCATCAACTATAGCCTTGAATTTGCCCCTTTCGGTGGCATACACGGCATCCTCGACATCCTTTCTGACTATAGGCTTGTTCGTTGGGATCACCACAACATCCATATTGTAGATGTCGGTAAATTCCCCTTCTTCGGTCTTGGCTGTACCCGTCATTCCCGCCAGCTTCTGATACATTCTGAAGTAGTTCTGCAGCGTAATCGTCGCCAGGGTTTTGCTTTCTGACTGTACACTTACTCCTTCCTTGGCTTCTATGGCCTGGTGCAGTCCGTCGGAATACCGTCTTCCGAACATCATACGCCCTGTAAATTCATCTACGATAATTATCTCGCCGTCTCTGACAACATAGTCCACATCTCTCTTCATCATGTTGCGGGCCTTCAGTGCCTGCATCACATGGTGGTTTATTTCCATGTTGTCAGGATCGGAGAAGTTCTCGATTTTGAAAAAACCTTCGCATTTCGCAACGCCTTCCTCTGTCAGCGAAATCTGGTTATCCTTTTCATCCACCGTGAAATCCCCGGTTTCTGCCTTTGTATCAGGATCCTTGGTGCCTTTGACAAGGGTTCTCACGAAACTGTCCGCTCTCCTGTACATATCGGTAGATTTGTCGCCTCTGCCGGAAATTATCAGTGGGGTTCTGGCTTCATCTATGAGTATTGAGTCCACCTCGTCTATGATGGCGTAGTTGAGTTCCCGCTGCATCATCTGCTCCCTGTAGGTGACCATATTGTCCCTCAGGTAATCGAAGCCGTACTCGTTGTTTGTCCCGTATGTTATGTCCGCTCTGTATGCGGCCCGCCTCTCTTCTTCCGTTATGCCGTGTATAACACATCCTACCGACAGTCCCAGAAAAGTGTATAGTTTACCCATCCACTCCATATCTCTTTTCGCCAGATAGTCGTTGACCGTCACAACATGAACGCCCTTGCCTTCCAGCGCATTCAGATATGCGGGAAGTGTGGCAACCAGAGTTTTACCTTCACCTGTCTTCATCTCGGATATTCTTCCCTGGTGGAGAACTATTCCGCCAATTACCTGAACGCGAAAATGCTTCATCCCCAGAGATCTCCATGCGCCCTCACGGCATACGGCGAAGGCCTCCGGAAGTATCTCATCAAGAGTTTCCCCCTCTGCAATTCTTCCCCTGAACTCTTCTGTCTTTTCTCTCAATTCATCATCTGACAGCACCTGCATCTGTTCATCAAGCGCCATAACCTTGTCCGCGATTTTTTCAACCCTCCTGACTTCCTTCTCATTTAGATCGCCAAAGATTTTTTCCATTAAACTCATTTCTTAATCCTCTGTCCTTTCCTCATTATCCTCTACTACAAGATTGATTTCCAGAGCCTTCCTGTCATCTGCCTTAGTAACTCTGACTTTGAGTCTCTTGTCATCAATTACATGTTCAAATCTGTCATCTTTTTTCGGCAGGTGGTCAAGCTGCATTGCCACCCACCCGTTTATCGTATTCACTTCGGATATATCTTCATCAATTTCGAAGTAGTCCAGCACCTTGGCCAGATTGGCACTGCACTGCACTCTGTAGCTTCCGTTCTGCAGCGGCATTATCTCCTTGTTCACTATAACATCGTATTCATCGTATATTTCGCCCACCAGCTCCTCGATGATATCTTCCATGCTGACAAGCCCTGATGTACCGCCGTATTCATCGATAACTATTGCCATGTGCGTATTGAGCTGCTGCATTTTTCTCAGCAGATCGAATATCTTCATGGTTTCAGCCACGAAAACGA
>JAUMVV010000031.1 GCA_030529985.1 Bacillota bacterium
GTGGAGTCACGATCTTTGGTAATGCTGTTCTTAATTCTGACATAGTTTTTCCTCCTTGAAATTTTATTGTCATTCATTAAATGTAAAACAATGTACTTAATATATCATACCGCAAAGGCAATAGATATCTATTTGATGTCCAGCTCTGCCAGCTTCCTGTAGAGAGTGGCTCTGGAAAGACCAAGTTCTCTTGCGACCGCATCCTTGACGCCGCCTGTCTGCTTCAGCTTTTCTGTGATTATCTCCTTCTCGAAAAGCTTCACCTGGTCTGCCAGCGGCATATCCAGATTACTGTATTTGGCCGACCTGCTGCCGCTTCTGAAAATTCTGGAAGGAACCTCATCCAGTCCGATCTCATTTCCGAAAGCCATATTGGTGCCGTACTCGACAGCATTCTCAAGCTCTCGCACATTACCCGGCCAGTCATAGCTCATGAAGAGCTCCTCAACTTCATCAGAGAAGGAATCTATTTTCCTGTTCATATACGCATTGTACTTCTTCAGGAAATGTCCCATGAGCATCCTTATATCCTCTCTTCTCTCTCTGAGAGGAGGAATGTTGAGAGGGATAACGCTCAGCCTGTAATACAGGTCTTCTCTGAATTTGCCCTCGTTGATGAGCTTCTCAAGATCCCTGTTGGTTGCCGCAATAACGCGCACATCCACAAAGACTTCCCCGGTTCCGCCCACTCTCTCAAATCTCATGCTCTGGAGAATGTGCAGTATCTTTACCTGCAGCTGCAAAGGCATATCACCTATTTCATCGAGAAATATCGTGCCGCCGTCAGCCTGTTCAAATTTTCCCGCCTTGCCTCTTTCGCTGGCTCCTGTGAAGGCGCCCTTCTCATAGCCGAAAAGCTCACTCTCCAGGAGGTTCTCCGGAATGGCTCCGCAATTCACCGTCACAAAAGGTTTGCCGGCTCTGGAGCTGGCGTAGTGGATAGCCTTGGCAAACATCTCTTTGCCCGTTCCGGATTCGCCTGTAATAAGCACCGTGGAATTGCCTTTGGCGAATTTCAGCGTGTTGCGCTTAGCCGCCATAATGCTTTTGCTTGTTCCTATAATATCATCAACCGTGTTCTTCACCGTTCTGTTGCTGAAGCTGTACACGAGTTTCTGTGCCTCTTCAATATCTCTGAAGGAAATAACCAGCCCTTCTGTTTCTTCCCCGCTCATAACCGGTTTAACCGTTACGATGAAGTGATACTGGCGGCCGTTTACGATGAAAATCTCTTCATTCTCCGTATACCCTTTACCGCTTTCAAACACCGTCAGTGCAGGACTGCCCGGCATCAGCTGATTGATATGCCTGCCGGCGATGTCCTTCTTGGTTGTTCCGAACAACTCTGCGGCAATATTGTTGCAGTGCTTGACATAACCGTTTTGATTCAGTGCGAAAATTCCCTCATGGGCAGTCTCCAGAACCATAGACATCTCATCTCGGGATATCTCCACGCTCTCAAGAGCCTGCTGCTGTTCTGCCTTCGCGGCGAGAAGATCTGCCATCTTCTCCACGAAACCGGTCATGTTCCTGTTGGTATCGGCGAGGATCCTGTTCTGTTCTTCCGTAAAAGCGACAAGTCCGATTATTCCGATAATATCCTCGCCCAGAATTATAGGTGTGCAGATCTCCGCACACTCGCCGGAAACCGTTCCTTCTGCACCTTTTTCATCGTAATCCTTGGCATGGATGGCATCGGCAACGAACTGGGTTTCTCCGGTACGCAATACTCTGGCGTAGAGATAGTCTCCCTCAAGATTGCCTCTCTCCTCCTTCTGACCGATCCTGTCGGAATACACCCCGGTGCCGCCTATTATATTAAGTTTGTTGTCGACTATTTCGACCTCAACTCCCAGAACTATGCTAAGGGCTTCCGCCACCTGCTGGACACTGGTGCTGATATTCTTGAGATTTGTCATATCTGTGTTCCAAGTCTGCTACATCCTATTGTAACGATTGTAACATAAATTTGAAACAGAGGTTTGTGGAATTTCTCAAAAACGAAACATTCCTGTCTCATTTATTATCATTTATTTGCTGAATTTAAACGGTGTATCCTTTTTTCCCCCTCCCTCCTCGCCTTAAGCTGGGCGATCTGCGCTTCCGAAAGGTTGATTCCCTCGTTCCCGTTGCTTTCTGAAATAGCGGCTCCCAGATTTATTGCCGACTTCTCCAGCTCCAGGATGATATTGTTGATTTTAGCCAGTTTCTCAGGATCCGTATTCATATCAACATTGAGATTTGTGTTGTATATGATATCCTCCAGCCTTCTTCTGATGTTATACAGATTGTCTCTGGTGTCATTTATCGTCTTCTCGTCAACAGCCTCGGCTATCGCTTCCTTCATACTGACGACCTCGCTGCCGCCTGTCTCAAGCTCGAACTCGCTGTTCACATTCACCGCAATCGGTTCATATCCCAGTTTTTCCCTAACGGTTCCGGCGAAATCAAGCTTCACTTCCGGCTCGCCGTGTACCAGGAATATCTGTTTCGGCTCTACCTTGAATCCTCCCAGCCAGGAGAGGAGACCGTTCATATCGGCGTGACCCGAGAAGCCTTCAAGATTGTGGATTTCAGCATTTACCTGAATCTTTTCGCTGAACAGTGTTATCTCCTTCTGTCCTTCAACAATGCTTCTGCCCAGAGTTCCCTCTGCCTGATATCCTACGAATACCACGCTGTTTTTTTTGTTCCAGAGGT
Organism: Bacillota bacterium; assembly: GCA_030529985.1. Classification (GTDB taxonomy): domain Bacteria; phylum Bacillota; class Clostridia; order Peptostreptococcales; family Anaerovoracaceae; genus Lentihominibacter. The sequence goes on from JAUMVV010000031.1 coordinate 2,701, forward strand.
TGTGTTTCAGGTGATGCCTGATCCTGCCTGCTTCACACATGCCGCTTGCGGAAATGATAACCTTCGGTTCCTTATCTATATTCAGCCACTGCGACTCTTCCGTTGACTGTGTAAACTTCAGATTTTCAAACTCCAGAGGATTATCGCCCCTGCTGATATAGTCTTTGGTTTCTTCATCAAATACCTGAGCGTTGTTTCTGAAAACCTCAGTTGCAGCCGTCGCCATAGGGCTGTCGATATAGACCTTGACATTCTTCAGCCTTTTCTGTCGCGGATCGTCCTTGCTGTCGAATACCTTGTTCAGCTCGAAGATAAGCTCCTGTGTCCTTCCCACGGCAAAGGAAGGGATTACCGTGTTGCCTCCCCGCTCGGCGGTATCGCATATAATGTCGATAAGCTCGTTCACATCCATGGAATTTTCCGGGTGGAGCCTGTTTCCGTATGTTGTCTCCATGATAACATAATCCGCTTTTTTGATGATTGTGGGATTTCTCAGGATAGGCCTTTCCATCACTCCCAGATCGCCTGAAAACACCACCTTGGAGGTGTTACCGTGCTCGCTGACCCATAACTCGATTATACCGGATCCGAGAATATGACCGGCATCGTTGAATACTATCTTCATTTCCTCGTTCAGCTCTATAAGCTGATCGTATAGAACCGGCTTGACATATTTCAGGGATTCTTCCGCATCCTTCTCAGTATAAAGAGGTTCTACCAGAGGTCTGCCTGCTCTGGTGTTTTTCCTGTTTTTCCATTCGGCCTCCTGCTCGTGGATATGTCCGCTGTCCCTCAGCATTATCCCCAGAAGATCAGCCGTCGCATCCGTACAGTAGATCTCTCCTCTGAAGCCCTTCTTGACGAGAAGGGGTATTCTTCCGCAGTGGTCGATGTGTGCATGGCTCAAAACCAGATATTCTATTTCCGAAGGATCAAAAGGAAAATCCTCATAGTTCATCTCTTCCTGTGCCTTGCCCCCCTGAAACTGTCCGCAGTCCATGAGAAGCTTATGATTTTCCGTTGTAATAAGATGACAGGATCCTGTAACACCTGTTGTAGCTCCGCAAAATTGAATTTTCATTTTCATCCTCCGTTTATTCGATAACAGCTTTTATCAGATCCGGTGCAGCTACTATGTTCTCACCGAATCTGAAGGCCGCTTTTGCTTCTTCGGCTCCCTTCTCGAGCCTGATTTCATCGTCAGCATATACGGTAAAGAGCAACTCGCCCTTCTCAACTCTGTCTCCGATTTTTTTGTTCAATACTATTCCCGCAGACATATCGATTGGATCTTCCTTACGCTCCCGACCTGCTCCCGTGTGCTGAACAGCCAGACCGATACCCAGGGCATCGACTCCCTCAACATATCCTCTCTGTTCCGCTCTGATCTCCAGCCTGTGAGACGGTTGCTTCATCAGACTGTAATCATCTGTTATTTCGGGATCTCCCCCCTGAGCTTTTACAAATTCTCTGAATTTCGCCAATGCCTTGCCGCCGGTGAGCATTTCCTCCGCGATTTCCATTCCCTTTGCAAATTTCTGCGAACACCCCTCATCCCTTGCAGTCTGCTTCCGCATGTCTGTCTGCTCCGGCTCATCCGCAATTCCGCCGGCTGCAATCATCGCTCCTGCCAGAGTGACGGACAGCTTTCTGACATCCTCCGGACCTCCTCCTTTCAGAACATCTATGGCCTCCTGAACTTCCGGTGCGTTTCCTGCTGCTCTGCCCAGCGGCTGGTTCATGTCGGAAATGATCGCCATCGTATTCCTCCCGGCAGCCTTTCCTATATCTGTCATCAGGCGTGCCAGCTCCTCTGCTTCGGGAAGAGTCTTCATGAATGCTCCCCTTCCGCACTTGACATCCAGAACTATTGCATCGCTTCCTGCCGCAAGTTTCTTGCTCATTATGCTGGAAGTGATAAGGGCGAGACTTTCGGTGGTTCCTGTCACATCACGCAGGGCATATATTTTCTTGTCCGCCGGTACCAGGTTACCGGTCTGCCCGATAACCGCAATGCCTATATCGTTTACCGCTCCGATAAACTCCTCTTTTCCCATAGCCGTTCTGAATCCCGGAATGGACTCCAGCTTATCCACTGTACCGCCGGTAAAACCCAGACCCCTCCCGCTCATCTTGGCGATGGGAACTCCTGCTGCCGCGGCGACGGGTGCGACGATAAGCGTAGTCTTGTCACCGACCCCGCCGGTGGAATGTTTATCCACCTTGATGCCGTTGATACCGCTGAGATCCATAACATCTCCGGAATCTCTCATGACCTCGGTCATGTAAATTATATTCTCCCTGCTCATTCCTTTAAGCACGACCGCCATGAGAAATGCGGACATCTGATAATCCGGAATGCTTCCGTCGGTGAAACCCTCTATCATGCAGGCGACTTCCTCTTTAGCGAGTGTTTCGCCGTTTTTCTGTTTTGTAATAATATCTACAACATTCATGCACTTTTCTCCTGTGAGCAGCAAAGCGGATTCCTCCGCTTGTCCCTATGCAAAAAATACAATTATATTATATCATGAAATCGGGCATATAGTGCACAATAAAAGAAGCCGACAGCATGACGCCGGGCGGCTTCTTCCAGTCTGATTCACTTATTCGTAATGGTGCTTGAATTTAATGTCATTTGACATCTTGTGTCCCTCTTTTTCCTTGAATTCTCCCGGAACGATGCATTCCTGAACAGGACATACATTCAGGCAGAGGTGGCATCCCACGCACTTGTCTTCATCAAGAACCGGTTTTCTCTTCTTCTCATCCCATTCGATAGCCTGATGAGCTGCATCGTAGCATGAGATGTAGCAGCGTCCGCAACCGATACATTTCTTTTCATCGAATCTAGGGAGAAGCTTGAAGCTTCTATCCAGTTCTTCTGCCGGAATCAGGTTAGGCAGAGCAGAACCGATGAACTGATCAAGATGATCGTAGCCCTTTTCTTCCATGAAATGCTGCATACCTGAAATCATATCTTCCACGATTCTGTAGCCGTACTGCATAATGGAAGTGGTAACCTGAATGTTTCGGCATCCCACTGCCAGGAACTCTGCAGCATCTCTCCATGTTTCGATACCGCCGATACCGGACAGCTCATGGCCATAACCGAAGTTCCACTTGCCGGCCTCAGCCATCTTGTGCATTTCCTCATCCTGCTGAACCTGTGCACAGAATCTGAGTGCGATAGGTTTAACGGCTGCTCCTGAATATCCGGAAATTGATGATTTGCCGTTTACTACAGGCATGCCTGTATTGTTCTCGAAGTCAATGTTTGTGATTGACTTGATCGTGTTGATAGCCGAAACAGCAGCAGCTCCGCCCTTCAGTGCAGCTCTGGCATGCTCTTCCATGTTCTTGCAGTTAGGAGTCATCTTGGCCACAAACGGAATATGAGGTACTGTTTCCGCTACTGCCCTTGAGTATGATTCAACGAGCTCATTGTTTGTACCTACATCGGATCCCATGTCGTGTGAAGTCATCTGCGGACATGAGAAGTTACCTTCGATGATTTTCGAACCCGCTTCGTCTGCCATTTTAGCAAGCTTTTTCCACTCCTCTATACTTGAACCCATTATCGATGCAACGGTAACATGTTCAGGATAATCTCTGTTCAGTCTGTAGAGATATTCGAAGTTCTGTTCTGTCGGTTTGTCTGAGATCTGCTCCATGTTCTTGAATCCTACCCACGGAAGGCCTTCCTTGTTTACCTGGTCAAATCTCGGTGAGCACTCATCAGCTACGAATATGCCGATAGTTTTGAAGAAGCATCCGCCCCATCCGGTCTCGTAGCACTTGGCCACCATGTCATAGTTTCCGCCTACTGGTGATGATGAAAGGAAGAATGGATTCAAGCAATCAACACCCAGATATTTCAATGATAAATCTTTTTTAACTGCCATCTTACTTCACTCCTTTCTTTTCAAGGAATTTGATGATTGAAGCAGCAGCTTCCTTTCCGGCTGCAACAGCTTCAACAACAGTCTTTCCACCGTTTACAATGTCGCCGGCTGCGAAATACTTATCGCCTGCGCTTCCGTTCTTCTTAACCTTGATAATTCCATTATCGTTAACTTCCAGCGGTGCAACATCCGCCAGTTCTTCAGCCTTCTGACCTGTAGCGAATACCAGTGAATCACAGGATAATGTCATCCATGCCTTCTTGTCATAGAAGCCCTCAGCTTCCACTGTAGTCAGTTTTGTATCCGTACCCTTGGCAGCGGCAGGAGCCATTCCTGTAGTAATGCCGATGCCCATCGAAAGCAGATAGTGGAATTCATCTATGCTTGCCGGAGCTTCACCTATGGTTCTCCTGTAAAGAACTCTTACATCTTCTGCTCCCAGCAGTTTGGCGGTTACTGCGCAGTCGACTGCCGTATCGCCGCCGCCTACTACAACAACTCTCTTGCCCGGGTCAAATTTAGTCTTCAGCTTTCTCGCTTCGCTGAGATACTCGATTGCACTGTATACACCTTTAAGGTCTGCGCCTTCGATCTTCGGAACATTACCGCTCCAAAGACCTACACCGAGGAATACAGCATCGAAGCCTTCAAGGTCTGCGCTCTTTGCTTCAGTATTGAACTTGAACTTTACGCCGAGTCCCTTTACCTGGGCAACATCCCAGTCAACAACAGCCTGAGGAAGTCTTGCAGGAACGATTCCGTATGAGCATGCTCCGCCTGCCTTGGCTTCTCTCTCAAATACTGTTACCTTGTAACCTGCCTTGGCAAGTTCAGCTGCACATGCCAGTGAAGCAGGACCTGCGCCAACGCATGCGACCTTTCCTGCCTTCTTTTCTTCAGGTGCTGACAGAGTCTTCATGCCGAACAGCTTTTCCTGTTCTATAGCGTATCTCTGCAGCTTACCTATCTGAATAGGTTTGTCGATCCCGCATCTTGAGCATGCTTCCTCACAGAGTCTGTCATATGGGCATACTCTGGCACATGAGCCGCCCATAATGTTATTCTCTCTGATTGTTTCAGCAGCGCCCTTCACATTTCTGAATCTGATCGATCTGATGAACTTGGCAGGATCCGTTCCTGCAGGGCAGCCCTTGCTGCACGGTGCATCATGACAAAGCAGACATCTTGCCGCTTCCTCAAGTGCAGTTCTGTGAGTAAATCCAGCTACAGCTTCTGTAGTGTATTTACCTTTCATTATCTTACTCAATGTTCCTTCCTCCTTTTGAGATAACAAACTGGCGGAGATTTTGCTCTCCGTCAGTCTGATTATGGCTTTTGAATATTAAGTCGCTTATTAGAATTCCGGTGAAGCGTCACACTTCAGAACGGCATTCAGAGTTGCAGTTGCAGCAGTTGTGCAGTCTTCATCCGATACATGTTCAGGTTCACAGTGTGACAGACCGTCCTTGGTTCTTGAGAAGATCATCGTTGTTGGAATCACATATGCGCAGAACTGTGCATCGTGACCTGCACCTGACAGTATCTTCTGCCACTTGCAGCCCATTTCTTCCATTGATTCCTCTACGAAACCGATAAGTCTTGAATCAAACGGAACCGGATCCCTCTTCCACTGTTCTTCAACGCGGCATGTGCACTTCTGATATTCTTCTGCAGCCATTTCCTGAAGAACTGCCATGCATTTGTCCAGAACTTCCTGTTTAGGATGTCTTACATCAAGTGAAAATTCTGCTTCGTCAGGAATGCATGTGTGTATGCATGGATGAACATAAATCTCACCTGTGGTGAATACGAACTCATAATCCCCCTGTGCAACCAGCTCAGCGTTCATCGCATCATACCTTTCATGCAGCTTGCAAAGGAAGTCTGCAGCAGCGTGAAGCGCATCATGTCTCTTTGCCATAGGGAATGTGCCTGCATGGGCGGTAAATCCGTGGAATTTGACTCTGTAGTTGAACATACCCATTACCAGCTGTACAGCCCCGACCTCGTTGCCGTTGTCCTCGAGGATAGGTCCCTGCTCCAGATGTGTTTCAAACATAGCACAGTACTTGTCAGGTGACAGTCTGTTTTCTTTAGGCCCCTTGAACTTGGTAGCGGCAAGCGCTTCACCGAAGTTGGCGAATTCCGATTTGTCCATCGGCTTTGAAGCCATCATCTTGTCATACATGAAGTTCGGCTTCAGATAATCAGGCAGATAATCGTAGCAAACGATTCCCGATACCATCATTGCAGGCGGATACAGTGAACCCTCTTCGTTTGTCCAGATCATTGCTGTCAGCGGGTGCTTATGAGGAATATTCTCAGCTACTACTGTTTCCAGCACTTCCATAGCTGTCATTACGCCTTCAATACCATCATAGTTTCCACCGTTTTTCACGGAGTCACAGTGTGATCCCATTACGATTCTCTTCGCATCAGGATCCGATCCTTCAATAGTTGCGAACATACAGGCTAAATCGTCGCATTCTATCTTTGCGCCGATAGCTTCCATCCGTCTCACAAACTCTTCTCTTGCCATGTGAGCTTCAGGTGACAGCGAATATCTCGTGATTCCGCCGTGTCCTGCATCACCGAACTTTGAGAAGGTTTTGATCTTGTCGGACATTCTTTCTAAACTACACTTATACATAATCCATCCTCCTTTTCCTGATGAAATTTATACATTAACAGGTTTCTGCCTATATTAGTGAAACCAGTTACATACGCTCATATACAATTATACGGTATATTCTGAAAAATACAAGTGCTTTTGCATAAAAAAAGACCCCTAAAGGTATAATTTTAACTTATTTGCGGGACAAATGAATGTACAGAGCCCGCACCCGGTACAGCTCGCATGGTCTACGCTTATCGCATCGCCTCTGCGGCTTATGGCTCCATACATACACGCAGACATGCATTTATCGCAGTTTTCGCCGCATGGGACGCCGCTTGAATGGCTGACTGCCGGTTCAAATTTCATTTCCTCAAAGGATTTCAGGTTTTTCAGGGCTTTGCCTCTTATGTCCGACAAGGCACCGATATTATGATTTTGTACCCATATTTCTAATTCCTGTACGATTTTGCGGATAACATCTCTGCCTTCCAGCATTACCGCCGTGCCCACCTGAACGGCGGTCGCACCCAGCATCATATATTCCAACGCATTCCTGCATCCGGCTATTCCTCCCACACCGCAGATAGGTATATCTACAGTCTGTGCAATGGTCGCAACCGATGCGAGTCCCAGAGGTCTGATGTATTCGCCGGAGATCCCTCCGTATGTGGAGAGCATGGGCTCTGCCTTCTCGATATCCACACCCAGAATGCCTCGAACCGTGTTTATGGCCGTTACACCCGAGCCTCCCGCCTCTTTTACCGCTCTGGCCACCTTGGAAATATTCGTGGTGTTCTGGGACAGCTTGACGATGACCGGTATCTTTACCGCTGTGACGATTTCCCCGGTCATCTCGTAAATAATGTCTGCATGGGAGGCAACTACCTCCAGGGATTCCACCGCCGGGTTGGATACGCTTAGCTCAATAGCATCCGCCCCGAATTTTTCCAGCTTGCTGGCAAGATACGCCACCTCCGATGCCGTATGTCCAGATACGCTGGCGATCACAACGCCGCCGCCGGACTTGGCTATGCTCATTTCCCTTTCCCAGCCTTCGATCTGAATATCGCTATACAGTCTGATATTCTGAGCACCCTTTTCATCGCAGGAAATTCTCGGCCGCACATCGAGCATCGTATCACTGACAATGCTTTCCGTCACCGCCGCTCCTGCACCTGCCTTCAGCGATTCCTTTATTCCTTTCCCATCTCTGTTCCACGGACCTGCGGCAATCATTACCGGATTGTCCAGTTTGATTCCCAGAAAATCTGTCTTAAGCATCAGAACATCTCTCCTATTCTACCTTCGTGTCCGCAGGATTTGCGGATACGGCTTTTGGCCTGCAGCTTGATTACCCCTGCCGGGTGTTTAGCATTTTTGTCCTGTTTTTCTTCGATATTATCAAAGAGAACCCGCGCTCCGTAAATTCCCATTTTCCTGTAAGGCAGTTCAACCGTTGTCAGCTTGGGTTCCATCAGCGAAGACATACGGTCATTCCCGAATCCGGTCACGGCAATGTCCTCGGGGATCCTGTATTCCAGCTCCTTGATGGCATCCATTGCCCCATAGGCTATCTCATCACCGGTCGCCATGACCGCATCAGGAGGTTCGGGACTCCCTCCTATCATCTTCTTCATTCCGATGTAGCCGCCCTCGATATTATTCTCCACATCAACTATCAGCTTCTCTTCGACAGGGATACCGCTTGCCTTCATCACATTCCTGAAACCCTGCAGCATGGAGCCTGTTTCCATATCGGGATCCGTTCCCTTAAGAAATCCGATTTTCCTATGCCCGCACTCCAGCATATAGGATGTCATTTTGGCCATAGCCTCTCTGCTGTCCACTCTGACAGAATCCCATTCGGTCATGATTTTGCTCTCTCCGATCGTTACAACCGGCATTTCCAGCTCCTTCATCCACCGGATATATCCGCCATCAAGTCCGAAAGAGTACAGCATTATTATTCCGTCAACCCTACGGGTAACCAGCTGATCTATATACTTCTTCTCTATTTCGGGATCGCCTTCCATGTTGCACACGAAGGTAATATAGCCCTTCTGTCTGGCCACCTCCTCCACACCGTTGACGATTTCCATATATGTGGAGTTAAGTGTGTGCGGAATAACAAGCCCTATGGTTCTGGTCTTGTTGAAATTAAGCCCCCGGGCGAACCAGTTGGGTGTATATTCTTCTTCATCTATTATCCTCTGAATCCGCTCGCGGGTATTCTCCGCCACGCTTTCAGGATGGTTCAGCACTCTGGAAACAGTTGCAACCGAAACTCCTGCTTTCTCCGCTATCTGTTTAATGTTCATAACAGACCCCTCCGTCACAGCCGGTATTTAGCATGATAGATCATTATATTTTTTTCGGTACAGCACAGGTTGCTGTTCGTTTCGGCAGCGGTATTACTGTATCTTCAGCCGGGGAATCACCGCATTGCAGACCGGGACATCACTGCGTCTTCGGTCGGGATATCCCCGCATCTTCAGCTGCTGCACTGCCCGCACATCTTCTCTTTCAGTCTGAAGACATCTGAACTTTTGTCAGTTCTCCGTCCATATCCGCCTCTACATCACACAGCTTCCCTCTTAGGCTGAAGGTATTCGAATCCGTTATTTCAACACGGACAATGCTACCGATAAGCTTTTCGGATCCCCGGAAATCCACAAGTTTAAATTCCTCAGTTCGCCCGTTGAGGATCCCGCTTTCTTTTTTGTCCGGTCCGTCGACAAGCACATCGCATATTCTTCCCACAAAAGCCTCATTCCTGATCTTACTCCCCTCGTTCATTATGTTGACGAGGCGATCGAATCGTTCGTGCTTTATCTCCTCCGCTATCTGCTCATCGTATTCTGCTGCCGGGGTTCCCTTTCGCGGAGAATAAAGGAAGGTGAATGCCGAGTCGTAGCTCACCTCTTTGACAAGGGTGAGAGTCTCTTCAAATTCCTCCTCCGTCTCTCCCGGAAATCCGACGATAATATCGGTGCTTATCGCGATTCCCGGAACAGCTTCTCTCAGCTTGCGTATAAGCTCCAGATACTGCTCCCGGGTATACCTTCTGTTCATTCTTTTTAACACGCTGCTGCTTCCCGACTGCACGGGCAGGTGTATGTACTTACAGAGCTTATCGCATTTCGCAAATGCTTCTATCAGCCTGCCCGAGAGATCCTTCGGATGAGACGTCATGAATCTGATACGCTCCGGTCCCTCCACATTATTCAGGGCGTATATAAGATCTGTAAAATCCCATACCCTTTTACCGTCCTTTGATACACCTCTGTAGGAATTGACATTCTGTCCGAGAAGGGTAACTTCCTTCACTCCATCTGCAGCAAGCCGCCTTATTTCATCGAGAATATCCTCCGGGTGCCTGCTCTTCTCGCGACCTCTGGTATAGGGCACGACACAGTATGTACAGAAATTATTACAGCCGTACATGATGTTTACGAAGCTCTTGTGTCCATAAAGTCTCTTCGCCGGAAGACCCTCTACAATATCGTCTCTATCTTCATATATCCTATCCACCCGAACATCCTTAGAGCTGCGGATCTGTGGCGGCATCGAGCCTGAAGTATGCCGGAGCGCTTTCTCCCTGCCGGCATCGCCGCATACATCGCTGCTGCCGTCATCCCATTTGGAAGAGCGGGCTGCTGAAGCTGCCTTTCTCAAATCCGCAGCTTTTGATCGGTTTTCATAAAGCTGCTCAAGCATATCCGGGAACTCATGAATATTATGGGTGCCGAACACCACATCTACCCACGGGTAGCTCTGCCTGAGCTTTTTCGTAATATGCTCCTGCTGCATCATGCATCCGCAAACGCACACTGCGAAATCAGGATTGACAAGCTTGATTTTTTTCATCTGTCCCAGCGTACCGAAAAAACGTTTGTCCGCATTCTCCCGGATGCTGCAGGTGTTGATGATTACTATGTCCGGCTCCTTTTCCGTTTCACTGTAGCCTCTCTGAGTGAGCATACCGGATATTACCTCCGAATCATGCTCATTCATCTGACAGCCGAATGTGATTATCTTATAAGATTTCATCTATTTCTGTTCGTGCTTTCTTTCACGGTTCATCAATGCTTCTACAGCATCTGTAGCTTTGACCTTCCCGTTTGCAACATTATATATTACATCGGTAATAGGCATTTCGACACCTTCGAGTTTTGCCAGCTCATAAGCGGCCTCAGCTGTGAACATGCCTTCAACAACCATTCCTACTTTGGCAACCGCCTCTTCCGGAGACAGTCCTTCTCCAATCATTATGCCGCACCTTCTGTTTCGCGAATGCATACTGGTACAAGTCACAATGAGATCCCCGGTACCGGTCAGCCCGGCGAAGGTTCCCTGCTTGGCTCCCAGTTTAAGTCCGAGACGGGTTATCTCTGCAAGACCTCTGGTCATAAGCGCCGCCTTGGCATTGTCTCCAAACCCCATCCCATCGGAGATGCCTGCGCCCAGAGCTATTATGTTCTTCAGAGCACCGCCCAGCTCTACCCCAACCAGATCCTCTGTTGTATATACTCTGAACCTGTCGGTAATAAACAGATCCTGCATTGCCTGCGCAGCATATACATTTCCCGATGCTGTCGCAACGGTGGTGGGAAGTCTGCGCCCAACCTCCTCGGCATGAGATGGTCCTGACAGGACAACATATCGTTCCATTCGTTCAGACATTCCATTCTCTGCGAAAATCTCTTCGGCTATCTGCGACATCCTCAGATGAGTTCCTTTCTCGATTCCCTTGGCAACATTGATAATATATGCTCCTGTGGAAATATATGGAAGCGAAGCCTCCAGTGCGCTTCTGAAATGCTGAGCCGGTGCCGAAAAGAGAACCACATCGGCATCCTTCAATGCTGCCTCGTTTGAATATGCTATTTCAATATTGTCATCGAGAGGGACGCCCGGAAGATAATCCGCATTTTCTCTGTGCTCTTCCATGGATTTCAGATGCTTCTCATCAACATCATAAATTCTGACCTTATTGCCTTTGCCTGCAACTACTGTTGCCAGCGCCGTTCCCCAGCTTCCTGCTCCTATTACACCGATTTTTTTCATTGTGTACCTCCTGCTGCTTCAGTCTTCTTCCTTTTTATCAAAAATGCTCATCTTCGGTTCTTCACCATGTACAAGTCTCACTATATTTTCACGATGTTTTATTATCACTATCATGCCCATCACGACAGCCTCTGCGAAGAAGTGCGGTGCCATGAAATATGACAGTATAGGAAGACATATCCCTCCTGCCAGAGACCCGACGGACATTCTCTTTGTCGTGAAAACAAATGCGGCAACTACTGCGAGGCAGATAAGTGCCATCGGAGGATCAATAGCCAGAATTGCTCCGAATATTGTTGCCACTCCCTTGCCGCCTTTGAATCTGTAAACCACAGGCCATACATGACCCAGCACCACCATTAAGGCGCAGCAGGCCATTCCCGGCGTTCCGAGAAAGAGCCATCCCAGAAGGGTTGCGGCTATTCCTTTGACTATATCCACGACCAGAGTGATCACACCTGCTCTTTTGCCCATAACGCGAAGTGCATTCGTGGTTCCGGCATTGCCGCTGCCTTCATTCTTTATGTCGAGCCCCTGCTTCTTTGCCAGTATAGTTGACGGTGAGATGTTTCCTATAAAATATGCTGCCAAACAGACAAGTGCCAGCAGTGCAATGAATGTCGTACAACTCATGCTTGTATCTTTAAGAATTACCGACCACACACAAACTACTGCAGGTCCGTCTGCTCCTCCGATTATTCCCATCACATTTCCTCCTCTTTCTCGCCTTTTTCTCTGAACACAAACTTCAGCGGTGTTCCCTCAAAACCAAAAGCTTCTCTGATGCGGTTTTCCAAATATCTGGAATAGGAAAAATGCATGAGGGGTCTCGAGTTGATTTTGAATGAAAAAAGCGGCGGTTTAACTCCCACCTGTGCCACATAGTATATTTTCAGTCTCCTGCCTTTGTCTGAAGGAGGCTGCTTCATCATGGTAGCATCTGTGATGATCGTGTTCAGTTTGCCTGTAGGCACTCTCATTGCGCGGTTCTCTGCCACATATTTGGCCATATCAATAACCTGACCCACGCGCTGTCCTGTCAGTGCCGATATGAAGATACTGGGCGCATAGGACATGAAACCCAGCTCTGCGGATATTTTCGCCCTGAAGTCCTTCATGGTATTGGTTTCTTTCTCCACCAGATCCCATTTGTTCACAACCACAACGATACCCTTGCCCGCTTCATGGGCAATCCCTGCAATCTTCTTGTCCTGCTCTGTCACGCCTTCTTCTGCGTCTATCATGAGCATGCAGACATCACAGCGTTCCACTGCCGCAACCGCACGCAGCACGCTGAACCTCTCTATATCCTCGTTCACCTTGCTTTTGCGTCTGATTCCTGCGGTATCGATAAGTGTATATGCTTCGCCATCGTGCACGAAGGGTGTATCTATGGAATCCCGGGTCGTTCCTGCGATGGGCGACACGATCACTCTGTTTTCTCCCAGTATTCTGTTCACCAGCGATGACTTGCCCACATTAGGTTTACCTATCATCGCTATCCTGATGGAATCATCCTCCTCGCTTCCCGCCCCTTCGGGGAGATTTGCAACTATCTCGTCCAGCAAATCGCCGAAGTTCAGCATATTTGCGGATGAAATAGCGGTGGGTTCTCCAAGCCCCAGTTCATAAAAATCGTAGAAATCATCAGGCAGAACCGGCTTGTCGACCTTGTTTACTGCCAGCACCACCTTCTTACCGGTCTTCATCAGCATCTCTCCAACCTCGCGGTCGGCTGCTGTCAGTCCCTCTCTGCCGTCAACCATGAAGAGGATGACATCGGAGGTGTCCATTGCCATCTCCGCCTGTTCACGCATACGGGACGGGATTATATCCTTGCTGTTGGGTTCGATCCCGCCTGTATCTATCAATGCGAAACGGACACCGCACCATTCGGCTTCGGCGTAGATCCTGTCACGCGTAACGCCCGGCGTATCCTCCACGATCGCCACTCTGCGTCCCACTACTTTATTAAAAAATGTCGATTTGCCCACATTGGGGCGGCCTACGACGGCCACAAGTGGTAGACTCATATATACCTCTCTGCTTCTCCGATCTGCTCTGTCCGGTATCCTGCTGTTCTGTTATTCGCTGTTTTACCATTGAGTTCTTTTGTTGTCTGCTGTGATGCTGCCCCTTATTTGCTATTCGCTATCCTGCTGCTCCGTTATCCTGTTGCTGTGCCGTCTCGCTGACCCTCTATTCCGCGAAAATACCTCTTACGAAATCAACAGGGTCAAATTCCTTAAGATCCTCTATCCCTTCGCCCAGGCCTACAAACTTAACCGGTTTATCGAATTCGTCTGCAATGGTGATTACAATTCCTCCTTTGGCCGTTCCATCAAGCTTAGTCAGCACTATGCCCGTGATATCGGCAGCATCTCCGAATTCCTCCACCTGAGACACGGCATTCTTCCCCGTTGTGGCATCCAGTACCAGCAAATTCTCCCTTGACGCTTCAGGCCACTCTCCGGAAATCACCCTGTTCATCTTGTTCAGCTCATCCATGAGATTCTTCTTGTTCTGCAGTCTTCCTGCCGTATCGCATATCAGTACATCCATTCCCTTAGCCCTGGCGGATTGTATCGCATCGTATATCACTGCAGAGGGGTCAGCCCCCTCTGCATGTTTTATCACATTGACTCCGACTCTATCGCCCCATATCTTAAGCTGCTCGCCGGCTGCCGCCCTGAAGG
>JAUMVV010000032.1 GCA_030529985.1 Bacillota bacterium
ACTTTATATATAGGCAAATTTATCATTTTCTTTCCACAAACAAATTGTTGAATCTCTTTGTACCGTGGCATTTTTACCAAACATTCGCAAATTAGTTACAAAACATTGCAACTTTTCGCACTTCACGATATGACATTTTTGCCTTTCATGCCGGGATGTTTGCCCTCTCATTACAATCTTACATCCTCCTCCATCCTGCTCATATTCCGATTTTTGCCCTATATTATTGTTCTTTACTTTCAATGCCATAATGCTATAATTATGATGTTATAAGCACGAACTTAAGTTTATTCGTATTGATTTGTATTTTTTATATCTAATGGAGGAAGAAGATGAAGAAGAGAATTATGTTGATAGCTCTGGCTGCCATAACCGCCATGGGCATGTGTTTCGCCATGACCGGCTGCGGCGGCGATAATTCCGCCGGAAAAGGCGACGGTACGGCGGAGCTGACGATAGTACAGCAGTACGGCATGGCATACGCACCATTCCAGGTAATGGAGCAGCAAAATCTGATTGAGGAAGCATACAAGGAAGCAACAGGAAATGATGTTACCGTAAACTACACCGTTCTGGCTTCAGGAGCTTCTATAAACGAATCCTTTACTTCCGGCAAGGTTCAGGTCGGTGCGATGGGTGTTCCTCCTGCCATAACAGGCGTAATGGGCGGAGCAGGCTATAAGATCTGTTCAAACATGTCTGCACAGCCGCACAAGCTCATGACAAATGACGGGGCCGTGAAAAGTCTGAAGGATATCAAGAGCAATGACAAGATCGCACTCGTCAACATAGGAAGCATGCAGCATATACTCCTGGCAATGGCCTGCGGAGAACAGCTGGGAGACACACACGCTCTGGACAACAACATCAACCCTTATGCTCATCCGGACGGAATGACAGCTCTTATTAACGGCAATGTGAAGTGCCAGCTTACGACTTCTCCATACACCTTCAAGGAAGAAGCAAGCGAAGATGCGGATATAAGCGAAGTAATGACTGCCGACGGCAGCAAGGGCGCGATCGAGTCTGTATGGCCTGAGGGAAATTCATTTATAGTTGCAGTAGCCTCAGAGGATCTCCACGACAACGATCCGGATCTCTATAACGCCGTAGTAAAAGGGATTGCAGATGCTGTTGACTATCTGAACGGCAATAAAGAAGAGGCCGCAGAAATGCTCTGTGAAAACGAAGATGTTGATGCTGAAACAATGCTTTCATGGCTTGAAGATCCGGCATGCTCCTACTCCACCGAACTCACCGGTGTAATGGATATGGCAAAATTCATGAGTGAAAACAAGTTCCTGGAGGTTGAAGGTCCTGCGGACATCAGCGATCTGGCATTCGATAACGTCAAGGGTAATTAGTGAGAGCCAGAGGAATATATGAAAAGCGAAACCAGAACCGAAATACGAGATCAAATCATTTTCATAATATGCTTTATCGGTGCATGGTACCTGGTGAACAGACTGGGTCTGGTAAGCAGCCTGGTCTTCCCTTCACCCGGAGAAATCGGTAATGCATTCATCAAAGGCTTTGCAGAAGGCGAGCTTATTTCATACACGCTGTTTTCCCTGAAACTTATTGCAAAAGGGCTTCTCATAGGAATAGGCCTTGCCTTTGTCCTCTCAAGCCTGGCTGTGATAAGCAAGCATTTTTTCGCCATATACAATCTGATAGTATCAGTATTCGATCTGCTGCCGGGCGTGGCACTTCTGCCTTTAGTACTGAGCATATTCGGTGTATGTGAGACGACCATCATCATAATAGTGGTCCACTCCATAATATGGCCTATGTCACGAAGCCTCATGGACGGCTTCAAGGCTATTCCGAATATATATATTGAATCAGGCCGGAATATAGGTCTTAAGGGATTTAATCTGGTCAGGGGCGTATATCTTCCGGCCGCCTTTGCAAGCGTCCTCTCCGGATTGAGAGTCGGCTGGGCGAGAGCCTGGAGGGGTCTGCTGGCCGTAGAAATGATTTTCGGAACCACAGGCACCGGTGCCGGCATAGGCTGGTACATATTCATGCGGCGTATCAATCTTGACTACAGCGGTCTTTATGCCGCACTCATCGTTATCATCATAATCGGAATAATTATCGAATACGGTTTGTTCCGTTCAATTGAGAGAAATACTATCAGAAAGTGGGGTATGACGGCACAATGATCAATGCAAGACCGGTACTCGAAATAAAAAAGCTCACAAAAAATTATCATGACGGACCGGGCTCCCGCGATATTATCAAGGGTCTTGATCTGACTGTTAACGAGGGGGATTTCCTCACTATTCTCGGACCGTCGGGCTGCGGCAAGACAACCCTTATCAGATGCATCGCAGGCTTTGAAGACTACGAGGGCGACATTCTCGTTGACGGCGATCCGGTCAAAGCGCCCGGTATTGACAGATTCATGGTGTTTCAGACTTTTGAACAGCTTTTCCCATGGAAAACCGTAAAGAACAATATAGCATATCCGCTGAAAATGAACGGTATAAAGGACAGAGAAGAGCAAGACAAAATCGCCCGGGAACACCTCGAGCTGGTAGGTCTCGGAGATAAGGGCGACCTCTATCCCCACCAGCTCAGCGGCGGTATGAAGCAGCGTGTAGCTATCGCCAAGGGTCTGGCACTCAACCCTAAGATAATTCTTATGGACGAGCCCTTCGCGGCACTTGATGCCATGACCAGAAACAAGCTTCAGGCTGAGCTGGTCAAGATCAAGGAACGCGAAAACGCAACTGTGATTTTCATCACCCATAACATCCAGGAGGCTCTTGCTCTGGGAACGCGCGTAATGCTGATGTCAAAGCAGGGGGAAATCAAGATAAATATCGATAACGATATCCCTAAACCTGTAACACCGGCATCAGAAGGCTACGGGCAGCTGTGGAAGATGCTCAACGATGCACTATGGGAGGAGGACGACGAAAAAGAATAACAACAGGCTTTTACCTGTTGCTCTCCTTCAGTATCCTTATAAACCCCGTCGCCGCCTTTGAAAGATATTTATTCTTAGGGTAGGCCACATACATCTTCCGGTTGCATATTTCCGGATCGACCATATACAATTTCGGCAGGCTGACAAGCCTGCTGTTTTTTATGCTGCTTTCCGTTATCATGGAAATCCCCACTCCCTTTTGGGTAAGTGCCAGCGTTGTCATTGTCTGTTCCGCAGTGATGATACGAGCCGGGCGGCAGTCATACTTCTCCAGCAGAGCCTGCATCCTGCGTCCTATATTCTGATCCGGTTTCAGCACCACAAATGTGCTGTCGCAAAGCCGGGTGAACTCTCCTTTGGTAAGAGGCCTCGGCTTGCCGGAGGCTGTTCCTGCACTGCCTTCGAACTTTCCATCCGCACTCAGTACGGACACCGCCTTCTCCTCAAGCTCTCTGTTCACATCCCACCCCGCCGGGACAGCCAGATATATCTCTTCCTCCAGCAGTTCCTCGTAGATAAACCTGTCCGGCTCGCCGGGTTCAGGCGTCATGAACAGATCTATAAACCCCTTCTGTGCCATGGTAACAAGCTCCGGAACCGTGCCGTCGACTATTTCCATTTCTATTCCGGGGTTTTCAGAAGCAAAGGCTGCAATCGCGGCAGGAAGATAAGAAACATTGAAAAAGCTGGCACCTCCGACTGTAAGACTGCCTGTTTTCAGGTCATCTATGTCCGAGAGCTTTTGCATCAGCTCCTTCTCCGCGGCAAGCACCTCATCTATGTATTCCAGATATACACGACCGGCTTCCGTAAGTTCAAGAGGCTGCCTGCTGCGGTCAAAGAGAAGCATTCCCAGTTCCTTTTCCGTTTTTTTCAGGTGCGCGGACAGTGCCGGCTGTGAAATCCCCAGCTGATCCGCTGCAACGGAAATGCTCTTCGCCTGTGCAATATTCTTTATATAATTGAATGTGTCGTTTTTCTTCATACATACATATTACATGGTTCAGGTTTCAAAAGCAACAACCGCCGGCTCGAATCGCTACCGCGACCGCCCCACGGTATTCCGGCAAGCTGACCGGATATGCCGAAACGCATTGCAGTCATAAAGAATCCATCGTCACCATGCATTCCCCTGCGGCGCTTAGATTATCCCTTTACTGTTCTGTTCATATGTGCTAAATTTGTAAAGGAAATTATTCTCGCAAAGTGAAAATCAGAAGACCGCATCAGAGCAATCAGAGCATAAGGAGACCAACAATGTTCTATCCATCAATCGTTGAAAACCTGGCACGAAACGCAGTAAAAAATCCGGACAGACTCTGTCTGGCAGACAATAATACAGCCCTCTCATATAAAGAGGTATGGGACGCCATCGCCGGCCTCGCCATAGAGCTTGACCGCAGAGGCGTTTCGCGGGGAAAGTTCGTCGTTGTCGAATGTGACCAGAGCGTCAACTATATGATTTGGGAATTTGCGATCCAGCTGCTCAAAGGCATTTTCGTCCCTCTGGAAATGAATGTCGCCCTTCCCAGAATTCTGGAAATCACCGGAGAAACAGATGCTCTTATGCATGTTGCAGATAAAGAATTCCCTGAACTCGGTGAGCTTCCCCACATGGACATCTCCGAAGCGACCGCCTTTGCATTAGGGTGCGAAAGAGACGGCGTGTACCGCGGCTCCATCGAAGATCTTGAAGTAATAGATTTCCCCGTGGCTGAAGATGTGTCCGAGATCCTGTTTTCCACGGGAACCACAGGCAAAAGCAAAGGCATAGTGCTGACACACGGCAACGATGTGGCCATCGCCGAAAATGTGTGCTTCGGAGTGAAAATGAAACCCGAAAATGTGGAAATGATACCTATGCCCACATCCCACTCCCACGGTCTCCGAAGAACCTATGCCAACATGGCAAACGGAAGCAGCGTCATTTTCGTCGATAATATCATGCTGCTGAAAAAGGTTTTTGCCATGATGGAAGAATACCGTGTAACTTCCATGGATCTCTCACCCAGCATGCTGAGCATGATTTTTAAATTAAGCCGGGACAGACTGGGAGATTTCGCAGATGTTATGGATTACATTCAGCTGGGTTCCGCCCCTCTCTCGGAAGAGGACAAAAATCACCTGAGCAGAATTCTTCCGAAGACAAGGCTCTACAATTTTTACGGCAGCACCGAAGCCGGGTGCTCATGCCTTATGGATTTCAACGGTGCCGACAGACCTAAGGGATGCATAGGCAGACCTGCAGTCAACGCTGAATTTATCGTGGTCGATGAAAACAGGCAGCCAATCAGATCGTCAATCGACAATACGGGATTTCTGGCAAGCCGCGGACCCATCAACATGAAGGAATACTTCAAAGCACCTGAGCTGACCGCCGAGGCTATGCCCCACGGCGACTATATCTACACCAGGGATGTGGGCTACATAGATGACGAGGGTTATGTCTACATGCTGGGAAGAAAGGATGACGTGATCAACTTCGGCGGCGTGAAAATCAGTCCTGAAGAAATCGAATCCATGGTTATCAAAAACGAAATAATTGCCGACTGTGCCTGTGTGCCCGTTGATGACCCCATCACGGGTCAGGCACCGAAGCTGTACATCCGGCTTGAGGAGACTGCGGCGGACAGATATGATGCTAAAGAATTCAAGGCATTTCTGGCGGAGGTTCTGGATGCCAACAAGCAGCCTGCCTTCATCGAAATCATCGACAGGATACCCCGAACCTTTAACGGGAAAATAAAAAGAAAAGAACTCATGGCGATGAATTCCTGATTCGGGAAATGTTTATGAATTCATGTCTTACTTCTGCGTCTGTCTGCTTCACGCAGCAGGCGTAGCTGTATCCGTCTTCAATATCCGGAGAGAAGAAACTGTACTCCCCTTTTTTTTCGCCCGTATCAAGCTCTATGCTGCCGTCTTCATCCATCACGATCCTGAAGCTGCTAAGAGGCATGCTCAACCCCCTGCCGTCGCATTTTATGAAGCTCTCCTTAATTGTCCAATACCTGAAGAACCGTTCCAATCTGATCCTGTCATCATTCTGGGCCATAATATCCGCATATTCAGCTTCCGCGAAAAACCTGCCGGCGATCTTCATGTCCCGTTTCTTCACGATTTCCACATCGCAGCCTATCTGCACCTGTGAAATTCCGCACATGACTCTATGCCCTGAATGGGACAGGCTGAAATGCATCTCTCCTAATCCGGTGCTGCGAAGCCGGTGCTGATCAAAATCCGGTTTCCCATGTTCACCGTAGCACATGTGCTCGTCGGCACCCTCCAGACCGGATCTTCTGCACGCCTCATGCAAAACCAGACCGGCTCCCAGTGACCGGGCTCTGCCGACAGCAAACTTCACAGCGTCTGCCTTTGCACGCCGCGCTTCAGGAACCAGCGACTTGACCCTGCTGTATTCTTCAGGCTCCAGCAGAGACGATATGTCCGCAATATATACTGTTACAGCTTCTTTCATGTTCATACACATATGATCCAACTATCAAAGGCACTGCCTGCGAATTCTATGCTATATCGTAAAGCAGTACAGAAACCGCGTTGTACCGGTCAAATGCGGCATCAGCGATTTGATGCTATACCGCCGGGCAGCGGCGGAATCCGGGCTGTACCGGTTAAATGCGGCGGTCTGCTGCTCAAAGACTCTTGAGATATTCGATCTCTTTCTTCGTAAGCTTCCTGTAATGACCTGACATGAGGCGTCCCAACCTGAGCTCACCTATGGCGACCCTCTCCAGCACCTGCACCCTGTTGCCGACTGCGGCGAACATCTTTCTTATCTGCCTGTTTTTTCCCTCTCTTATGCCGATTTCCACCACCGCTGAGCGGGGATTTTGCTTGAGTACCTTCACTTTAGCAGGAGAAGTGACGAAGCCTCCAATATCAACACCTCTTCTCAGCTGATTTGCCCGCTTATCGGAAACGACTCCTGCAACGGTTGCCACATAAGTCTTGTATACCTCATGCTTCGGGTGTGTAAGCGCGTAGGTCAGATCTCCATCATTGGTCATTATCAGCAGTCCCGTCGTATTGTAGTCAAGACGACCCACCGGGAAGAGTCTTTCCGGTATATCGGCTACCAGTTCGGCCACCGTAAGCCGCTGCCTGTCATCACTCATGGTAGTCACATAACCCGGGGGTTTGTTGACAGCAAGGTAAATCTTTCCCGCTGCTTTGACCTCGACCGGGCTGCCGTTTACACTTACCCTGTCCCCCTCTTCCACGAGGGTTCCCATTTCCGTCACGACAGCTCCGTTTACCTTCACATTTCCGTTTGCTATAAGCTCATCCGCCTTTCTCCTGGAACAAAGTCCGGCCTGAGCGATATATTTGTTAAGTCTCATCTTATTTTTCCTTCTTTTCCTTCTCGCCGGAAGCATCCCTGACGATCAGACCTGTGATTTTTTCAAGAGTCCCAACAAATGGGAACAGCACCACGACCATCACAAACCTCATCATCGTATTCAGCAGAGCCATCGTAACTGCAGTCATGGCAATTCCCATTATTCCGAAATGAAATACGGATTCAAGCCCGTAGAAGGCTATTCCGCAGATAGCCGCTCCAATAACATCTATAAGCAGATGTACAAGGGCAGTTCTCTTGCCGTTTATGCTGGCTCCAATCGCAGATAGCAGCACCGGAACAGCACCTCCCACAGTTATTCCCAGCATTATGGGAAAAGCGGTGGAAAATTCCAGAACCCCTGTCATGGCCAGTGCCTGAAGAACTCCCACAGCCGCTGCCGAGGACTGGATCATTGCTGTGAACACCATGCCTGCCATAATGCCCAGTGCGGGATTTGCAAAGGCAGTCAGAACCTGCATGAACTCTTCATGTTCACAGAAGGGTTTTACCGCCGTTGTGATCGCGGTCATACCGAACATGAGAACTGCAAAGCCCATTAAAATTTCACCTACCCTGTTCTTCTTCCGGGAGCCGGTGAAATTGCGCAATATTATTCCGATTATGGCGACTATGCTTGTAATCGTGCCGGTAGAAAGAAGCACTTCCCATCCCTTCGTCTCGTCTATATCGGACAGGCAGACTATCCAGCCTGTTATGCTGGAACCCAGAATGGAACCCAGTATAATGCTGACAGCCTGGCGGAACCTCATCAGCTTTGCGTTGACAAACTCCACGCTCATGATCGATATCGCCGATGAAGACTGTATTATTACGGTTGCCGCAACTCCCAGCAGCATCCCTTTGAAAAGCCTGTTTGTCAGCTTTTGCAGGAACTTCCTCAAGGTGTCCCCCGCAACTTTATTCAGCCCTTCCTCCATCAGGCTGATTCCCAGCAGAAACAGAGCGATTCCTCCGAAAAAAGCGATAATGTTTTCAATTCCCATTTTTATATCTCATACTTAACATTATATTCCGCAAACATTTCATCGAAGCCGTGAGCTCTCTCGATTTCCATCCTGTTCCTGGAGTCATGGGCATCGATGCCTTCAATATCGACCTTTATTGCGATACCGATGTTTGAACAGTGGTCACCGATTCGCTCGCAGTTGGTAAGGATATCGTTAAATGCGAAGCCGTGGGCGTACCGGCACACACCTATCCTTATTCTTTCCACATGCCTCAGCTTCATTTCGTCGCACAGGTTGTCTATCGTCTCTTCCAGCGGTTCTATCCTGTATGCCGCCTCCATATCATTTTCTGTAAAGGCGTGCACCGCTAGAGCCAGCACCTCTTCCACGGCACTCAGCAGAATTTTCAGTTCTCTCACCGCTTCAGGGGTGAATTTTATCTTCTTCTGTGCAAGCTCCTCTGCACACTCTCCCAGGTTCAGAGCATGGTCACTGATTCGTTCGAAATCGGTAATTACATGGAGGTACTCGTTCATAGTCCTGTTCTGATCTTCGCTGAGTTCCTTCCTCATTATCCGAACCAGATAAGCGCCCAGCTTGTCTTCATAGGTATCGATTATTCTCTCGATTTCACGAACCTTATTCATGCCCTCTTCACTGTAGGCGGTCAGCAGCTTCCTGGCATCTCTGACATTCTTCTCTGTCAGCCCGGCCATTGTATTGATGGTGATCCTTGTCTGCTCGATAGACAGAGCCGGGTAGTCCAGAAACCTCTCTTCCAGTCTGTCCACATCTTTCAGCTCTTCTACCACTTCCGTATTGTCCTTTATCACATGCTTTACCAGCTTCTCCAGCACTCCTATGAAGGGTGCCTGGATCGCAACGATAACCGCTCTGAAAACGGTGTTCAGAAGCGCTATCATTACCATATTCATGGTCACTGTCATAAACGAAAAGCCGAAGACTGCATTTGCGGTATAAAAAAGAATGCTGAATATTATCACTCCCATGGTATCGACCATGAGATATATGAAGGCGGTACGCTTGCCGCTTACGGTGGCTCCCAGAGCTGACAGCAGAACCGGAACCGCCGCCCCGATAGCGATACCCATTATTACAGGCAGTGCGAGCTGGAAATTGATAGCACCCGTCACCGCCAGAGCCTGCAAGATTCCCACCGCTGCCGAAGCACTCTGAATTATGCTGGTAAACAGAAGTCCCACCAGAATTCCCAGAAATGGATTTGTGAAGGATGTCATCATGCTGATGAACTCAGGGCTCTCACGAAGAGGTTCAACGGAACCGCTCATGGTGCTGATACCGAACATGAGCACCGCGAAGCCGAGCATGATGTCTCCGAGGTAATGCTTGGTTTCAGATCCGGTAAACATCTTGAGAATTATCCCTATGACGGCGATAAGAGCCGTAAGTGTGGCGGTTGAGATTATTTCGAAAATACCGCCGCCGCCTATGGCCGAAAGACATATTATCCATCCGGTGAAGCTCGTGCCGATAATCGCACCCATGATGATACCGATAGCCTGTTTCACCTTCATCATGCCCGAGTTTACGAAACCCACAACCATGATCGAGGTGGCCGATGAACTCTGTATGACAGCAGTTACTCCTGTGCCCAGAATGATGCCCTTAAGAGGCGTTCCGGACAGGCGGTAAAGCACCAGCTCCAGGCTGTTTCCCGCAACCCTTTTCAGTCCGTCTCCCATCAATGTCATACCGAACAGAAACAGCGCTATTCCCGTCAGGAGCGTCACTATATTTGTAAATCCCATATCTATGGTCCTCCAGCCTTATAACTTCCATCTCTCCCGTTTATAATTGTAGGCGTGCACTGTCAACATGTCAATATAATGAGCGAAAGGAACGGTTTTTTTTAGACGCTTTTGGTGTTACAATAAGTCCATGCTTGGTTATGTACAGATACATAAACCGGATCTCAAAGTCCGGGAATACGAGATCTATCAGGGTTATTACTGCGGTATATGCAAATACATCGGAAGCCGTTACGGACAGCTTCCCCGAATGACCCTCAGTTATGATGCGGCTTTTCTGGCCTGCCTCCTCGCTTCTGTGGATGATACTCCCGATTCCCCTCTTCAGGAGCACTGTGCAATACATCACATAAAGAAGAAAACCATAATCCGAAACGCCGCCATCGAATACGCAGGAGATGTGATGCTGATTCTGGCCCGGTACAAGCTGTTGGACGATGTGCTCGACGAAAACAGCCGCCGTGCAAAGGCGCTCCTCAAGCTCTACCGCGGAATTCACAGAAAGCTGCTGCTTAAATACCCCGATCTGCTTGAAGGCATCGAATGGAATCTGGCACTTCTCAATGGTCTTGAAAAGGAAAAATGTGCCAGCATCGACATGGTTGCCGACCCGTTCGCGCATATCATGGAGGTCATCTTCCGGGAGGGTTCAAAGGCTCTCTACGGCGACGCTGCCCTGAAGAATGATAAAGCCGGAAACCTTCACGAAACCTTTGCAAAAACAGGGTATCATATGGGCAAATGGATATACCTTATGGATGCGGCGGATGACATTGAAGAAAATATCGCAGATGGTTCCTATAACCCTCTGCTGTACCGTTTTAACTACAGCGGCTGCACCGATAAGCATGTGAGCCGATCCGATCATGAGGAGGAAACCGCAGATGAATTCAAAGCCCGTATCAGAGATGATCTGGAGTTCAACCTCTATCACTATCTGGCAGTAATCGCCGAACATACGGCAGAACTTGATATAAAAAAAAATAAAGGTATAATAGAAAACATAATTTACTTTGGAATGAACCGCAAGACAGAGGCGGTATTAGATAAAACTGTTGAGCCGGCAGACCCGGCAGAGGAGAAGACACAAACATGAATCCATATGAAGTATTAGGAGTCAGAGAAGGAGCATCGGAGGCTGAGATCAAAGCGGCTTACAAGGAGCTTGCCAAGAAGTATCATCCCGACAAGTATGTGGACAATCCGCTGTCCGATCTGGCAGAGCAGAAGATGCAGGAAATAAACACGGCGTATGACATGCTGATGAAAAGCGATACCGGCAGTGGCGGCAATTACGGCAGTCAGTCAGGAGCTGCCCGCTCGGATTTCATGCAGGTACGACGTGACATAGATATGGGGAATCTCAGTGCTGCAGAAACAGCTCTCGACAACTCATCCAACAGGAATGCAGAATGGTTTTTCCTGAAAGGAGTCATCGCCTCCCGAAAGGGTTGGTACGATGAGGCGGTAAACGATCTGCAGACCGCAGTGAACATGGATCCGAGCAATCAGGAATTCCGGAGACATTATGCAGCCATCGCAGGCCGCGGAGGAGCTTTCAGAAATCAGGCTCAGGGTCGGGGCTATGTGCAGGGAGGCGGCGATGATATGTGCTGCCGAGCTCTGCAGTGCTACATCTGCGCAGACTGCTGCTGCGACTGCATATAAACCGCAAATACCGGAGCTAAGATAATGAACAGAAACTCAAAGACCTTCAAAATTGCATTGGGCGGAATTTGCCTCGCCCTTGCTCTGATATTTCTTTTCGGGGCGACAATAGTACCGGGAATAGAGCTGACACTATTTGCAATCAGCTCTCTTTTTACCGCCGTAATGATCCTCGAAACGGGAACCGTACACGGTAAACATACCGCTTCCGCAGATATCGCGCAGAACAGCAACACGGACAGCTCATACGCAGCTTCCGCAGATGACAAACATGACCGCACCCCGAACAGCCCTCAAAGTGATGGCTCAGGCGGCTCACAGAATGCCGCTGCGCAAAACACACATTCCGGCATCGGCGGTGCGGCTTCAGTTTACGCAGGTACATCCGTTCTGGGACTTATTCTGATTCCCAACAAGCTCGCACTCATTCCCTATATCGCTATGTTCGGATATTATCCTATCCTTAAATTCTATATCGAAAAAATAAACAGCGGCGTTCTGCAGCTTACCCTCAAGGTAATCTACTTTGCCGCTGTAATATCTGTCGGTCTCCTTGCCTTCAAATCCGTAATCGCCCGGAGCATCAGCCTTCCGAACCATCCGACAGCTCTGCTTATCGTATTGGGCACAGCTCTGATGATTCTCTACGATTACATCCTCAGTTTTCTCATAAGCCGGTACATCCGCAAATTCAAAACCGGCGACGCCTCCACCTTCAAACTCAGTTGAGGCTTATCACCCTTCTCAGCCTTTCTTGAATGCCGACTTGTCCAGTCCGCACATCGGACATCTGTAGCTGTCAGGCTGTTCTTCAAACGGCTTGCCGGCCTCGGCTTCGTCATATACATATCCGCAGACGGAACAGATGTATTTGTCGGAATCTGCAGCAGCAACTTCAGCTGCCTGCTTCGCTGCTTTCGCAGCAGCCTCTTCCACAAATACCCTCTTGCCCATACCGCAGATCGGGCATTTGTAACTGTCAGACTGCTTGTCGAATGGCTTACCTTCCTTTTCCGGATCGTAAACAAATCCGCATACACTGCACTTCATCCTGCCGGAGTCCGCTTTGGCACCGGCTGCCATCTCTTCGGCAAGGGCTTCTATCTGAGCTATGGACTCTTCATTGAGTGCGGATCTGATCGTCACCTCATTTTCCGCAAAATCAAGTTCCTCGGATCTCTCAAACATGCTCTTCATTATCTTTGTTGCCACCGGCGCCCAGGAACCGTTCTGAATGAATGCCACCTTCCTCTTCCGGAAGCTGCGTTCGGTCAGGTGCTGGATGAACTGCCTCATGGCAGGGAAAATCCCCCCGCAGTATGTGGTGGTCGCAAAGACCGCCCTGTCATATCTGAAGGCATCTTCAACGGCTTCAGCCCAGTCGCATCGTGCCAGATCTGATACTGCCACCTTCTCAACGCCTTTTTCCTTGAGCATATCCGCCAGCAGCAGTGCCGCCTCTTTGGTGTTGCCGTATACGGAGGTGTAGAAAATGCAGACCCCCTCAGTTTCGGCCCTGTATGATGACCATGTATCATAGAGATCTATGTAATAGCTCAGATTTTCTGTCAGCACCGGACCGTGGAGTGAACAGATTTTTTCAATGTCCAGCTTTGCTGCCTTTGCGAGAAGATCCTGAACCTGTCTGCCGTACTTTCCCACTATTCCTATGTAGTAGCGGCGAGCCTCGCAAGTCCAGTCTTCGTCTGAATCAAGGGCTCCGAATTTGCCGAAAGCGTCTGCTGAGAAGAGCACTTTCTCCGTCGACTCGTAGGTCATGATGACTTCCGGCCAGTGAACCATAGGTGCCTGCACGAAATTCAGTTTGTGGCTTCCGAGATCCAGAGTGCTGCCCTCCTGAACCTCCATGCGGTCAGGAATGTCAAAATCAGGGAAAAACTGTTCCATGATCTTGAAAGCCTTGCTGCTCGAAACTACCGTTGTATCCGGATATTTTTCCAGAAATGCGGCAATCGCTGCCGAGTGATCCGGTTCCATATGCTGCACCACCAGGTA
Source organism: Bacillota bacterium (assembly GCA_030529985.1). Lineage (GTDB taxonomy): Bacteria > Bacillota > Clostridia > Peptostreptococcales > Anaerovoracaceae > Lentihominibacter. The sequence continues at coordinate 13,744 of JAUMVV010000032.1, forward strand.
GGAAGGTCTGTCTCCGGCCAGCGCCTCTTCCAGATTGGCGAGCCACTGCCCGGTCATCTTCTTGTCTGTGGTGTCAAAGACCGCGATCTTCTCATCCTTTATCATATAGGAGTTGTAGGCCATGCCCTCAGGCACTATATACTGCCCCTCAAACAGGTCGATGTCGTGATCGTTGACGCCGATGTAGTAAATGGTATCTGTCACTTTGTTAATCATTATGTCCTCCTCATGAAACGTGCCAAAGCAGGATCAGAGAGCTGTCCCCCTGACCTGCTTATGATATACTGTTCTGCTGTATACGGCTTCTCTGCATACTGCATGTGCTGTTTCTCACAGGCAGCTTCTCAATGTATTATATACGATACGCTGTTTCAGTGTGCGATTTTTGCTGTATGCCTGTATGTTCCTGCCGCTCTGTTCAATTATACTTCAAATTTCAGTTTTTCTCCATCTGAATCTATGGTTACTTTGTCTCCATCCTTGACTTCACCGCTTATCATCATTTTTGCCAGCTGATTTTCCAGATTCCTCTGAAGGTATCTCTTGACAGGTCTGGCGCCGTATGCCGGGTCATACGCTTCATCAGCGATGAACTTCTTGGCGCTGTCCGTAAGCCGGAGAGTGATTTCCCTTTCAACCAGGCGCGCCTGAATATCGGCAAGCCCCAGATCTATAATCTTCACGACCTGCCGCAAAGTCAGCGGCGAGAATACCACGATATCATCGATTCTGTTCAGAAATTCCGGACGGAAGTGATGCTTCATTTCTTCTTCAACACGATCCTTTACCGCCTGATCCACTGTACCGTCCTCCCTGATTCCGTCAATCAGATAACTGCTTCCTATGTTGGAAGTCATAATGACGATCGTATTCTTGAAGTCCACGGTACGCCCCTGATTATCTGTAAGTCTGCCGTCATCCAGAAGCTGCAGCAGGATGTTGAATACATCCGGGTGCGCCTTCTCGATTTCGTCGAAGAGGATCACGCTGTACGGCTTGCGGCGTACTGCCTCCGTAAGCTGACCGCCCTCATCGTAGCCCACATATCCCGGAGGTGCTCCCACCAATCTCGATACGGAATGCTTCTCCATGTACTCGGACATGTCTATTCTTATCATATTTCTTTCGGAGTCAAACAGAGCCTCCGAAAGCGCCTTGGCAAGTTCGGTTTTCCCGACACCTGTAGGACCCAGGAATATGAAGGAGCCGATAGGTCTGTGTTCATCCTTCAGCCCGGCACGGGCTCTTAGCACAGCATCCGCTACCGCCTGCACACCTTCATCCTGTCCGATGACTCTCTTGTGAAGAATTTCGCCAAGCTTAAGCAGCTTTTCCTTTTCGCTTTCCACAAGCTTGGCAACGGGTATACCGGTCCAGCTTGAAATGACCTCAGCAATTTCCTCTTCACCGACCTCTTCTTTCAGCAGGCGCGCTTCCTGAGCCGCATCTGCCTTGGTCTTCTCTTCTTCCAGCCTTTTTTCAAGCTCCGGAAGCCTTCCGTATTTCAACTCTGCCAGCTTTTCGAGGTCGTAATTTCTCTCCGCCTCATCGATTTCATGTCTGAGCTCGTCAAGCTGCAGCTTTGTTTCCTTTAGCTGAGCGATTGCATTCTTTTCGTTTTCCCACTGGGCACGCATGGCGTTGGCTGAATCTTTCAGCTCTGCCAGCTCCGCTTCCAGACCGGCAAGTCTGGCTGCCGATGCTTTATCCGTTTCCTTGCCGAGAGCCTGCTTCTCGATTTCCAGCTGCATGATCTTTCGGGAAATCTCGTCAAGTTCTTCCGGCATACTGTCGATTTCAGTTCTGATTCGGGCTGCCGCTTCATCCATCAGGTCGATTGCCTTATCCGGCAGAAATCTGTCGCTGATATACCGATCCGATAAGGTTGCACAGGCAATCAGTGCTCCATCCGTAATACGAACCCCGTGATGTATCTCGAAACGTTCCTTGAGACCTCGCAAAATGCTAATGGTATCCTCGACGGTAGGCTGATCCACCATCACCTTCTGAAATCTTCTCTCAAGAGCCGCATCCTTTTCTATGTATTTCCTGTACTCATCAAGAGTTGTCGCTCCTATACAGTGAAGCTCCCCTCTTGCCAGTTTCGGTTTGAGCAGGTTCCCTGCGTCCATTGCACCTTCGGTTTTTCCCGCTCCCACTATATTGTGTATCTCGTCTATGAACAGCAGTATACGCCCCTCGGATTTCTCAATTTCATTCAGCACAGCTTTGAGTCTTTCCTCAAACTCTCCTCTGAACTTGGCTCCTGCAATAAGGGAACCCATGTCCAGTGCGAAGATTGTCTTGTCCTTCAACCCTTCGGGAACATCTCCCTTGAGTATTCGCTGGGCGAGACCTTCTACTACAGCCGTCTTTCCCACGCCGGGTTCACCTATCAGAACCGGATTGTTCTTGGTACGTCTGGATAGTATCTGAATCGTATGTCTGATCTCCGCATCTCTTCCTATTACCGGATCAAGTTTTCCTTCTCTCGCCATTTCCACAAGATCCCTGCCGTACTTCTCAAGGGCATCATAGCTTTCTTCCGGATTCTGCGATGTGACTCTCTGATTTCCTCTTACCTGATTGAGTGCCTTCAGGAAGCATTCCCTGCTCATCCCGTATCTCTTGAAGATCCGGGCGCTGGGAGTGTTCCTCTCGTTCAGCAGAGCCAGATAGAGATGTTCCACACTGACATACTCATCCTTCATCTCCGCAGCCTTCTTCTCCGCATCAGCAAATATCTGCTGAAGTCTTCTGGTGGAATACATCTGTTCCGCACCACCCGACACCTTAGGAAGCTTGTCCAGCTCTGCCTGAACTGAGCCTATCAGTTCTCCCGCATTCAGCCCGGCATAGGCAATCAGTTTGGGAATCAGCCCTTCCTTTTGCTGCAACAGCGCCATATGAAGGTGTTCGCCGTCCACGGCCTGGTGACCTTCTTCCACTGCGATGTTCTGGCAGTCGATGACCGCCTCCTGTGCTTTCTGTGTATATTTCTCGATATTCATATATTTGATCCCCCTTTATTCACCTTGATAACCATATTGTAACTCTTATTAGCACTCAAGTCAAGAGAGTGCTAAAAATAATTATCTTTTGTTTTCTACTGCAATATGTTTATGCGTTGAATGAAAAACTAACAGTTGACTCATTTATCCACTGATCACATATCATCGG
>JAUMVV010000033.1 GCA_030529985.1 Bacillota bacterium
AAAAACGTCTTCCGGTGCCGCCAGCTCGATTCCCGTAAATCCTTCAGGTGTGCATAGATGTCTGCTCATCCGTCCGTGCCTGAGATCTGCCAGATCATTTGCCAGTATATAGTCCATCCTGTTTTTGGCTGCCAGTCGTGCTGCGACCTCATAGAGTTCATCCTTTGAAACTCCCTCCAGCAGTTTGCATCCCACCAGCAGGCTGTCAGGGAACATATCTCTAAGGGATGCTATCACCTTCGGCGTCAGTGTCAGCTTGGCTGTAAGGTTCTTTTGGTAGCTGGATATCTTAGTGTCATCATTCAGCTTGCACTTGGGATTTTCCATGATTGCGAGGAAGTCAGCGGCTGATTTTGCACTGTCCTTCGCAGCGAAGAGTTCCTCCGCCAGATCTTCAAGCAGGAATGTGAACTCCCCTTTGTAATCTCCAACCGCTGCCGCATGGATAACCGCATCGCATTGAATTCCCTCAGCTTCCATATCTTTTTTCACCTGCCCGAAAGCATTTATCATGTCCTCTGTCGTTTCAACACCGTAATGTCTGAATGCATCAGCGGCAACGACCTGTCCGCTCATAATTTTCCCTATTTTCTCAATGTTCACGCTGTGATTAAAAATCGCAAAAACCCTGTATCCGACTCTCAGAAAACATTCTGAAAGTGCTGTGGACAGGCTCCCTGTTGACATATTGGTAATCTTCATTATCTCATCAATATATTCGTTTGTCGGTCCGCCGGTAATAATAATATTCTTCATTCTTTGTTCCCCCTTTGCTGAACCAGTATATCACAAAAATCTCTGGCACGCATTGCTTTATCGCAATCCATAAACTCTTTGTCATATCCCGGATCTCTTTCTGCCAGCATCCCCCTGTATATCAGTCCGGAGTGTTTACAGTAGCGTCTGAGTCCCTCGTCCAGAAGATCTGCTCCCTTCGACGGTTCGTATCCGCATGTGGTGATAAGGGCAAGCTGCTTTCCCCTCCAGATTGACGGGCCACTATCGCGGCTGCCTTCGCACCCGTCCTCCCTTTTATCTTCTGCAGGACTGCCGTAGTACTTATTCAAAGCATATACACATCTATCCAGCAAAGCCTTCATCGGAGGGCTCGCATACCATGAATATATCGGAGTTGCCAGTACGATTACATCTGCCTCCAGAATCTTCGAAAACAGTATCTGCATATCATCATTGATAACGCAATCCGGCTTTTGCCGGTCTCTCTGACACATTCGGCAGGCTCTGCAGGGCTTGATGTCCATGTTGTAAAGGTCAAACTCCTCCCGGCTGAGTTCTTCAACTGCGGAGAGCTGCTCCAGCCGGTCTGTAAATTCCTTCACCAGGCTGCCGGTATTACCCTCCGCCCGGGGGCTTCCTTTTAATATTAGAAATTTCATAACTAATCTTCCTTAACAGCTTTACATATAGAAGTATTATATGTTAAAATTACTTTCGCGACAAGGAGTTCGCAAAAGCAGTCCTGCACCAGACAGAATTATATGGCTGAATTATTGTGGTCTCATGGTCAAGTGGTCAAGACGCTAGCCTCTCACGCTGGAATCCGGGGTTCGACTCCCCGTGGGACTACCAATACTCAAACCCTTGAAATTTCAACGATTTCAGGGGTTTTTTATTTGTGATTTTTGTTAAAAATATGCCTTTAATTTGCCCAATATTACCCATGTTTTCCCGTCTAAGTGGGAAAAAAAGCGGGAAAAAAAATAGGGTGGACAAATGCCCACCCAGAGATATTCCCCCTTGTTTTAATCCCTTAAATCATCGCTTTGGAGTAGTATCATCAAAGGGTTTCGAAAGTATGGATTCAGCAAGGATCATCGTCCTGACCCCCTTGTTGAAATGGGACTGTTTACGGATGCGGACGGGATTCCACTGTCCATGTGTCTTGCTTCCGGTTCGGATAATGAGCAGACGACAGCGATCCCGTTGGAGCGGAAACTGACGAAAATGTTTAAAGGAAAGCCTTTCATCTACTGTGCGGATGCAGGGCTTGGTTCCTACAATATCCGTAAGTTCAACTCCATGGGCGGACGGGCTTTCGTCATCACACAGTCCATCAGGAAACTGTCCGGAAGACTGCAGCAGGCGGTATTCAATGACTGCGGCTACAAGCTTCTGTCCTCTGATCAGCCGGTCTGTCCGGAGGAACTGAACGGACTCTATCCGTTGGATCTTGACCGAAAGAACTATCTTCCAAAGGAGCTTAATAAAAAGATAAAAAAAATCTCAAAGTGAGATTTCCATACAACATTTTTGAATAGCCGGAAACGGCGAGACTCCTGTTGTTTTCAAGGAGTCTCGCCGTTATTGTTCTTTCCAACTGTCAAAGATAGGATTATACACGGTTTTGATTTTCGTGCCAATAGCAAAACGCTTGCAGACGGAGCCGCTACGATACCGGGATAATGCTTGAGCAAGGCCACCTGTAATACTACTGCGGCAGACAAGACATTTCCGTGGTTTCCGGCAGGCTGTCCCTCTAATAATAGAATTGACCGCTTTTCCCGCCTTCTTTGCTGACAAGATGTATCTCCCTGATAAGCATACGCTTATCTATCGCCTTGCACATGTCATAAACAGTCAGAAGCGCTGTGGAGACTCCTGTCAGTGCCTCCATCTCCACGCCTGTCCTCCCATCAGTGATGGCACGGCAGACCGCCTTGATTTCACAAGCTTCATAATTCACCTCAAATGTCACTTCAGCATTGGTCAGGGAGACGGGGTGACACATGGGAATAAGTTCCGGTGTCCGCTTGGTTCCCATGATCCCGGCAACCTGCGCAACCGTCAGCACATCGCCTTTCTTCACTTTACTGCCTTTTATCGCATCCATCACCTCCCCGCTGACGGCAATGACGCCTTCTGCAACTGCGACGCGGTGTGTGATGTTTTTTTCCGATACATCGACCATACGGGCATTTCCCTGTTCATCAAAATGTGTAAACTCCATGATAACCTCTTCCAAAACTAAAGCAATAACAACACTGCTTATGCAAAAGCAGGCACTCCTCATGCAAAAATTAAAGCAAAGCCCTACTTACGCAACAGCATTACAGACTCTTCTCTCAACTTCAGATAATCCGGTGCATTCTTCCCATCTATCCGGATCCGCTCGTTGTCCTGAATAAACCAGCATATCAGCTCGCCTTTTTCCGGCAGCAGATAATATCTGCGCTCAAATGGCAACTCATCCACACCTGACAGTCTGAATGGCAAACAATTTCTCTGAAGCTCGCCCCAAACGGGTTCGAAAGCATGTGCCCTGTAGCCGACGGCGTCGATGCCTTCCGGAATTTCTCTCTGAAGCTCCAGCGTAATACCCCAGTCCTCCAACCTGAGCCTATGTGCATCCAGCCGCCGGGCTTCGGAGAAATTCTTGCATCCAGTCATACGGGCTACCGCAACCGTGCCCGGATTGTCAAACATCTCCTCTGTTTTTCCGCCGGCCAGAATATGCCCGTCCTGCATGATCAGAAGCTCCTGACTGAACCTGTATATCTCATCCCGGCTGTGGGAGACCAGAATTACCTGCCCTTCATAATCTTCAAGCATTGTCATCATTTCATGCTGAAGACGCTCCTTAAGGTGGTCGTCAAGTGCCGAAAACGGTTCATCCAGCAATATTATCTCAGGCCTGTACGCCATGATACGGGCAAGTGCCACCCTCTGCTGCTGTCCGCCCGAAAGCTGTCCCGGCAAATGTTTCTCAAGTCCCTGCAAACGGAAGCGCTCCACCATATCGGCTATACGCTCATTCCTGTCCTCTTCAGAAAGCCTCAAACCGGTTCCTATGTTCTGTTCAACGTTCATCGTCGGAAAGAGCGCATAGTTCTGGAACATATATCCGATCCGCCTCTTCTGCGGCTTCAAATTGATTCTCTGATTACGATCAAAAAGTACATGCCCGTCTATTGATATTCTGCCGCTGTCAGGCTTTTCGATTCCGGCTATGCTCTTGAGTGTAATGCTCTTGCCGCAACCTGAAGGTCCCAGAATGCCAATTCGTTTCGCATCTGATTTGAAGGATATTTCCAGAGAAAAGTCTCCGAGTTTTTTGTTGATATCTACTGAAATATTCATACTATATTCACTACCAGCGCTTGATATTCTTCATTTTGCTCCCGGTCACCATGTTTACCGTGAAAATGATGCCAAAGGAAATCAGCAGCACTATTACCACCCAGAATCCCGCCGTCACGAAATCACCGTCCTGTATGACCATGGCTATTCTCTGGGAAACCGTCCCCGTCTTGCCGGGAATGTTGCCGGCAAGCATGGAAGTGGCTCCATACTCTCCCAGGGCTCTTGCGAATGTCAGAATGGTACCCGATGCGATCCCCGGACCTGCCGTAGGGACAACTATTCTCCAAAAGATATTCATCTCCGACATTCCCAGCGTTCTTCCCGCGTAGACCAGGTTAGCATCGATCTGCTCAAAAGCCGCCCTTGCATTTCTGTACATAAGTGGGAAAGCTATTACCGTCGCGGCCAGAATGCATCCGAGCCATGTATGTACGACCTGTATATCCATCTGCTGATCCAGAAATATGCCGATTGGTCTTCTTCTGGAGAAAATGAGCAGAAGAATGAAGCCCGCGACTGTAGGCGGGAAAACCATAGGCAAAGTCAGTATACCGTCAATAACGGCCTTCGTTTTATATGAAAGTTTGATTATTTTTCGTGCTGCGAACAGCCCTGAAAAGAAACAGACGATTGTTGCCACCACTCCGGTTTTCAGTGAAATAATGAGGGGGCTCCAGTCCAGACCTGTGAGAAATTCCATCATGATCAACTATACCCGCTTTTCCTTAATAATAGTCCCAACCAGAGAACCCTCTGACCGGGACCTTAAGTACCTGATTATGTAATTACTCTACATCGATATCGAAGAGATGTGCTTCATATACTGACTTCGCATTGTCGTCGGTGAGATATTCGAGAACTGCTGCAGCTGCATCCTTTTCGGCATCGTCGGCATCCTGATTTACGATCTGTGCGATAGGGTAAATGATATCGCCTGCAACATCATAGGAGACCGTCTGCAGTATTTTAACCGTATCTTCCTGTCCGTATGTATCGGAAAGATAGACGGTACCCACCTCACTGGAGCCTTCCTGCACCGCTGCCAGAACCTTGCTCACATTGCCCTGCTCGCTGATCTCTATGCCTCCCAGCGCATCGGATACTTCCTGCGTAGTGATTACAGACGGATCCTCTGCCTCAGGTAGTGTTCCCAGGTTGATCAGAGCTCTGCGGGTGTATTTGCCCACAGGAACACTGCCGTCAGCCAGAGCGATGCTCTCCGCATCTCCCAGGTTCTCAAGACCTGTCACTGCCGTCTTACTGTCAGGCTGCGTGATGACAACCAGCTGGTTGTTCAGAACATTTGAACGAGTTCCTTCCTCCACCAAGCCTTCCTCTTCCAGTTCATCCATGTTTTTCTGTGCCGCACTGAAGAAGATGTCACAAGGAGCACCTTCCAGGATCTGCTCTTCCAGCGTTCCGGAGCTGTCACAGTTCAGAACGATATCAATTTCGGGGTTCTCTTTTTCGAAGCTTGCCTCCAGCTCTTCCAGTGACGACTGCATGCTTGCTGCCGCGAATACGATTACTTCCGTATTCTTCTCCGCTTTCTCACCGTCACCGCTTCCGCACGCCGTAAACGCAAAGACCATTGCCAGACAGGTGAACAATGCCAATAATGTTTTCTTCATTTCTACCTCCTGATTACTTTCTCGCACAGTCGGCGGTTCTTCCATTCAAAATCTCCAGGCCGTGCTCCAAAGAAGACATAATAAATTCCATGCTCTCGCGCACAGCCTTCGGGCTTCCCGGAAGATTGATGATCAGCGTCGTTCCGCGGATACCGGAAACCGCTCTCGAAAGCATCGCCCGGGGCGTTTTGGTCATCGAATAGGCACGAATTGCCTCCGATATCCCCGGTGCCATACGCTCGCAGACGGCTTCCGTCGCTTCAGGTGTAATGTCTCTGGGCGAAAATCCCGTTCCGCCTGTGGTAATGATAAGATCTACCTGCCGCTGGTCTGCCATCCTGATGAGCTCCTTTTTAATTATATATTCATCATCGGGAATGAGAGTTGTTTCAACAACATCATAACCGTTTTCTGCAAGTATTTTCCCTATGAGCGGTCCGCTCTCATCTTCTCTGAGTCCCTGTGCACCCTTGTCAGACAATGTGATCCATGCGGCAGTAAATGCTCGCGCAGGATCAGGAGGGATTTCTGTCACCTCATCGCCAACTCTGATTTCGCCGCCCTCCAGCACCTTCGTGAAGACGCCTTCCCGCGGCATGATGCAGTCTCCGACCATATGGTAAATGGCACAATGGGTGTGACATTCCTTGCCTATCTGCGTCATTTCGAGAAGCACTTCGCCAATTCTGAAACGCGTTCCCACAGGAAGATTTCTGAAGTCGAATCCCTCTATGACAAGGTTTTCCCCAAAAGCACCAAACTCCACCTCAGCGCCTCTGCCTCGGAATGCTTCTATCTTCTCAAAGCCGAGAAGACTTACCTGCCTGTGCCAGCTCCCTGCATGGGCATCCCCTTCAATGCCATGGTCTTCTCTGAGCACCGCTGTTTTAGTCTGCTGTTTCTGAGTTCCTTTATTCTCACTTGTACATATCGCTATGAGCTTTCCCAATTTATCCTCCTATCTGAGACATTAGCTTGGTTTCAACGCCGGCCCTATCAAAAAATGTATGTCCGTCCGGCTTATCCATCACCGCTTCCCTGAGGGCTTCTTTAATCATTTCCTCTGAAGATTCCTGCTCCGCAAGAACCGGTCTCAAATCAATTCCATCTTCATAGCATAAGCACGGTTTGAGCAAGCCCTGAGATGTGAGTCTTATGCGATTGCAGCTGCTGCAGAAACTGTGGTGCATCGCACTGATCAAACCGATCGCACCGGCTGTGCCCGGCAGCCTGTAATACACCGCCGGTCCGTTACCGTGAAGCCTTTCGTCCTTCTCGAGTTCAGGGTGCTTCTCCTTCAGTTTTTTCAGAACATCATCATTGGATAATCCCTCATCCGGATTCCCGAATCCTACAGGCATTATTTCTATGAAACGCACATCAAGCCCCTTGTCAAATGCAAAGGCTGCAAAGTCTGCCGTCTCATCTTCGTTGAATTGCTTTTGCAGCAGGCAGTTGATTCTGGTGCTGATCCCTGAGGCAATGCTTCTGTCTATAGCTTCAAGGGTCTTGCGCAGTTCTCCGCCCCCTGTTATGTATGAGTATCTGTCTTCTCTGAGGGAGTCCATACTGATGTTAATCCCATCTATTCCGGCCTCCTTCAGCTCCTCTATCCTTCCCGAAAGCTGCTGCCCGTTCGTCGTCAGTGTGACCTGCTCAACACCTGCTATCTTCTTCATCTCGCGGACGAGACCTGTACAGCCTTTTCGGACAAGAGGCTCACCCCCTGTGATTTTGAATCTGGTGATTCCGATTTTCACTGCCGCCCTGCATATTCTCAGTATTTCCTCATATGTCAAAATGCGGCTCATGGATACCTTCTCTATGCCTTCTTCCGGCATGCAGTACCGGCACCTCAAGTCGCACCTGTCCGTGATGGAAATACGCATGTAGTTAATTCTTCTTCCACAGCTGTCTATCATATGTTCGCCTTCGTATCTCCCCGCCGCTCTTATTTACCAAAACCGCAGTTCGGGAATGTACACACATCACAGTCGAGGCAAAGCCCTCCCTGACCGAGCATTTCGAAATCTTCTTTAGAAAGGATTTCCCCTGCCACGACCCGTGGCAGAACAAGATCAAAAATCGTTCTCTTCGCGTACATGACACATCCCGGAAGCCCCATGACGGGAATCTGCTCCCCGCTGTAATAGGCCATCAGAAACATCGCTCCGGGAAGAACCGGCGCTCCGTATGTTACCACATCGCCGCATACATTTCTTATTGCCAGCGGAGTCTTGTCGTCAGGATCCACGCTCATCCCCCCTGTGCAGACGATCATATCCGCATCTGCTTCGATTAACTCTCTGATTGCTTCTTCAATGTGAACAGCTTCGTCATCGCTGTATTTGTGCCCGATGATATCAACGCCGAACTCGCTGAGTTTTTCCACTACAACAGGGGTAAAAGTGTCCTCAATCCTTCCGAGAAAAACTTCGTTGCCTGTAGTTACGATACCGGCTTTTTTAGGAAGAAACGGAATCACATTGAGAATGGGTTCATTCCCCGCTTTTTCTTTCACCGCATCCATTTTTTCCTTCTCTATAACTAGTGGTATGATGCGTGTTCCGGCCAGCTTATCTCCTCCGTGTACAGGGAAATTCCCATGTCGTGTGGCAATCATCATCTGCCCGAAGGAGTTTACCGTTTCCAGTCTTTTTTCATCTATCTTAAACAGTCCGTCACATTCAGCCCTGAGCTCGATTTTACCTTCTTTGACCTCACCTCTGCTGATATTTTCTCCCTTGCAGATTTCGCAAAGCACTTCGGCCGCGTCATTCTCGTGCATCATGGTTTCATCATTTTCCCATACATAAATGTGATCCTTTCCCACGCTCAAAAGCACCGGAATATCTTCTTCCCGAATAAGGTGCCCTTTTCTGAATACCGGACCTTTGCTGACATCTTTGATGATCTGTGTAATATCGTGGCACAGAACATGCCCTACCGCGTCGATGGTTTTTATTTCTTTCATTAAAAGTATCCTCCCCGATCCGGAATTCATTATATATTAAACGCGGGATATCATCAAGGTGTAGCCCGAGGGCATTCATTTCAGCCGAGTGATAGCCGAGTGATACGCCAAAACAATTGTCTCGCCTGCACCTCCGGACATTCGTTTCTTCCCTTCTGTCATCTCTGTTATTTGCCGTGATTATTCTACACTCATATTATCAGGGACATATGGGGAGGCAGCATTGGGTCAATGCATTGCGTCAGCGGATTTCCTTCTCTTCATCTCCTGCATTTTGCCATCGACGAATACGGCCCCATCCTCATGGATCACAACTTCATGTTTCTTCTTGTCTACGGCATTGACCAGGAAGAAGATTACTGCGCTCACAAGAATTCCGTACATGATAGGCGTTGTTGCGGTAAGGCCGTCCTTGATGAAAAATACCATGACTGTGACAAAGCTTCCGGCCAGTGACAGCAGGCCTGCCTTTGCACTTACTTTCCTCATGATAAATGCAAACACCAGAGGTATGAATATACATCCCGATATGAAGGCATATGCTACATCCAGTGCAACCAGTACGCTTTGGATCCACAGCGCGCAGATGATTGCCAGGCCTCCAACTATCACTGCTATAATCCTTGTGATTCTGATCCCCTGTTTTTCTGTAAGATCAGGCTTGGCTGCAGAAATCAGATCGTTATAAGCAACGGTTGCGGTTCCCATAATTTCACTTGACGCTGTGGACATAACAGCTGCCAGAGCCGCTGCCAGCAGGACCCCTCTGATACCTATCGGTGTGAATGTTGTGGTTGCAGTCGCAAATGCTAATGTAGGGTCTTCCATGTCGGGCATTGCCACTACCAGGCACATTCCGATGATTATGATTGCAATAGTATAGAGGAAGATATATGCTGCCGCCATAGCGGTTCCTTTTCTCGCTGTTTTAGGATCCTTGGCGGTAAATGCTCGCTGCCAGATGTCCTGTCCCGCAAGAAATCCCGGCAGGTACAGAAGTACATAAGCGAAAATCTTGGCTGCTCCCAGATTGGTAATATCCCAGTGGGATGCAGGAACTGCTTCAACAAATGCACTGAATCCGCCTATTCCATGGATGGCCATTGCCGGACAGAATATGCATACACCCAGAGTCATTATGATGAACTGAATAATATCTGTATATGTCACAGCCCACATCCCGCCGATCACCACATAGGTCAGCACTACTGCTCCGCCTATCAGCATAGACAGCTGCGTCGACAGACCGAACATTACATTCACTATTGTACCAACGGCTACTACCTGTACTACGCCAACCATAAACATATATACCATCATTACCACGGCACTGAGTACACGAGCCTGAGAGCCGTAGAACAAGCCGAAGCCTTCACAGGCACTGAGAATTCTCATATTGGAAAGCTTGGTTCTCAGGAACAGGCTCATCAGGAAAATACTGACTGCGGCAACTCCTCCCAGCCAGATGGCACCAACTCCGTAGTTATATGAAAGAGTTGCTCCGCCCATTGTAAGAGCTCCACCCAGCACGCAGGCCGCCATAGCCGCGGTGAATCTCCAGATCCCTATGTTTCTTCCCGCAACCATGAAATCCTCTGTGGTCTTCGTCTTTTTTGCTGTCCGGATCCCCACCCCGATGAGAATGAGCATGTAACATACTACAATGATAATGTCCGGTGCTGTGAATTGTGTCATAAAGTCCTCCTATGATTTTTGCTGATATAATCTTTGCTGATAATCGAATTGCGGCAGCTCCTTAGAGCTTGAGTGCGGTTCCCCACTGAGCTTGAGACTGATGCCCCACCGAGTCTTGCACATAGTCCCCCGGAAAAACCTGAACATAGCATTTTGCTTAAGTTCGACTGTGGTTTTCCGATAAAGCTTTAATATGATGTTTTGCTAACGCTCAAATGTGTTGCCTTATTGAAGAAGTATACACCCATATATTTATTTATGCTATATATATTTATTAAATTTATATTATTTTGTTCGGGTTGTTTTCTTTCTTGAATTTCAAAAAACCCCCTTACGGAGAAATGTGTTTCAGAGTTAAAGCTGTTATTCCTGTATGATTTATGCATTAAACAGATAGTATGTCCCATAAAAGTCCAGACAGACCTTTTTACCATCCATGATGCGTATCCAGTTTGCACCGGTACGCTCACCACAGCATTCGCAAACATATGATTCGAAATTATTCGCTTCTGCCGGCAAAGGAATTGTTGTTTTCTTTACATCAAACAACTCCTCCGGCTCATGGTTTTGGAAATAGTCAAAGGATTCTTCCCTCGTCATACCTTCCGGAACAGCATCTATCCTGTATGCTCCGCCGGTAATTCGTATTGCATAAAGAATGCGATCTTTGCATAAAAAAACTTTGCATGGATGCATTGACGGTGTTAGAATGAGGAAGTGTTCTTCGGAAACGAACGGATGGTATTCAATCGCGAAACTGTACCGACAAATTAATAAAATACGTCAGGAATGCATCACTTGCAAATTTAAGTAGGTGATTATATGAAAACAGGCATTATTGGAGCCGGCAAAGTGGGCTTTACCCTCGGTAAGTTCTTTGCCCGAACCGGAATTCAGGTGACCGGCTATTACAGCAGGCATCGAGAAGCAGCTGAAGAAGCAGCTGAGTTTACTGACACTAAAGTGTACGATTCAATAGCAGATATTGTCAAAGACAGTGATGCAGTATTTATTACGGTTCCTGACGGTGCAATAACTTCGGTTTACAATGAACTGAAGCAATGCGGAATAAAAAATAAAACAATTTGTCATTGCAGTGGCTCAATGTCGGCAGATGAGGCATTCCCCGGCATAAAAAAAGCCGGAGCAAGTGCTTACGCGATACATCCGTTGTTCCCTATCAGCAGCAGGCTGAACTCATGGAGGGAGCTGGCGGATGCTTTTTTTTGCATTGAAGGCACAGGGGATCATCTGCAGCAGTGGAAAGGACTGCTTGAAAAATGCGGACTTAAGGTGCAGATCATCGATTCCGGCAGCAAAGGCAAATATCATGCAGCATGCACCATTGCCTGCAACCTGATGTGTGCTCTCGTGCAGAAAAGTCTGGAGTTGCTTGAAGAATGCGGTTTCACTGAAGAAACTGCAAGACAGGCACTGGCGCCTCTTATGCGCGGCAATCTCGAACATATTATAGAGAGCGGACCGGTCAGCGCACTGACGGGACCGCTGGAGCGGGGTGACGCGAATACCCTGAAAAAGCATATGGAGGTTCTGGAATCCGGAAACGATATGGATCTCTATGTGGCGGCATCCGCAAAACTGTTGAGTGTGGCGCACCGTAAGAACCCATCAAGAAATTACAGTGAAGTGGCAGCTATCTTAAAGGAAGGAGCCAACAGAAAATGAAAAAAACAGTACCGGATCTTCTGGAAATGAAGAGGAATGGAAAAAGGGTATCAATGCTGACATGCTACGATTATTCCACAGCAAGAATTATCGATGGAGCCGGTATAGATACGATACTGGTCGGGGACAGCCTCGGAATGACTATGCAGGGCTATGCCAACACCCTTCCTGTTACTATGGATGAAATGGTAATCTATGCCAGAAGCGTGGTGCGGGGGACGGAAAAAACATTTGTCATTGCGGATATGCCCTTTATGTCCTATCAGGCGTCTGTGGAACAGGCTGTGCTGAATGCAGGCAGATTGATCAAGGAAACAGGAGCTCAGGCTGTAAAGCTGGAAGGGGGAGCCGGCGTTAGGGAACATATCAGGGCAATTGTGGGTTCGGGGATACCTGTATGTGCACACATTGGAATGACCCCACAGTCATGTAATATAATGGGCGGCTTCAAAGTTCAGGGCAAAGATGAAATAAATGCTGAGAGAATCATCGGTGATGCTTTTGCGGTTCAGGAAGCCGGAGCCTTTATGTGTGTCCTCGAATGCGTGCCTCCGAAACTTGCCGCACTCATTACAGGCAAGGTGAATATGGTGACAATCGGTATAGGTGCAGGTGCGGGCTGCGACGGACAGGTTCTGGTATACCAGGATATGCTTCAGATGTCAGGCGACTTCAAGCCGAAGTTCAGCAAACACTTCGCGAATATCGGAACCGCAATGGGAGAGGCTTTCACCAAATACAACATGGAAGTGAAATCCGGAACTTTCCCGGAAGAAAGCCACTCCTTCGTGAAGAGTGACTGCTCTGACAAATTCTATGCGGCGATGAACGATAAGTACAGATAGATCCTATCTTAATAACGGAGGAAATGATGATTATTGCAAAAACAATAGCGAGCGTTCGCACACAGGTAAAGGAATGGAAGCGAGACGGTCTGACTGTGGCTTTAGTTCCGACAATGGGCTATCTTCACGAAGGGCACGCCAGCCTGATCGACAAGGCGGCGGAAATGTGCGACAAAGTGGTTGCATCAGATTTCGTCAATCCCACTCAATTTGCTCCTGATGAGGATCTTGAAGCTTATCCGCGCGACTTCGCAAGCGACTGTGAACTTCTGACAAAGCACGGCTGTGACATGGTATTCTGCCCATCAGTGGACGAGATGTACCCCGACGGCGGCAAGACTGACACCTATGTAGAAATTCTTAACGATATGCCTAAAGGTCTTTGCGGTCGAACAAGACCCACTCATTTCAGAGGGGTATGCACGGTAGTGAGCAAGCTTTTCAACATCGTTACACCGGACATGGCCTTCTTCGGGCAAAAGGATGCACAGCAGCTGGCCATCATTCGCCGCATGGCACACGACATGTCTTACGGCATCGAGATAGTCGGCTGTCCCATTGTTCGTGAAGACGACGGTCTCGCGAAATCCTCAAGAAATGTATATCTTAACGGTGACCGGCGCCGGGCAGCCCGTGTTCTCTCGAGATCAGTTGCCCTCGGACAAAAGCTGATCGCAGACGGTGAGAAAGATGCAAAGAAGATAGTTGCTGAAATGTCCGCTCTCATCGAAGCTGAACCGCTGGCAGAGATCGACTATGTGACAGCGGTGAATAACCTGGATCTGGCTCCCGTTGATACGATTTCAGGATCAGTACTGATCGCCATGGCAGTCTTCATTGGCAAGACGCGGCTGCTGGATAATTTTGTTGTTGAGGTGTAGTATACCGGTTCATTTCTAATTCAGAAACGCTGAACCCCTTGTTATATATGCAAGGGGTTCAGCGTTTTATGGATTCACTGTGTTTTATAACCATCTCAAAACCATGACATGAAGAATAATACTATAAACAAATCGTCATATATGGCGGTATGCACACAACATCCTCTTTCACAGTTAAGTTGCGCGGGTGTATTACATAGCTTCCGCCAATTCTCGATCTATATTTCTCAATAAATCTGTCTAATGAAGTCGTAGAATATCTTTTGCCGGACTTGACCTCCAAAGGATACATCCGGTATTTCATTTTACTGTTGTTCGATATTATGAAATCGATCTCTATATCGTTGCGATGCTTTTCTCTGGAATAGTGCGTATAGAAGTACAGCTTATGGCCATTTGCTGTAAGCATCTGTGAGATGGCATTTTCATAAAGCATACCCTTATTCAGGGAGAGCTTGTCATTCAGGATCTGACTGTATACCTCATCCTCCAACAACTCGTTTTCATCAAATGCATGACTTAAAAGCAGCCCGGTATCACCCATATAGCATTTCACATAAGTTCTTTCCTCGTTTATAGATAAGCCGACCTGTGGATCATTCGTCAGGAAACACTCATTGCAGATCATCGAGTCGTCAAGCCAGAAGAACGCCTCACTATACTGATCAGAATAGCTTCCCTCTTGTATATCCTTGAAAACAACCCTCTTTTCATGCTTGGACAGAAGCCCCGGGATCTGGTCAAAAATAGCAAGGACTTTGCTTCTGTACTGTGATTTGATCTTCATGATATCGTTACGGTACAGGTTGAGAATGTCTCTCTTTTCTTTATCTGCAGGCGCGAAGTTCTTGCCGCTTTCTATGAAGAGCACCACAGGTTTCGGCATTCCTCCCACCAGCATATACTGCTTGAAAAGCAACATGGCTTTGTTGTGGAGACTTCGCTCAAGAGCTTCTTTCTTATCAAAGCAGCTTTTGATGTAATCTACCAGCTGCCCTTCTCCCAGAGCCCATGCAAACTCCTCAAAGTCGAGCGGATACATTTTCATGCTTCGCTCCTCTGACGGAATCACTATGTCCTCTACATTTTCCTTTATCGAAATCAGGGAACCTGTTTCTATATAATCATATCTTCCGTCTGCTACAAGGTATTTGATAGCTTCTCTCGCTTCAGGATATTTCTGAACCTCATCAAAAATAATAAGCGTATCGCGCTTGATAAGTTTTACGCCGTAATGAGTTCCAAGTAGCATAAAGAATGTGTCCAGATCATTTATATGCTGCTTGAAATATTCTCTGACCGCCTCGTCCTTCTTCGCAAAATCTATAATAAGATGGGAGGCATATTCATTTTTTCCGAATTCCTCACATATCGTAGATTTGCCTATTCGTCTGGCGCCCTCTATCAGAAGCGCCTTTGTTCCATGACATTCCTCTTTCCAATCAAGCAGTTTGGAGTATATTTTCCTCTTCAGCAACATACGCCTTTACCTCATCGATCTTATGAATTATGAAAATGCGCACCTATAATTACACTTCAACTTATGATTATGCGCATATATTACACCGGTTTTTGATTGTACGCAAGCATATTAACTGCCATTTTTTTGATTATGCGCACTCTTTTGCTTAATGCGCGAGATGTAGTGGCCACTCCGGAAGTGACCATAACCCTGCTCCTGTCGGCTTTCTTCGCCTTGTCCGTATACAAAACAGCTGAACGAAACAGCACATAGTATCTGTCTGTATCTGCCTAACATCTTTGGTCCATAATTTGCCATGGCACTACTCCTTAAATCTTTCTAACTTCACTAAACACTGAAACATATTTATCAGTAATCCACTAGATAAATCCCAATCTTGATCTTGTGGAATGTCCCGTGCAGCTGGATATCGCTGACCTTGCCGATCAGGAGTTTGCCGGCGTCCATCAGGCGGGAAAAGATCAGGTTGTCCTTTTCCGGAATGTACCCGAGTTTCCTGCCGTTCTGATCCTGCACGAGGATAGCCTTCTCGTCGAACTTGTTCTCTTCTCTGCGCAGGTTCACCTTATCACCTTCTGCGACTTCGTCCAGGACGCTCTGATCCTCCAGATGCGTCGTCCCTGCGATAAATGTATCAAACAGATGGATCTCGTTCACCAGCGGTTTGATGATGTCGCTGACGGACTTATCCTCAATAGCCTGTATCAGGTCATTCTTGTTTACTACCAGATCATTGCTCATGACAGTTTCCCTTTCTCTATCTCAAATGTTGTAAGTACTTCATCCAGCTGTGCGGAATAAATATCGTATGAGGCAATTTCATCCAGGTATTCCTGCTTTCTGCGCAGCTTTTCTTCCTCATTTTCCAAAAGCATTTTATACAGGTATGGGTTTGTACTGATGATGTTACTAATCTCTCCTTCGACCGCAGCGATCTTATCATCCAGATCATCGATCTCGATATCCGTCACCTGTTGGCCGTTTTCTTCAAGATACGATGTGACCAGAAGTTCCAGTTCTTCCAGATCTTTTAACTGGTTGTAGGTGTAGGCGATCACGATTCGCTGCCAGTAGTCTTTGATCTGTTCATCGTCCGCAAGCTCCG
>JAUMVV010000034.1 GCA_030529985.1 Bacillota bacterium
TCTCCGACTCTATCGCCCCATATCTTAAGCTGCTCGCCGGCTGCCGCCCTGAAGGTATCGGCCGCTGCCAGCATTACGGTATGCCCCTCCTGCTTCAGCTTATAGGCTATCTTCCCGATTGAAGTTGTCTTGCCGCCGCCGTTTATACCTATCATCAGTATTACCAGCGGATAGTCATCGCTCAGCTTCTGCGCTTCCCCCTTGTTGATAGTATCGGCAATGATTTTCCCCAACCGGATTTTTATGACCTCAGGCCTTGTCAGATTGTTTGCCTTCACCTCAGTCCTGAGAGTATCGACGATCTTCACGGTAGTTTCCATTCCGATATCCGATGTGATGAGAATTTCTTCAAGCTCCTCAAAAAATTCTTCATCGATTGTGGGGTTCATCTGTATGGCGTCGCTTATTCTCTCAGACAGGCGGCCAAAAAAATTCTTCTTTTCTCTCAGCATGTTTCTCCTCGTTCGTCAGCAAAGGACTGTACACATATGTACATCCATGTGCTTGTTTATATGTTATAGGTATCAGTAAATGTTGGAAATTTCGAATCACATTTACCCATTGTATGCGCTCAAATCATCCTCCAGTGACAGTGACAGCACCTTGGACACGCCCTTTTCCGGCATGGTCACGCCGTAGAGCACATCCGTATGCTCCATGGTAGCCTTCTGATGGGTAACCAGCGTGAACTGAATATTTTCAAACTGCCTGAGGCACTCAATAAATTTCTCAATATTCGTGTCGTCAAGTGCAGCTTCCACCTCGTCAAGGATGCAGAACGGTGTAGGCTTGGCTTCCAGGACCGCAAACATGAGAGCGATTGCCGTCAGTGTCTTTTCCCCGCCTGAAAGCAGGTCTATATTCTGAAGCTTTTTTCCCGGCGGCTGTGCCACTATATCTATGCCGGATTCAAGAGGATTATGCTCATCGGAAAGCCTCAGCTCGGCATGACCTCCCCCGAACAGCTTCCTGAACTGCTTTTCGAAGTTCACCACTATCCGGTCGAAGCTCTCCTTAAACCTGCTTCTTATCGTCTTATCCGTTTCGGAAATTATGGCGTTCAGATCGTCCATGGCTTTCTGAACATCGGCTCTTTCCCCTATCAGGAATTCGTATCGTTCCCTGACCGTGTCGTACTCTTCGACGGCACCTACATTAACTTCACCCAGCTCCTTCATGCGGTTTTTGATCTGCCTGTTTTCCTTCACCGCTCTGGACAGAACGAAGTCTTCCGCCCTGAACTCCATAGCCTGAACATAAGAAACCTCGAAATCCTCCCACAGTTTTTCCTTGTAAGTCTCCAGATGGGTTTCATTTCTGGCTTTGCGCATATCCAGATCGTACTTCTGATCCCGGAAGACCTGCACCTTCTGAACCAGCTCATCACGCTCCCTGTTCAGCTCGGCAAGTTTCGCCGCCAGCGCGGATTTCTCTTCGGTAACTCTGTCAAGACGCTCCTGTGCATCCTTCTTCAAAGCTTCCTGTTCGCGTATCATTCCGTCCACATCAGTATGTCCGGATGTGAGGAGATTTTTTTCTTCTCTCAGCTGTTCCAGCCGGAGCCGGCGGCTCTCCACATCGCTGTCTATCTCTGCGATGCCGGAATTGATTCTGTCCACCAGCTCATCAGCATGAGCCTTCCTGTCATCCGCCGCCGAAAGGGTAATTCTAGCAGCGGTGATCTCTTCGCTGATCCTGTCAAATTCTTCCTTCAGACTGTCGTGCTGCGACAGCTTCTCCTCGCACAGAGCTTCCGCTTCGGCAATTGCCTTCTGCTTTTCGGCTATACTGCCGCGAATCTCATCTATCATTCTGACAGAGCTATCCTGTTCCTCGCCTATGCTCTCCAGCTCTCTGTCGACCTTACCCGCACTGCTCCTCAGTTCCCGGATCGCATTTTCTGCAGTGCTGATTTCATTGTCCTTGATGATTGCGAGGCGTTCAGCCTCACGGATCTCACCGTCAATGCCTGCAAGCTTTTCGGAGAAAGCCCGTATATCATCCCTCAGCTGTTCCAGCTTACGGCTGTCCATACTCTGCTGAGCCTGCTGCGCATCGATATCTCTGCCAAGCTGAGCCAACTCCGCCTTTCTGTCCAGTATATTGGCACTCCTGTTTTTGTATTTTCCGCCTGTTATGGCACCGCGGGCATTGATGATTTCCCCCTCGAGTGTAACCACCCGAAGGTCTCTTCCCCTCTTGGAAATTCTTACGGCATTATCCATGTTGTCCGCGATGACGACCCTGCCGATAAGATATCTTATTATCCCTTCATATCTGCTGTCGTATTCAACGCAGTCAGGTCCGAAACCTGCAAAGCCCTTCTCATCTTCAAGCCGTCGTTCAGGCAGCTCCCGTCCCCTAATCGATCTCAGAGGAAGGAAGGTCATTCTTCCCGCTCTGCTTTCCTTCAGATCTCTGATCGCCTTCTTGGCGCTGTCGTCATCGTCACATACTATATTCTGCAGCGTCGCTCCGAAGGCAGTTTCCATCGCGGTTTCGTATCCTTCGGGAACCCTGATAAGTTCAGCCACAACGCCGTGGATTCCCGGAATCCCGGATTTCATCACATGCTTGACAGCATTGTTGTATCCCTCATAATTGCTTTCCATCTCTTCGATGGTCTTCTTCCTGGCACTCATCCGCCCCAGAGCAACTCTCTGTTCCTCTGTTGACTTAGCCAGCTCTCTTTCCTTTCTCTGAGCCTCTCCCAAAGCCTGTCGTATCGTTTCCGCTTCAGCCTTTTTGCTTTCAGCTTCCTCCGCTATTCTCTGCTTCTCCGCTCTTGCCGCATCCAGACTGTCCATCGTCTGTCTGTTGCTGTCCTCTTCTGCATCCCTTTCGCTGATGAGAGCTTCCCGTCTCTTCCTCAAAGTCTCCTGCAGCATCTCCATGCTGCCTATCTCTGATTTGCCCGCAGTAATATCGGTACTCAGCCGGAATATCCTGTTCCTGTACATGTCCGCTTCGTCTGCCAGACCTGTCATCTTCCCCGTAAGTCCATCGAAGATCTCCATCTTTTCCTGAAGCGCTGCCGCTGCTTCTTCCGCCTCCCGGTCAACCTCCTTCGCGCGAAGCATAAGTTCCCCGGCATTGGAAAGTTCCCGCGCTCTCTTATCCTTGAGCTGTTCTATCTCTTCTTCCAGCCGCTCTGCATTCGCCTCTATTGCGGACAATCTTTCCCTGTCCACTTCCCCCTTGTTTACGAGAATATTAAGTTCATCGATTGCAGCGATCAGCTTCTCCCGGGCCTCAACGGAAGCTTCCTCCAGCACCTCATTCCTGCTGTTGACCTCGTTGAGCTCCTGCTCAAGCTCCTGCTGCTTTCCCCCGAGATTTTCCAGATTATAAACTACATTTCGCAGATCCTCTTCCCCGTACCGGTTCTTCAGTTCAAGACTTTCGACATTCTTGAGGATGATATTGATCTCCAGCTTCTTATGTTTTTCTCTAAGCTCCAGGTATTCTTTTGCCCTGATGCTGTCCTCTCTCAGATCGTCGATCCTGCTTTCGATTTCTCCGATAATATCCTGAACTCTGGACATATTGGCTGCGGTCGATGTCAGCTTTCTTTCCGCCTCCGACTTCCTGACTCTGTAAGCTACTATGCCTGCAGCCTCCTCAAATATCTCTCGTCTGGATTCGGTCTTATTGCTGATAATATCCGCGATCTTCCCCTGCCCGATTATGGAGTATCCGTCAACCCCGATACCCGTATCCATAATCAGACGGCGTATATCCTTAAGTCTGCATTGATTCCCATTTATGCGATATTCACTTTCGCCGGATCTGAACATCTTCCTGGTTATGGCAACCTCTCTGTAATCAATGGGAAGACTTCCGTCACTGTTGTCCATGGTTAGAGTAACCTCGCTCATTCCTCTGGACTTTCTGCTGTCGGTTCCGTTAAAAATTATCTCCTCCATCTTGCCGCCGCGAAGCATTTTAGGGCTCTGCTCTCCAAGCACCCACCTTATCGCATCAGAGATGTTGCTCTTGCCGCTTCCATTGGGTCCCACTATACCGGTAAGACCTTCATTGAATTCAATTGTTATGGGTTCTGCAAACGACTTGAAGCCGTGCATTTCGATCTTCTTAAATAACATCCTGTCTCCTCTTCAGGGCTATCTCAGCGGCATTCTGTTGTGCCTGCTTCTTGCTTTTGCCTGTTCCCTCGGCCTCCGCCACACCGTTTATCTCCAGTCTGACAGTAAAGATCTTATTATGGTCGGGACCTCTCTGTCCGGCATCTGCATAGTACACATTATCCGTCATGATCCCTTCAGCCTGCAACAACTCCTGAAGTTTAGTCTTGTAATCCGTAACCACCAGCTTTCCCTTTTCCGCATCTCTTATCGCTCTGTCAAAAAGCAGAAGAACCATTTTCTTCACAGCATCATATCCGCCATCAAGAAAAACGGCTCCCATCACTGCTTCAAGGGCATCTGCAAGAATCGAATCCCTGTTTCTGCCACCGCTTTTTTCCTCTCCGTGCCCCAGTCTGAGATATTCCCCCAGCCCTATCTCATGAGCTCTTTCTACAAGTGATTTCTCACAGACAAGAGAGGCTCTCATTCTGGAAAGAAAGCCCTCCTCCTTATCCGGGAAAATGCGGTACAGCTCTTCACCTATTATGGCATCGAGAAAAGCATCGCCCAGAAATTCCAGCCTCTCGTTATGAGCTGTCACACTGTCCTGTTCCCTCGAAAAAGAACTGTGGGTAAGGGCAGCTTCCAGAAGAACTTTGTCCCTGAAGTAATATCCGATTTTCTCCTGTATTCCCGTCATGTGGACTACTCTTCCTCTTCTTCGATATATTCTTCAACATCAAGCATCTCCTGCTTGATGATTTCCACTACATTTTCCTGCGCGTATGGCATTCCCCGAAGAATTGCACTCTTTACCGCCTTGGAAGTTGAGGATCCGTGCATTTTGATTACCGGTGCATTTACTCCCAGAACCGGAGCTCCGCCGTACTCCTCATAATCAAACCTTTCCTTTAGCGTCATCAGATTTGACTTCACCAGAAGCCCTCCGATTTTGCTCTTCAGATTGCCCATGAGTGAGTTCTTGACCAGCTTGAATATCGAGAGAGCTACACCCTCCGTCAGCTTCAGGATCACATTCCCGGTAAAACCGTCGCAAACGATGACATCGCATACGCCTTTAGAAATATCTCTTCCCTCCACATTGCCTACAAAGTTCAAATGAGAACTCTTGAGCATCTGATATGCATCCTTCGTTATACTGGTGCCCTTGCCTTCCTCAGTGCCCAGATTTACAAGACCTACCCGGGGATTTTCTCTTCCCCATACCTTCTCGACAAAGGTGCTGCCCATGAGGGCGTACTCCAGAAGGTTGTTTGCCTTTGATTCCGAGCTCGCGCCGGCATCCACCAGCATGTTGGGCCGTCCTCCTGTAGTGTCGGGATATATGCTGGCCAGAGCGGGTCTGTCAATTCCTCTGATCCTTCCCAGGATGAGCCTCGCCCCCACCACGAGAGCTCCCGTATTCCCTGCAGAAACGAACATGTCCCCTTCACCGTCCTTCAGCATGTTCAGTCCTACGACCATTGAGGAATCGGTCTTCCTCTTGATAGCTCTCACCGGGCTGTCCTCCATGGTGATCACTTCCTGCGCCGGTACGATGCTTATCTGTTCGCCTCTGTATTTATTTCTCTTCAGCTCATGCTCTATTTCTTCAGGTATCCCTACAATAAGAATCTCATCGCTGATCTCGGCAGCCGCCTCAACAGCACCCTTGACTATTTCCTGCGGCGCATTATCTCCGCCCATTCCGTCCAGTATTACTTTCATCAATTTTTTCTCCCGCTTATACATTCGCTATCTTATCTGCAAACTCTCTCATTCTCTCCTCGATGCAGGCTGCCTTGAAAACCGCTGAACCTGCAACCGCAATGTCAACTCCCGCACCGAGAATTTCCTGAATATTGTCCGGACTCACTCCGCCATCGATTTCGATTTCGAATTCCAGACTCTCCGCTCTCCTTATCTCAGCCAGTTCTCTCGCCTTTTCCAGTACCGAAGGGATGAATTCCTGCCCTCCGAATCCCGGATTTACAGACATGAGAAGAACCATATCAACATCCTCTGCTATGTAATCCAGAACCGACAATGATGTCGCCGGGTTCAGCGCCACTCCCGCTTTGACTCCCAGCGATTTAATATGCTGTATCGTCCTGTTCAGATGGGTGCACGCCTCAGCATGGACGCTGATATACTCCGTCTGCGGCGTAACGAAATCCTCAAGATAATCGTCCGGATCCTCTATCATAAGATGCACATCAAAGGGCAGCTCGCTCTTGCCCTGAAGACTTTTCATCACACCGGCTCCGAAGGAGATATTCGGTACAAAATGTCCATCCATAATATCGACATGGATGTAATGGGCGCCCCCTCTCTCTATGGCTGCCACATCCTCTGCAAGAGCTGCAAAATCTGCCGACAGTATCGAAGGTGCTAATTTTTTCATTTCCTCAATTCCTCCATCTGTATTTTGTAGGATCCATATCTGCTTTCGCTGATCTCTCCCCGCGCCAGTGCCTCCTTGACAGCACAATCCGGTTCCGCCAGATGTCTGCAGTTGTCGTACCGGCATTTTCCCGCAAGTCTTCCGATTTCCGGATACAGGAACTGCAGTTCCTCCTCTTCTGCCCGGAGAATATCGAAGGATGTGAAGCCCGGTGTATCGAATACCATGGTTTCCTCGTCACCATCGACCATAAACAGCTGGCTGTGTCGTGTAGTATGCCTGCCCCTCTGTGACTTGCTGCTGATTTCTCCCGTCTCCATCGCCGCCTGAGGCAGAAGCCTGTTGATTATCGTGGACTTTCCCACGCCTGAAGCTCCCGCAAAGGCAACAGTCCGGCCTCTTATCATTTCCTTCAGATGTTCGATACCCTGTTCATCGTCCTGTTCCAGGCACAGCAGAGGATAAATGGGAGAATATATTTCTCTTATCAGCTCCAGCGCCTCAGCAGCCCTTCCTGCCTGTCCTTTGCCTCCTTCACCTGCAAGATCGCATTTGTTGACACAAAGTATCACATCTGTATCCGCTTTTTCCGCCATGACCAGAAACCTGTCAATCGTCTGCAGCACCGGTGCAGGCTTGGCAACTGCCGTTACAACAGCAAAACAATCCACATTGGCAACGAAGGGACGCAGGAAGCTGTTCCTTCTGGGGAGAATATCCGTAATGAGGCTGTCATCATTTCCCTCGATCACTTCCATCTCGACCCTGTCACCTACAGCAGGCTTTTCCCCCCGCTCCTTGAAAATACCGCGAGCCTTGCATCTGTATACTGTTTCGCCGGATTTCACATAATAAAATCCGGCGATCCCCTTTACTATTGTTCCTCTCAAGTTATATATCCTCTAATCATCGTCATCTTCGCTTGGCGTCGAAGGTGTTACAGGCGGTTGGGTAGGTTTTGCTCCCTTGCTTATCCTCAGCTTGACAGAGGTTTTCTTAGGAAGGGATGCTCCTGAATCATACTGCTGCCACATCACTTCGCCGCTGGCGTAGGTGTTGCTGTAATCTTCACTGATACTGCCTACAGACAGACCGGCTGCCGACAGTTCCGCCTTCGCTGCGGAGAGCGTCATGCCTATTACATACGGCATCACCGACTTGCCCTTTGAACCGTCACTGACAACAACATCTATAGCTGTTCCCTTCTCGACCTCCGTTCCGGCCTTAGGATTCTGATCTATTACCGTTCCCTCCGGTTTGTCGCTGGCTCCGGTGGTCACATTGCCGAGCTCGAAGCCTGCGGCTTTCAGATAGTCCGAAAGCTCATCTTTGCTCTTTCCCGTCAAGTCGGGAACCGAACCGTCACCAAGTCCCTTGCTCACATTGACTGTAATGGTGCTTCCTGTTTTTATCGTTTCTCCCGGCAGAGGATCCTGTGAAACTATGAGTCCCTTGTCCACATCCTCACTTATCACTTCATCGCCCATTCTGACCTTGAGATCAAGCTGTGCCGCAGTATCCTCAGCCTGCTGCAGAGTCATGCCGCTGAAGTCGGGAGCTTCTATTTCCTCTCCTCCCCCTAATATGAGGGCGAGGATGATCCCCAGTATTACTGCCGCAGCTACCGCTGCGATTATGATCAGCTTTTTCTTTTTCTTCTTTTTATTGTTTTTGCCCTTGCCTTTTCTCCTATCCTCGTCCTGCTCCTCGTGATCCCCGTTTGTCTCGCCATCATCATAGTCCGTTTCAGCAATCGGTCCCGAAGGCTTCTCCATCCTCGTTCCGGTATGATCCTTGGCTGCTGTGCCTCCCATGAGAACAGAATTGCCCACCACGCTTCCCACAAACTCCAGATTGTTAAGCGCCTGAATAAGCTCATCTGCCGATGCATATCTGTTCACCGGATACTTATCACAACACTTCATGATGATGTGCTCAAGTGCCGGGGGTACGCCTGACACCAGTTTCGACGGAGGCGTCATCTCGCTGTTGATGTGCTGCAATGCTATGTTTACAGGGTTTTCCCCGTCGAAGGGAACCTGTCCTGTAAGCATTTCATACATCACGATGCCCAGTGAATATATGTCCGACTTTTCGTCCACATATCCGCCTCTGGCCTGTTCAGGTGAGAAATAGTGAACCGAACCCACGATGCCGTCAGTGTTATCCACTATTGTCGCCGCATTTACCGCCTTGGCAATTCCGAAGTCCGTGATCTTGGCAGTACCGTTTGGCGTTATCATCACATTGTGCGGCTTCACATCCCTGTGGATGATATGGTTCTTATGCGCGAAGGCAAGAGCCGCCGCTATCTGTTTGGACAGGGCTATCACCTTGGGATAAGGCATAGGAGCCTGCTCCTTTATAAGCTCGCTCAGCGCACGCCCCTCTATAAGCTCCATAACGATGTAGTGGATATTCCCTTCCCTTCCTACATCGTAAATGTTTACTATATTGGCGTGAGTCATGCTGGCTGCATTCTGAGATTCTCTTCTGAAGCTTTCGATGAACTTCTTGTCATTGATAAACTCCGGCTTGAGAATTTTTATTGCCACAAATCTGTTGAGAAGCTTGTCCTTTGCCTTGTAGACAACGGACATTCCGCCTTCGCCAACTCTCTCGAACAGTTCATATCTGTTTGCGAGTACTTTACTCATAACTTCCTCCTAAAGAAATCAAGTCCTGATACAAATCACCGTAATGTTGTCCCTGCCGCCGGACAGAATCGCTTCATCGACGAGATCGGCACAGAGATCGTTCATAAGACTGCCTTCAATATCCGCTCTCGAAAGCATCTCCGAAAGCTTGTCTTCTCCGACCTCCCCGTACAGTCCGTCCGAACAGAGCATCACGATATCCCTCTCTGCCAGACTGACCTTGTAGAAGTCGGGATCAATACTCTGCTCTGCACCGAGAGCCTTGGTGATAACATTTTTCCGGCTGTGGCTTTCGGCATCCTTCGCGGTAATCAGTCCTTTGTCGATCAGTTCATTCACATAGGTGTGATCCCTCGTAATGCGTTTTAATCTTCCCTCGCGAAACAGATATGCTCTGCTGTCGCCTACATTAGCCAGATATGCGGAACCGTCTCTGATATAGGCCATGACCACCGTTGTAGCCATGCCCTTGCATGCCGGATCCGTTGTTCCCTTTTCATATACCGTATCGTTTGCAATATCGATGGCCTCAGCCAGGAAGCCGAATATCTCCTCCGGGCTTCCGCAGAGTTCCGGATCATTGGCCTTCACAAAGGCTGCCAGGCTCTCAACGGCCGATCTGGAGGCGATTTCTCCTGAATTGTTCCCGCCGACTCCGTCCGCTACTATGTACACATCCTGATTCGGTATCACGAAGCATGCGTCTTCGTTGTTTTTCCTGACAACTCCTCTGTTGCATTTGAATCCTATTTGCAGCATTGGCAGTTTTTCTCCTTTCGGAACCGGGGCTGCTAGTCCGTCAGTTCTTCTCTCTTCATCACACAGATATAAAATCCGTCCGTTCCATTAACATTAGGCAGCAGCTGAATCGCTTCCACCTTTTCAAATCCTCCGTTCCTCTTGAGGAATCTTTCGACAACTTTTTCGTTCTCTTCCGGGTTTACCGTACATGTGCTGTACAGAAGTGTCCCTCCCGGTTTAACATATGCGGATGATGCTGACAGAATCGCATACTGCTTGTTAGGCAGGAGCTCCATCTCATCATTTCTTTCCCTATACTTTATCTCAGGCTTTCTCCTTACCACTCCAAGCCCTGAACACGGTGCATCAACCAGCACACAGTCCGCCTTCTTGACCATAGTGGAATCGACTCTTGTGGCATCCCATGACCTGCTTTCGATTATTGTAATACCCAGCCTCTTCGCTTCCTTATCGACCTGTTCCAGCTTTCGGCGATAAATATCCGATGCCAGAACTCTGCCGGTATTGTTCATCCTTTCCGCTATCGCGGTGGTCTTGCCTCCGGGCGCTGCACATACATCCATTACCGTGTCGCCCTGCTTGACTCCCAGTTTTTCGGATACCAGCATTGAGCTTTCATCCTGCGGTGTGAAAAGACCATGCCTGTACAGCTCTGACTCCAGGAGTCCGCTGCCCTTGATATTGAGGGCGTTCTGGCATATACTGCCGTCCTCCACCTCATAGCCCCTGTCCTCCAGCGCCTTCCTGAGATCATCCTTTCGAACCTTCAGCCAGTTCATTCTTATAGTAAGCGGCGGCTTGCTGTTCCCTGCCGCCAGAAGCTCCTCAACGAAGGATTCTTCATAATACTTCAGCCAGAGTTCTATGATCCATGGTGCATAGGAATACTTCACCGAAAGATATCTTATCAGGTCATCCTCTCTGGCGGGAAGTTCCATGCTGTCCTTTCGCTTCTGGAACTCTCTCAGAACCCCGTTCACGAGACCGGCTCTGCTCTTGCAGTATCTCTTGGCGAGATCCACACTTTCGCTGACCGCCGCATATTCCGGAACGGAATCCATGCTTATTATCTGATATATTCCCATCCTGAGAATCGTCAGTTCCGCAGGTTTAAGGCTGTCGATCCCTTCATCCACAAGCCGATCGATGTAAAAATCCAGAGTCAGTTTGCTCTCCAGCACTCCGTAAACCAGCTCTCTGACAAAAGCAGGAAAATTGGGTTTGTTCATCGTTATTTTATGATTCAGCGCAAGATTTGAATACGCTTTCCTGGCATGCACATCGAGCAAAGCCAGATATGCTGTTTTTCTGTTCTTGTCCATCAGTTGCTGCTCCCCCTTATAGCAAGGATTCTCACCAGGTTGAGGACGGATACCGCCAGAGCAGCCACATAAGTCATAGCCGCCGCAGACAGCACCTTCTTCGCCCCTTTGATTTCAGTTTCATCTACTATCCCGAGTTCCGTAAGCTGTGCCAGCGCGCGCCTGCTTGCATTAAATTCAACAGGCAGTGTTACAGTGTGGAAAAGCACAACCACAAGGAACATGATCACCCCGATATCGAACAATATACCGCCCAGCGCCTTCCCGGCAGCAACCATCAGGATCCCGATGATAATAAGCGGCCAGGATGCTCCTGAAACCAGGTTGACAACCGGTACCATCGCTATCCTGAACTTCAGGAAACCGTAGTTTGTTCCGTCCTGAATGGCATGGCCGGATTCATGTGCCGCCACCGCAACAGATGCGATGGAGCTGCCGTTGCAGATTCCGTTTGACAGATGCATCACATCCTTGACCGGATCGTAGTTGTCCGTAAGCTCGCCCTGAACCACCCGGATGGGAACATGCCCCATCCCGTTATTGTCAAGGATCATTCTTGCCGCCTGCTGTCCGCTTATACCCTTTTGGGTGGGGATGCGTGAATATGTATTGTACGCTCTCTTCACTTTCCCCTGTGCATATATGGTAAAAATGATTGCCGGAATCAAAATTATTATCGTTGGATCAAAACCGTAATACATAAAATCACCTCAAACTGTATTTTATCTTAAAACAGTACCGATTTCAATGGAATTGCCCCTTAAATACTCACCTGTGTTCATCCTCTTCCGACCGGGTGCCTGAAGCTCTGTGACCCTCAGTACACCGCCTTTTGCCGCAATATCCAGACCTTCCTCTCCTGCAGCCAGAACCGTGCCGGGAGCTGCCTTCGTATCTTCGTGGACAACCTGCGCCCTCCGGAATCTGAATCTCCTGCCTCCCAGATCTGCAAAACTGCCCGGCCACGGGTCAAATGCCCTTATCCTCCGCTCTATCTCCTCCGGAGAAAGAGTAAAATCAACATGCCCGTCTTCCTTGGCAATCATCGGCGCATAGCATGACAGGCTGTCATCCTGTTTCTCAGCCGTGATTTTCCCCGCAAGGAGATCATCAAGGGTTTTCACTATCAGCTCCGCACCGATTGCCGCCAGCTCATCATGCAGCTCCTCTCCGGTCTTGCTGCCGATCTCCGTGGCTGCTTTTGCGAGCATATCGCCTGTGTCAAGCCCCTTTTCCATCTGCATAATCGTGACGCCGGTCTCTTTATCACCTTCAATAATTGCCGCCTGGATCGGCGCCGCCCCTCTGAATCTGGGCAACAGCGATCCGTGAATGTTCAGGCATCCGTACTTCGGAGTATCAAGGATCCTTTTCGTGATGATCTTGCCGTACGCGGCAACTATTATAGCGTCAGGTTCTGCATTCCGTACCTCTGCCAGAAATTCTTCATTGTATTTCAGCTTTTCCGGCTGGATGACCCTGATCCCCAGTTCGAGAGCCTTCTCCTTGACCGGCGGAAATTTCACCTTCTTGCCCCGGTCTCTCACCGCATCCGGCTGAGTGACCGCAAATTCGATTTCATGTCCCGCTTCATAGAGCGCCTGCAGAGCGGGAACTGCGAAATCGGGCGTTCCCATGTAAATAAGTTTCATTATTTTCCCTCTGTTTCCTCTGTCAGCTCGTGGATGTTCTTCGCCTTGTCAATGTAAAGCACGCCCTCAAGATGATCGAACTCGTGACACATAACGATAGCGTCAAATCCTTCGAAACTGCAGTCCTGCATCTCGCCGTCCCTGTCCAGTCCCCTTATTCTTATCTTTTCAGGTCTTCTTACCGTTCCTGCCATTCCCGGCACGGACAGACAGCCTTCCTCGCTTTCCTGCTCCCCTTCCATGGTGACAATTTCAGGATCAACAAAGCAGAAGACCCTTTCCGGCGCAGGTTCTGCAACGAACAGTCTCCTCATGATTCCGACCTGCGGTGCTGCCAGTCCTACTCCATTGGCTTCCCTCATCGTTTCCACCATGTCGTCAAGGATCATTCTGATTCTCTCCGTGACATCTCCGACAGGTCTGCACTGTTTTCTCAGGATGGGATCACCCTCTGTTACTATGTTTCTTAAAGCCATGTTTCCTCCTATGTGAAGTTACTATATGAAGCTGTACGGATTGATATCCACAACAGCTGCGTAATCCTGTTTTTTCTTTCTCGCTTCCGCAATTTCTTCTTCCCGTATTCGGTGGATCACAGCCGTATATCTCCGGCGGCTGCCTCCGGGACACTTGATTATCATGGAATATCTGTACACATCCCGTATCCTGCCCATGTATGCCTGCTGGGGTTCGAAAATATTCATCCTATCCTCCTCAGGCATGATCTCCAGCAGTCTGCGATACCACTTTCCCGCGCCTGCCCCGGCCGACTCTTCACTTTTAGCTGTGAATACTATCTGAAATATATCGCTGTAGGGCGGATAGGTCATGTAGTTTCTGAACTTGTCCTCGGCTCTGTAGAACTGCTCATAGTTCTGAGCTGCAGCCATAACTACCGCGTAGTGTTCGGGGCTGTAGGTCTGTATTATCACCCTTCCTCCGCCCTTTCCTCTGCCGGCTCTTCCTGCGGCCTGGGTTATCAGCTGGAAAGTTCTTTCCGGCGATCTGAAGTCCGGTATGTTCAGATTCACATCCGCCGACACTATTCCGACCAGTCCCACATTTTTGAAGTCCAGCCCCTTAGCTATGAGCTGGGTCCCGATGAGTATGTCGATGCTGCCCTTCTCGAAGCCCTTCAGCTTTCTCGTCAGTTCCCCTTTTTTCTTTACCGAATCCAGATCAACTCTCTCTATCCTTCTCTCCGGGAAGAGTTCCCCCACCAGCTCTTCTATTTTCTCTGTTCCGCTTCCGAAGTACCTTATAAAACCGCTTCCGCATTCCGGGCAGGCAGCGGGCACTTTTTCCTCATGCCCGCAGTAATGGCACACCATTCGTCCTCCCTCTCCGCCTTTGTGATAAACCAGAGACAGTCCGCATGTGGGACACTTGATAACATGTCCGCATTCCCTGCAGGAAACAAAAGTCGAATAGCCTCTCCTGTTCAGGAAAAGCATCACCTGCCGACCCGCCTGAAGCTGCTTTCGCATTTCCTCCGCAAGTCTACGGCTGATAACGGTTCTGTTGCCCTCCTTCAGCTCCAGTCTCATATCGACCACTTCCGCTTCGGGAAGTCCGGTGTCATTATATCTCTTTGTCAGCTTTATCAGCCTGTATATGCCGTCCAAGGCTCTGTTATAGGTCACAACCGAAGGCGTGGCGCTTCCCAGCAGGAGTATTCCTTCGTTATCCTTATCCTGCAGGCGCTTCAGAGCCACCTCGGTCGTATCGTACTTCGGTGTGAAATCCGACTTGTAGGTGGATTCATGTTCCTCATCGATCACTATAAGCCCCAGCTTCTCCACAGGAGCAAAAGCAGCCGATCTGGCGCCGATAACTATTCGTACGCCGCCTTCTCTTATCCTCTTCCACTGGTCATATCTTTCACCTGCCGACAGTCTTGAATGAAGCACTGCCACGGAATTTTCACCGAAGTTGGCCAGAAATCTCCCTATGATCTGCGCCGTAAGAGATATTTCAGGAACGAGGACTATAACTCCTCTTCCCATGTCAAGCGCCTCCTTCGCCGCTCTGATGTAGACCTCAGTCTTGCCGCTGCCCGTTACACCGTGAATCAGAAATCTGTCGTGTCTGCCCCTTCGGATCGATGCTGTTATATCGCTGACTGCCTTCTTCTGTTCGTCTGTCAGCTTCTCGACGGTTTCTCCCTCTCCTTTGTTTCCTTCAAGAGAATTCTGCTCCTGTCGTCTCTTAGCAGCTGTTCCCGCCGGAAGGAAGCATCTGACAGCATCGATATACCGGCACAGATATCTCCCCTTCATCCACAGAGCCGTTCGCACCATTTCCCCGGTGAGGGATACCCGGCTGTCAACTTCCGCGACCTGTTTCAGCTTCTCCCGCAGCTCTTCATCGATCTGAGTTTCATCGTCTGTAACCGATACGACATATCCTTCTCTCAGCTTCCCGGATCTGCCAAAGGGAACCCGTACTTTGCTGCCGATCCTGACGGAATCCTCCGGGCAGATATAGGTGAAGGTGCTGTCCGTGCTGTTACTTTTGTTATCAATAACAAGATTTACATACTTCATCGTATCTATCTCTTGCTGAACCTACAGCCGCAGTAATTCTGCCTGTAAAGTCCGTACTTCTTCGACAATTCTACAGATCTCCTGAACCCGTCCTGTTTTTTAAAATCTCTGTCCAGGAAGGACAGCTTGTATTTCAGAGCAAGCTCTCTGCCTATGCCGGAAATAATATCGCAGCTCTTGTGGGGGCTGACCGTAAGTGTCGTCCCGAAATAATCGCACCCCGCGATCGCCGCATTCTGTGCGGTCTTCTCGAGTCTCTGCCGGAAGCACATGGCACATCTCGCCCCTCCTTCGGGATCCTCCTCGTGCCCTTCTGCAAGTGCCAGAAATTCCCCCGGTTCATATGCCCCCTCCATAATTCTGATGTTCGGCAGATCCATCCTTTCCCGGTTGAACTGCTCTATGAAGCTTACCTGTGAATCTCTTCTGCGCTTGTATTCCTCCTCATCGGTTATGCAGGGATTGTAAAAGAACAGGGTAATGATAAATTCATCTGCCAGCCTCTCTATGACGCCGGTGCTGCACGGTCCGCAGCAGCTATGCAGAAGCAGACCCGCCTTCTCCACCTTCTTTTCCATGAGGCTTTCCGGCATTATCCCCGGATTTTCTATTATGCAATTGCTTTCGGCGATACCCTCCGCCTGTTTCTTTCCTTTCATCGCTGCACTCCCGCTGTCAAAAACATACTTTTTAACAACTTATTATACACTAAAAAACCTCCCGCGACAATTATGTGCGGGAGTTTGACTGCGGGGGTT
>JAUMVV010000035.1 GCA_030529985.1 Bacillota bacterium
AACTTCATAAAACATAGTGCAAGGGAAACTTGCCAATGTTTACTTGACACATACGGTCTTTAGGTTAGTCGCCCAAAACCGTTGAGCAAAATCACAAAATGTGGTATTGTGATGGTGTATGTGAAAGGAGCATTATTACATGAACCGATTAAAAGATTTTTTTTACAATAAGAACGATATTATCATCGTTCTCATCATACTCGTAGTTGCGGGGCTGCTGATTTACAACCGGATCGGTGCGATAATGGACTATCCCGCTAAGATGGCGGATAAGATAGCGGCAACGCAGACTACACAGACATTGAGCACTACTGAGTCCACTACTGAAGCAACGACCGGATCAGAAGAACCTGACCGGTCAGATGATGAATAATTAAGGAGGCAGATTATGGCACTGGTAACATCAAAGGAAATGTTTGCAAAAGCGCTGAAAAGCGACTATGCGGTTGGCGCATTCAATGTCAACAACATGGAAATTATTCAGGGTATAGTTGAGGCTGCACAGCAGGAAAATGCACCGCTGATCCTGCAGGTTTCTGCGGGCGCACGCAAATATGCCAAACCTGCATATCTGACCAAGCTGGTGGAGGCTGCAATTATCGATACAGGCGTTGATATCTGTCTGCATCTGGATCACGGCGAGGACTTCGATATATGCAAAAAATGTGTGGATGACGGATTCACATCGGTAATGATCGACGGTTCAAAACATCCTTTTGAGGAAAACATCCGCATTACCGGAGAAGTCGTTGAATATGCACATGCCCACGGTGTAGTCGTCGAGGCTGAGCTCGGAAAGCTGGCCGGTGTCGAGGATGCCGTCAATGTTGCTGCCAGAGATGCTACCTTCACGGTTCCCGAAGAGGCTGCCGAATTTGTTGCCAGAACCGGTGTTGATTCACTGGCCGTAGCTATAGGCACAAGCCACGGCGCATATAAGTTCAAAGGGGAACCTTATCTCGACTTCGAAAGGCTCAAGGAAATCAACCGGCTGATACCTGACACCCCTCTGGTACTTCACGGAGCATCTACTGTACTTCCTGAATTTGTGGCTCTCTGCAATCAGTACGGCGGTGACATTCCGGGAGCTCAGGGCGTACCTGAAGAAATGATAAGAGAAGCTGTCGGCCACGGCATCTGTAAGGTGAATATCGATACGGATCTCCGTCTGGCCATGACAGCGGAAATTCGTAGATACATGGTGGAACATCCGGCGGACTTTGACCCTCGAAAGTACCTTGGACCGGCCAGAGATGCCATCAAGGGAATGGTTGCCCACAAGATAAAGGATGTTCTCGGAGCATCAAATAAAAGATAATTATCCGGCGGAGATGATCACTGAGCCGGATGACAGACAGTTGCCAATCAGGAGATGATCATTGAGCCGAATAAAAGACAGGTATCAGGCAAGAGATGAACACTCTCGAATCGGATAACAGTTCTAAAAGGGACAGAAGCTTCCCCTCTTCTGTCCCTTTCTTTTTATACCGCTGTCTGTTATCTGTCCGGCATCTTTTCAAATACCGAGTTGTATTTTTCCCGGTACGGAATAGCGTTTCTCTTCCTGCGGTTTCCGAGGAAAAATATGATTCCCAGAATGCCCCAGCCGATAATAACAAATATTCCGATATTTCCTACATATGCCGGTGAGGCCGGCAGTGTGCACATAACAAACAGTATCACGCAGACACACATACCGATTGCGGCTATAAGTTTGCCGCCTGCAAGTCTATACGGCCTGTTCAGATCAGGCTCCTTCCTTCTCAAAACGATCAAAGCCCGGGTATCATTGAACCAGCAGACCATGAGTGCCACTGAGGTGATGCTTGTCAGTATTCCTATGATGCTCGGCCCGAGAAAAGGTCCGATTGCCGAGATGATTCCGCAGCAGATGAGCGCAAACCACGGTGTCCCCCTCTTCTCGTGTATTTCCGAAAACTTTGCCGGGAGCAGACTGGCACGGCCGAGACCCAGCATAAGTCTTGATGTTGCAATAAAGAAGGCATTCCATGTGGTCATCAGTCCGCAGAGTACGCCCAGAAGGATGAAAATATAAAGTGCGTTTCCAAATGCTCCCGGATAGAGAATTCTGAGAAGATTTCCTGCTGCAGGGGTCGGAAGTCCCGCTGACTCCTGCCATGGATATGCTCCTCCTACAACAAACAGTATTGCTGCGTAGGTTACTCCCGCGGCGATCAGTGACAGGAATATTACCTTGCCAACGCTCTTCACCGAGCCTGCGGCATCTTCGATTCCCTGCGGGATAGTCTCAAAGCCGAAGATGAAGAAAGGGGCTATTGCAAACATTGCAATTGCTCCTCCGTAAAATGACGAATGATTGCCTACTCCCACATTTTCATATACGGGAGTCAGATTTTCGAAATCGAATTTAAAAAGACAGCATGCCAGCGTCAGCCCTATTGATGCCAGCAGCACAATGCAAAGCGTCTTCTGAAACTTTGCCGATGTTCTCGCGCCAAACCAGTTCATAAGGAAAATCAGAACTGCACATGCCTCTCCGATCAGCATTGATCTGAGATATACCGGTGTTCCCATAACATGATACAGTATCGGTCCTCCGTGCACTCCCGGAATTATCATCGCCAGAATATCGTTGATATATATCGCTTCCCACGGAAGAACAGCTGCAAAGGCCATCAGGGCAGCCCATCCGGAAACAAAAGCTATCTTTTCACCGAAGGCTCTGTATGAAAATGCCACGCTGGCACCTGCTACCGGAAGCATGGGGCACAGTTCCGCATAACACATGGCCACCGGCAGGATTACAAGCAATGTAATCAGAAATCCCAACGCTGCCGGAAGCGCTCCCCCGGCTGAAGACATCCAGTTGTTTACTATCACAGCCCAACCTACTCCTACGATTGCCCCGAAGCCAATCGTGAAAAAGTCAAACGCGCTTATTCCCTTCTTCTGTTTCATTTTTTCACCTTTTATTCTATATCTGCTTTCGGTTCGTTACGGATAAGCGGCTCAGCGGGATCCGCTGCTCCTATTTATTTTCACTGATCATATCATGCTTCAGATTCCAGAGCTTTTGTGAAAGGTCAACATAATAGGTCTGGGGATTTTCGAAACGCTTCATTTCATCCCACATCAAATCGAGCTGTTCCTTGCAATACTTCTTGATCTCATCGATCGGAGGGCTGGTGTAGCATTTCACTCCGCCCCTGAACACCTGTACTCGCAGATTCTTTGCGTAGAAGTTCGTTATGGTCTTTCGCTTCCATATTGCTTTCGGATCAAAGATTTCGTATTCCTCTCCCGATGGAGCCGGTTCGTCATCCAGAGCGATAATATCGCACAGAGCCCTGTCTGTATCCTTATCAAAAAGCCTCCATATGGTTTTGAATCCCGGATTGGTGATCTTCTCAATATTCTCGCTTATCTTGATTTTAGGAATCATTTTCCCGCCCTTTTCGAGAGCTGCAAGCTTGTAAACGCCTCCGAAAACAGGCTCTGATTTGGCAGTTATCAGTCTCTCTCCCACTCCGAAGGAATCAATACACGCCCCTTCCTGGAGAACATCTCTGATAATATACTCGTCAAGTGAGTTCGAAATAACGATCTTGCAGTCCTCCAGATCTGCATCATCCAGCATCTTTCGGGCTTTCTTTGTCAGATAAGCGATGTCGCCACTGTCGATTCTGATTCCCTTGTTGGGAGGATCAAGTTCCTTGAACACCTTTATCGCTGCAGGCACACCCGATTTAAGTACATTGTATGTGTCCACCAGCAGAGTGGCATTTGTGGGGTAGATCTCCGCATATGTGCGGAAGGCCTCATATTCACTGTCAAACATCTGAACCCAGCTGTGAGCCATGGTTCCCAGTGCCGGTGTTCCGAAATCTTCATCGGCGATCGTGCATGCCGTTCCCGCACATCCGCCTATATATGCCGCACGTGCACCGTATATTGCCGCTGTGGTGCTGTGTGATCTCCTGGTGCCGAACTCCATTATCGGTCTTCCCTGCGCTGCCCTGGTTATCCTGCTCGCCTTGGTTGCAATAAGGCTCTGATGGTTGACCAGCAGCAGGAGCATGGTTTCCACGAACTGCGCCTGCATTACCGGTCCTCTCACGGTGATGATCGGCTCGTAAGGGAATATAGGTGTGCCCTCCGGAACTGCCCATACATCACATTCAAACTTGAAATTCTTCAGATATTCAAGAAATCTTTCATCAAATATCTTCTTCCCCCTGAGATAATCGATGTCTTCATCTGAAAACTCAAGCTTATCCAGATACCGGAGCACCTGTTCCAGACCTGCCATAATGGCATAACCGCCATCATCAGGAATTTTTCTGAAGAACATATCAAAATATGCGATATTATCCTTCATGTCCGCACAGTAATAGCCATTGGCCATGGTGATTTCATAGAAGTCCGTCAGCATGGTCATGTTCAGTTTTTCTATCATTTCCTCACTCCTCAAAAGACAGCAAAGGGGGTGGGCTCTTTTACCGCCTTGCAAAACTATGACCGGCGGCAAAAGAGCCCGCCCCCTTTGCCGCCACCCACATTATAGCAATTCAGCCAAAAACTGTCCAGTGTACGAATCCCGGACTTTCGCCACCTCTTCAGGTGTTCCTTCGCTCACTATCGTACCTCCGCGAAAGCCCCCTTCCGGCCCCAGATCAATGATATGATCGGCACATTTTATCACATCCATGTTATGTTCGATCACCACAACAGTATTTCCCTGATCCGCCAGCCTGTTGAGCATCTCCAGAAGCTTTTCAACATCCGCGAAATGGAGTCCGGTAGTCGGTTCATCCAGAATATACATGGTATTCCCGGTGCTTCGTTTAGAGAGTTCTGCTGCCAGCTTGATCCTCTGGGCTTCACCTCCCGAAAGCTGAGTCGAAGGCTGTCCCAGCTTGATGTAGCCCAGACCCACATCTTCAAGGGTCTGGAGCTGCCGCCTGATTGCCGGATGATTTCTGAAGAATTCCAGAGCCTCACTTACATTCATATCCAGAACATCGAAGATGCTTTTGCCCTTGTACTTTACCTCCAGGGTTTCCCTATTGTATCTCTTGCCTTTGCACACTTCGCAGGGAACATATACATCAGGCAGGAAGAGCATTTCTATCTTTATTATTCCGTCGCCGTTACAGGCTTCACACCGTCCGCCTTTGACATTAAAGCTGAAGCGCCCCTTGCCGTATCCGCGTATTTTGGCCTCGGGAAGCTGTGCGAAGAGATCTCTGATATGGGTGAATACTCCCGTATATGTTGCCGGATTGGATCTCGGTGTTCTGCCGATAGGTTTCTGGTTAATGTCTATAACCTTGTCCAGATACTGGAGTCCCCGTATACTCTTGTACTTTCCCGGTTTATCCTTGGACTTGTACATTTCGGCAGCTGCAGCCTTGTAGAGAATTTCATTTACCAGACTGCTCTTTCCCGAACCCGATACACCCGTGACACATATGAATTTGCCCAGGGGGAATTTCACATCGATGTCCTTCAGATTGTTCTCCGAAGCTCCTCTGACAGTCACATTCTTCCTCGAGCCCTTACGCCTTTGCTCGGGAACCTTGATGCTTCGCCTGCCGCTGAGAAACTGACCGGTTATGGATTCAGTACAGG
This sequence comes from Bacillota bacterium, assembly GCA_030529985.1. Classification (GTDB taxonomy): domain Bacteria; phylum Bacillota; class Clostridia; order Peptostreptococcales; family Anaerovoracaceae; genus Lentihominibacter. Next base: position 5,614 of record JAUMVV010000035.1, read on the forward strand.
CTTTGATATCCTCAACTGTCCCTTGAGCCACCAGCTCTCCCCCGTGGATGCCTGCCCCCGGACCAATATCGATTATGTGGTCTGCCGCATACATGGTTTCTTCGTCGTGCTCCACCACTATCAGGGTATTGCCGATATCAGTAAGCTCCCGCAGGGATTTCAGCAGTTTCTTGTTGTCCTTCTGGTGCAGTCCGATGCTGGGCTCATCAAGAATGTATGATACGCCAACGAGACCTGAACCGATCTGGGTTGCCAGTCTTATTCGCTGGGATTCCCCTCCCGAAAGAGTCATTGCCGAGCGGCTCAGAGTCAGATAATCCAGACCCACATTTGCGAGAAAACGCAGTCTTCCCCGGATTTCCTTTATGACCTCTGCAGCTATCCTGCTGTGGGTTTCACTCAATTCTATATTGTCCAGGAAGTCCAGTGCCTCCACAACCGACATATCACAGAATTCCATAATGTTTTTCCCGCCGACAGTTACTGCCAGAAGCTCATCCCGCAGCTTTCTGCCGTGACACGCGGGACATTCGGCAAAATTCATGTACTGCTCGATTTTTCCCTTTATCCAGTCGGAATTTGTTTCCTGATAGCGCCTCTCCATATTGGGGATAATTCCCTCGTAGGTGTGATTTCTGTGCTGCACATCGCCGTTTCTGTTTGTATAATCGTATTTTAGCTTTTCATTTCCGGAACCGTAGAGCAGAACATCTCTGAATTTTTTCGGGAGTTTTTTGAAGGGCATATCGAGATCCGCATTATATTTTTCCGCCAGAGCCCTGATAACCTGCCAGTAGAAGCTGGTATATTCCATGCTTGCAAAGGCATTTACCAGAGCTTTATCTGAAATACTGAGATTTTGGTCGGGTATGAGCAGATCAGGATCGATGCTGTTTATGAATCCGAGACCCTTACATTCGGGACATGCCCCCAGCGGATTGTTGAATGAGAACATTCGCGGTTCCAGCTCATCGATGCTGATACCGTGTTCGGGGCAGGCAAGAGCTGTGCTGAATGTTTTCTCTTCTTTATCTCCCACTATCACCTGCACCAGCCCCTCGCCATGCTCTATCGCCAGCTCGCAGGCCTCAGCCAGGCGGCTCTGAACGCCGTCCCTGACCTTGATCCTGTCCACAACTATCTCTATCGTATGCTTGTGTGTTTTCTCCAGGCTGATTTCATCCTCTTCGATGCGGATCATCTCCCCGTCAATGCGGACTCTGGTAAAACCCTCTCTCCTTATCCTGTCTATTATCTTCTCATGCTGTCCCTTTCTCTGTCTTACCACAGGAGCCAGGATCGTGAGTCTTGTTCCCTCTTCCTCCTGCATCAGGGTCTCCACTATCTGATCTACGGTCTGGCTGGAAATTTCCCTGCCGCATACAGGGCAGTGGGGTATCCCTATTCGCGCATACATCAGGCGCAGATAATCATATATCTCAGTCACCGTGCCGACTGTTGATCTGGGGTTGTGATTAGTAGTCTTCTGATCTATGGAAATGGCCGGGCTTAAACCCTCAATGTATTCCACATCCGGTTTTTCCATCTGCCCCAGGAACTGTCTTGCATATGAAGAAAGGGACTCCATATATTTCCTCTGCCCTTCAGCATAGATCGTGTCGAAGGCCAGTGATGATTTACCGCTTCCCGAGAGTCCGGTAAGGACCACCATCTTGTCACGCGGGATCGTAACATCTATATTTTTAAGATTATTCTCTTTCGCTCCTTTTATTATTATGTCTTTTGCCATTTCTACATCCTTGCTCTGTATTCAAATACCAGGTCGCGCAGCTCAGCCGCTCTCTCAAACTGCAGATCCGCTGCCGCCTGCTTCATTTCCTTTTCCAGCTTCCCAACATAATCGTGAAGTTCCTTCTTGGTAAGCTCATCAGGCTTGCGCCCTGCCAAGAAGGAGCCATATCCTTCCGCTTCCTCTGCCTTTGCAGTCGCCTCTATTACCTGGCGTATGCCCTTGCGGACACTCTCCGGGGTTATCCCCTTCGCCTTATTGTACTCGTCCTGAATCCTTCGGCGCCGCTCTGTCTCATCGATTGCCGCCCTCATGGCTTTGCTTATTCCGTCGCAGTACATTATGACTTTGCTGTCAACATTTCGTGCGGCACGCCCTATTGTCTGTATGAGCGATGTTTCGGTTCTGAGGAATCCTTCCTTATCGGCATCCAGTATGGCAACAAGAGATACCTCCGGAATATCCAGTCCCTCTCTGAGCAGATTGATTCCCACCAGTACATCGAAAACACCCATTCTCAGATCGCGGATTATCTCCATCCTTTCGAGAGTGTCGATCTCCGAATGCAGGTATCTCACCTTGAGACCCGAATTCTTCAGATAAGCGGTGAGACTCTCTGCCATTTTCTTGGTAAGGGTCGTTACCAGAACGCGTTCCTCTCTCGCTGTTGCCTTCTTGATTTCACCTATAAGATGATCCATCTGACCTTCTGTAGAGTGTGTTTCGATCAGCGGATCAAGCAGCCCCGTCGGACGAATCACCTGCTCGGCAGAAATGCCGCCGCTTTCTTCTCTCTCGTACTCTGCAGGTGTGGCACTCACATATACGACCTGATTTACCAGACTGTTGAACTCTTCAAACTTCAAAGGTCTGTTGTCCAGAGCCGAAGGAAGCCTGAATCCGAAATCAACCAGAGACTGTTTTCTGGCTCTGTCGCCATTGTACATTGCTCTCAGCTGGGGAAGCATGACATGAGATTCATCTATCATGATCAGGAAATCATCCGGGATATAGTCTATCAGTGTGTACGGACGGCTTCCGGGAGGCAGCCCTACCAGATGTCGGGAATAGTTCTCGATGCCCTTGCAGGTACCTATTTCCCGAAGCATCTCCATATCATATCTCGTTCGCTGTTCAATGCGCTGCGCTTCGATGAGCTTGCCCCTGTCCTTGAACCACCGGATCCTCTCCTCCAGTTCTTCGTTTATTGCACCTATTGCCTGCTCTATCTTCTCCGGACCGGTCACATAGTGAGATGCCGGATAGATGGCGACATGATTTCTCAGTCCCAGAATTTCTCCGGTAATCGGGTTGATTTCCTTTATCGACTCGATTTCATCGCCGAACAGTTCTATTCTTACGGCATTCTCTGCTCCTGCAGGGTGGATATCGATAATATCTCCGCGCACTCTGAAGTTTCCCCTCTCAAATGCCATATCATTTCTCGTGTACTGTATTTCCACAAGCTTTCTCAGCATCTCCTGTCTGTCCTTCTCCATACCGGGTCTTAAGGATATCACCTGATTTTCATAATCTATCGGGCTGCCGAGCCCGTAAATGCATGAAACCGATGCCACGATGATAACATCCTTTCTCTCGCTGAGTGCAGCTGTTGCAGAGTGGCGCAGCTTTTCGATTTCATCATTTATGTCAGAATCCTTTTCAATATAAGTATCAGTCGAAGCAACATAGGCCTCCGGCTGATAATAATCATAATAGGACACAAAATACTCCACAGCATTTTCCGGAAAAAATTCCCTGAACTCGCCATGAAGCTGTGCTGCGAGGGTTTTATTGTGACTGATGACCAGCGTAGGCTTTTGCACTCTCTCAATGATTTTTGCCATGGTGAAGGTCTTGCCGCTTCCGGTAACTCCCATCAGTGTCTGTGACCGTTTGCCCTCTTCTATTCCCTTTGAAATTGTATCGATAGCCCGGGGCTGATCCCCCATAGGCTCAAACTCCGAGTAAACCTTGAAATCCGGCATGGTTCCTACCTTGGCAGTACGATCTTTCTTCTTTCTCTGTCTGAAGCCTGTCTGTACAGGACAAATCTATTGCCTATAGCCTGGACAAATTCCGCATGCAAAAGCAGGGCAGCCTCGTTAGCGCATTCCTTCGGCTCCAGCGTACTTCCCTCCTGCAGTTTGACTTTTATCAGTTCACGCGCTTCAAGCAGATTATCCATTTCTTTTATAACATTCTCTGTCAGATCCGACTTGCCGATATATACCACCGGATCCAGCTGCTGCCCCAGTTTCCTGAGATAGCTCCTCTGTTTGCCTGTAATCATTTTCCCTCCAATTATTAAATGAGTCAGAAGAAACGCTCCTCTGACTCATTGCGGTTTACAGTGCTGCGATTATCGCCTCATAGAATTCGTCGTAATCTTCAAATGCAGGATACTGAGGATAGTCCTTCTTGATTTGTTCTGTTGATCTGAACAGGAATCCCGCCTTGCTGGCCTGTATCATCCCCAGATCATTGAAGCTGTCTCCTGCAGCTATGGTATCATAACCGATTGACTGAAGAGCCTTTACCGTTGAAAGCTTTGACTTCTCGATTCTCATGATGTGCTTCGCAACCATGCCCTGCTCATCGATTTCCAGAGAGTTACACATGATCATCGGCCAGCCCAGTTTCTCCATAAGTGGCTTGGCAAACTGTTCAAAGGTGTCACTGAGTATGATTACCTGCGTCTGCTGACGAAGCTTGTCCAAAAAATCCTTGGCTCCCGGAAGCGGGTCTATTCTTGATATAGTTTCCTGTATTTCTTTAAGACCCAGACCGTGCTTTTTCAGAAGAGCTATTCTGTATTCCATGAGCTTATCATAGTCAGGTTCATCGCGAGTTGTTTTCTTGAATTCCGGTATTCCGGTTTCCTCTGCAAAGGCGATCCATATTTCCGGTACGAGTACGCCTTCCATATCCAGGCATACGATATTCATCTTCTTATCCGACATATTCTTTCCTCCTGATAAATGTTGCTCTTGTATTATACAACACATCGGCTGTTTGGTCATCCTAAACTTATCCGTTAACCAGTCAACTTTTTCTTGTCATACAGAAATACTGATACAGGATATTAAGGAGAGATGCTTTTATTCCGGGTAAGGTCTTCGTACCCGACAAGCTTGCTCATTTCTTTCTTCTTATTCTGATAGCATCTTTCCCATTCATTCAATCATCCTCCTGATTTTCCTGACCTCCCCCTTTTTTATCTCAACCCCAACAGCCCCCTGCAGATCATTCCGATAAACCGCCACTCCCCCTGCAGCCAGTTTTTCCAGCACCTCGGGTGCGGGGTGGCCGTAGTTATTCTTCCCCACCTGAACCACTGCAAAATCCGGACTGACCACATCGAGAAAAGCATCCGAAGAGCTGTATTTCGATCCGTGATGGGGAATTTTCAGAATATCCGATTTAAGCGAATTTCTGCACCGGGAAATCAGCTCTCTTTCTCCCTCTTCATCAATATCCCCTGTCACCAGAGTACTTATACCCTCCATGTCGATCCTCATAATAAGGCTCACGGCGTTTTCATTTTCTTCATCCCCCTTCATCCGACCGTATTCGGAATCGGTTTTTCTCTCAGGATACAGAATTTCAATATATTCATTGCGGCCAAGCTCCACCCGTTGTCCGGCATGCAGAAATACTATTTTATCGGAATCAAGCCCTGTTTCCTCCTCTATTTCCTTCACCGATAACCTGTTCCCTTCGTACACATACAGCTTGTCAACCAGCCCCTCATGAGCCAGCTCACATATACCCCTGTAATGGTCTGTATGCAGATGAGTCACGAAGGCTCCGTCAATATGCGATGCCCCGTTCTTCAGAAGATAATGCCGCAGCACCTGCTTTCCCACATTGTAATTGTCGCTTCCTCCTCCATCCACCAGATAATTTCTACCCCCTGACCGCAGATGCATACAGTCCCCCTGTCCCACATCAACAAAGGTAATATCGCAGTTTCTGAAACCATCATCGACAAGATGACTGAAGGACAGGGAAAGTGCCAGCACGAGGAGACACAGCTTCACAATATGCCTTGCCTTTGCATGTGAACGCATTATTGCCAGCCTCCCCTCCTCCGTTGCCATCATCAGAAGAGCCAGATAATAAAATGCCATTACCCACACAGGTGGACTCGAAACCTGAAATGTTGTGATCCCATCTATTTCGGCCACCCTGTTCATCCACCGCAGAATACTGCAGAGACCTCCCTCCGCACGAAAAAAAGCTCCCGGTATGACGGGAAGCATGTTCACCAGTCCCAGGGGAACTATGATGCCCGCCAGGAAAATCACCGGCACATTGATAAGAACAGCAATAAGAGAAAGATAATTGAAATTATACAGGATGAAGGGTCCCAGGCCGATCTGGATCGCCAGCCCCGATAAAAAGACTCCTGAATACACATGCCGGAGAAACGGCAGTACAAGAGCCATGGTGAGAACTGCCAGAAAGCTCATCTGAAATCCGGCATTGAACAGCATGAACGGATTTCGTATCATGGCGGCAACTGCTACCAGAAATGCGGCGTTGCTGAGATCATAACGCCTGCCCGTAAGGAAGGCAAAGGAATGGAGCAGCACCATCAAAACGGCACGCATAACAGAGGGTGAAAAGCCTGCAAGAACAGCATATCCCGTAAAGAATGCGGCGATAAAAAAGAAAAAGATCCATCCTTTCTTCCATCTCCAGATCAATACGAGAAACCCGTATATTATTCCGATATGAAGACCGCTCACGGCCAGAATATGAGCCGTTCCGTTGCGACGGAACAGCTCAAGCATATCCTGATCCATCTCCCCCTTATCGCCAAACATGATTGCCCTCAGCATAGATGCCGTATCGCCATCTGTATGCCCCGTCACGGTTCTGATATAGTGCTCGCGCCACAGAAAAAGACTTCCTCGAAGAGATGTCCCGCCATCCTCCGTCATTTCAAAGCTGTCCCCGGTCATAGTAGCCGTTACGCCTCCGGATTTCAGGTATAAGGCGTAGTCAAAGCAACCCGGATTCCGTCTGCCCTGAGGAGGCTGCAGCCTGCCTCTCACATTGATTTCTCGGCCCGGGATCAGGTCCCTTTTTTCATGTCTGCCCGGCTCATAGAATTTGATCAGGCATCTCCCTTCGCTGCATTCCAAAGTGATCTGTATATATTTTTCCCCCGCAGAGCTGATGCGGTGGGATCTCTCCATAACAGTCCCTTCGATTTCTGCGGTTCCGGCCTCTCCGGCGAGTTCTTCAAAAGCTGCTCTTTCTCTCTCCAGCCTGCTGTCATTTATACAAAAGCAGGTAAGCCCGAACCCGTAAAACACCAGCAGCAGCAATGCCCCTGTTCTGATATTTTCCCCCGTCTCCATCTGTTTCCTCAAAATAAGAAATGCTGCGATTCCGCCTGCCGGCAACGACAGTGCGAAGATTCCGGCATAATATCCTGAAATAACTGCTGCGGCGAATCCGGCCGCAGCAAATACCGGTGGTCTGCGAATCATCCTGTATCACCCCTCTGTTCATCCCTTTGAAAATCCCCTTTAGATCCTATCATGCTTATTTGTAAATATCAAGCATTATTGTTAATATTTTCCATAAATTTTGCACTGCCCCCATTTAAACCCCTCCCTCATATTTTTCATCAATTCTTTACTATAATTCCCCATGCTGTGGTATAATCATTACATCTGTTTTATAGTTACTAATGCATATAACTGGAGGATGAAACTTTGTCTGATAAGTATAACGATTTCAATGATGATTTTTTCAGCAAATTTGACGAAATAGCCAATGCTTCCCGAAAGGATAATGTTGGAACCGACACCTACAGTGCCGACGACGGTGCTGAAGAATTCATGTACAAGCCTGACCGTTCCGGAAAATCCGGATCTTCCCGTGCCGGACGAGCCGCATCCGGAGCCGATACCTCCTCTTCAGATAAACGCAGGGGGAAAAGGTCTTCCCGCTCCGAAAAGCAGAAGGCAAAGGATGCTGCGAGATCCGCAAAGGAAAAAGCCGTACAGCACAGTAAATCCGCAAAGGCAAAAGCCATTGCCGCATCATCAAAATTCGGAGGAAGCGCTTCCGGCTCAGCCGGTCATAAAACCGTAAAGCCCGAATCCGGCGGGAAGGTCTTATTCAAATCACTTCTCTGCGCAGGTCTCTGTCTTGTTTTTGCTGTGGGCATATATGTGGGCTTCATATTCCTCAAGGCTCCTGCCGTCGATACAGATGATCTGTACTCCCACATCAGCCAGCGTTCAGTCATGTACGACGAAAACGGCAAAGAAATCGAAAATCTCTATTTTTCAAACGGAAACCGTACAGTAATCAAATATAAGGACATCCCGGAAAACATGGTCAATGCAGTCATCGCCATAGAAGACCAGAAGTTTGAGCATCACCACGGCTTTAACTTTATCCGTATGGTTGGCGCAGTTAAGGACAGCATATTCGGCGGCGGTGAGATAAGCGGCACATCCACTGTCACACAGCAGCTGGCCCGAAATGTTTATCTGGCCGAAATAAAGAGCCAGCGTTCCCTGTCCAGAAAGCTTACGGAGATGTACTGCACGATCGTACTTGAGAAGAAGCTTTCAAAGGAACAGATTATGGAAGCATACCTTAACACGATCTATCTCGGCTTCAATTCCTACGGTGTTGAAGCTGCGGCTGAATCCTACTTCAATACGAAGGCAAAAAATCTCAATCTGGAGCAGTGTGCTGCTCTGGCTGCACTTCCGCAGTCGCCTGATACCTATGCGCTGGTATACTCCGATTACTACAACAGCATGACATCTCTTCCTAAAATCAAGAAAACGGAAACCGTTACCTACCGGTATAACGGTGACAGGACAACGGACAGGCGTCAGCTTGTTCTGAACAACATGTGCAGCATGGGTTTCATTTCCGAGCAGGAACGGGATACGGCTGTTGCAAAGGCAAACGATCTTGAAGATGAGATAAAAATCGGCACGGCCGTTGACGAAGGCAGGGCATCCTACTTCACGGATTATTGTCTCAAACAGCTTACCGCTGACCTTATGAAGGAATTTAACCTCAGCGAAAGCGATGCGGAAAACATGATATACACAAAGGGTCTCAAGATTTATACATCCATGGACTCGAACATACAGAATATAATGGAGGAGGAATTCGATAAGGACGGCAATTACACCTCTATTTCATACACCAGAACAAATGCGGACGGGAACATCGTCAGCGACCAAGGCGTTGTGCTGGCATACAAATACGGCTACTACTTCAACGATAAGGATTCGTTTGTCCTGAAGAAAAATGAGTACCGCAGCAATTCTGATGGAGGAATCACGCTGCTGAAGAATAAGCGTCTTAACTTCTTCAGCACGGAAACGGATGCCGGCACAGATATCAGTGTTGAATTCAAGGGCATGTTCAAGCAGGAGAACGGAAACTTCTACTTCATCGAGAGCGGGGCACTGTCCATCCCACAGGAATACAAATCCATTGACGGTGACGGGAACTGCGTAATATCCGGGCAGTTCTTCACGGATTATCCGGATTTCTTCAAGAAGGGCGATGGCGGATACACCGTAGCTGACGAGAATTACAGTCTCAAGCAGAAGGTTCGTCAGCCACAGGCTGCGGCCGTCATTATTGAGAATTCCACAGGAGAAGTCAAGGGCATGATGGGCGGTCGCGGAGCTACGGGAAAGCAGCTCTACAACAGAGCCGTCAATCCTCGACAGCCGGGGTCATCGATCAAGCCGCTGGCTGTTTACGGACCTGCCCTTCAGATGAGTTTCGAATATCATGAAGCCAACAAGAAGCTTGCACTGGACACCAGCGAAGGCTCCGACTGGGGCAGATACATTACTGCGGGAAGCGTCATCAACGATGCGCTTACCAAAGACGGCAACGGCAAGGTATGGCCTCTGAATGATGACCATGGATACCACGGCCCTAAAACCTTCAGAGAGGCTCTTCAGATGTCCCTTAATGTATGCTCCTATAAGATATACAAGCAGATCGATATGAATGAGGGCGCACAGTACTCACTCGACATGATGAAAAAATCCGGTATCACAACGCTGAACGATGAGGCAGATGCCAACCCTGCGGCAATTTCTCTGGGCGGTCTCACGAAGGGACTCTCCCCTCTGGAAGAAACCGCCGCTTATGCTGTATTCCCTAATAAAGGAGTCTACAAGACACCTATATTCTACACCAAGGTTCTTGACTCCAACGGGAACCTTAAATACGAAAACAAGACCGAAGAGACTCAGGTTTACGATCCCGGCGTAGCGTGGATCATGACCGATGTTTTGAGAAGTGTTGTTACAAACGGTATCGGCCGAAGTGCATCCATCAGTTCCCAGCCCGCTGCGGGCAAAACCGGTACAACAAGCAATATGTACGATATCTGGTTCTCCGGCTTCACGCCTCAGTATTCCATGGCGCTGTGGATGGGCAACGATATAAATATGTCAGTATCAAACTACTCGTACAAGGCTGCTCAGTTCTGGGCCGCAATCATGGGTCGTGTGTGTGCTGACATACCAAGGGGTTCCTACTTCGATAAGCCTGCCAATGTAATCAGTGTGGGAGGAGAATACTTCATCGACGGAACATATTCCAAGGTAACGAAGAAAAAGTCCAAGACCACAAAGGAAGACCGTGATGAAGATGAGACCACAACCACCATACCTACGGAGCCGTCTATAGAGCCGACTGCACCGCCTATA
>JAUMVV010000036.1 GCA_030529985.1 Bacillota bacterium
TCTCCTACATCTCGGGTCTTTTTTGTGCTGTCCGCACAATCTGGTTCGGTTCACTGAGATAAGGTTCGGATTATTCTGTTTATAGATACTGTTCTTTCCGGGTCTGCCCCGAAGTCAAATCACAACCCAGCACAGCGGCATGAGCGCGCTCTGACTATTATAAAAAGAGGGCCAGCGTTTATGCTTTTTTCTTTACAATGGCCGTGTAATTATATCCCCGTAAGGAAATTCTCCTGCGAGGAAATAATGTCAGCTATGCTATTCTCAGTTCATTTGCCAGTTCCCGATTAATAATCACTGTTGCGTCTTGGTGCATCTTCAAAAAAGTGACCGGGCACCACGGTGTGATAACTTCATTGCAGAGAAGCTTCTCAGCTGCCTCTATTTTTTCCCCGCTTATAATCAGCAACAATTTCCTTGCCCGCATTATCTCTCCGATTCCCATAGTCAAAGCAGATATTGGAACCTGACGAAGGTCATTAAAGAACCTTGAATTGTCCTCAATCGTTTTCTGTGCCAGCCTTTCCTGATGTGCTCTGTCATAAAGCATATCCCCCGGCTCATTGAATCCGAGATGCCCATCTGCACCAACACCGAGAACAAGAAGATCTATCGTCTTTTCATCAAGACGATCCCTGAATGCTTTTATATTTGCCTCCGGATTACCCACACCGGAAGCAACATATGTATTTTCGGGCTTTATATTTATGCGGCGGAAAAAATTGTTGTTCATATAGTAATAAAAACTCTGGGGATGTTCATGGCTTAGCCCAATATACTCATCAAGGTTGATCGAACTGACCGCGGAAAAATCCAATTTTCCGGCATCAAATCTTCTCACAAGCTCGTTGTACATTCCCAGCGGGCTTGATCCTGTGGAAAGGCCCAGACAGCAGTTCGGCTTTGTAATTATCATTTTCTCCACCTCATCAGCCGCCAACACTGCCTGTTCTGCTTCATTTTTTGCAATAATCAGATGCATACTCCGTTCCTCTTCAGCAGCTGCTTTACTCTTTTCCTGTCGGGCATAGCACTCATTCCTCCCAGGTGCGTGGCACACAACGCGCCGACTGCATTGGCAAAGCGCAGCCGTTCTTTTGCTGTTTTGCCGGCTTCTCTGCATTTCTGGTAAAGAATTGCCCCGGTAAAGGCATCGCCGCAGCCCGTAGTGTCGATTGCATTGACGGCAAATCCAGGATCGTAGTGTTGCTCATTCTCTGAGAAGAAATATGCTCCTTTGCTGCCCACGGTAAGATAAAGCTCATCTACCCCCAGACCAAGTACTTCTTTTGCACCTTCTTCGATGCTTTTGTCAAAGAGTAGTGTAAGCTCCTCCTCAGACATCTTTACAATATCCGCTTGCTTAAGGCCCCAGAGCATCCATGTTTTCGCATCGTCCACGCTTTTCCACAACGGTGCCCGATAATTGGGATCGAACGAAATCTGTGCCCCATTCCGTTTTGCATACTCCACAGCAAATATTGTTGCATCGCGCGCGGGGGCATCGGTCAGAGATAGCGTACCGAAATGCAAATATGCCGTGTTTTCCAAAAGCTGCGTATTTAACGCGTTTCTGCTTATTCTGGTGTCTGCACCCGGTTCTCTTACGAAGGCAAACTCGCGGTTTCCCGCATCGTCGACGCTGACAAACACGAGTGTTGTACTTTCAGGTACAGTCTGGAGTCCGCTTATGTCAATTCCGGCCTCTGTTGCCTTGTCTTTTAAAAACCGGCCAAAGAAGTCCCTTCCTACTGCGCCAATAATCGCCGTATTTCCCCCTAAGGTTGCACACGAGGCGAGGCAGTTCGTCGGCGCACCGCCAGGGTTCATTTCATACTGTGGGTTGCCGGTCCTGCTACACCCATTCGGGGAAAAATCTATAAGATATTCCCCGATCGCAACGACATCAAATTGCTTATCCATTTTTCTTTCTCTTTCCTATTATATCAATATACACAGCTACAATAATGATTACGCCGGTAAGTACCTTCTGCCATTCCGTGGATACGCTCAAAAGGCGCAGCCCATTTGTAAGCACGCTCATGATAAAAGCTCCCAAAACAGCGCCTTTCATTGAGCCTTTACCGCCTGCCAGAGATGCTCCGCCAATAACACACGCGGCCACGGCATTCATCTCATATCCACTCCCGATAGAGGGGTAAGCCGTGTTCATGCGTGAGGTCATCAATATGCCGGCTACCGCCGCCATACATCCGGCGACAATATAGGCAAACAGCTCCCATTGATCCACTTTTATGCCGGAGAGCCTTGTCGACTCCCTGTTATTTCCGATTGCATACAAATATCTTCCGAAGGATGTTTTTGACAGTATCACGCCAAAAATGATCGCCAGGAGGAACATAATCAGCACACCTGTGTTTACCGCGTAATCCTGAATACCGAGGCTTGCAAACCAGCTCCCAAACGGAGACCCCAAGGCAATGTTTTGATATCCACTGATTTTTGTAAAATAGATTGGGGTCCCTCCCGTTATCACGATAGCAAGGCCTGCGGTAACCATTTGCATACCGAGAGTCGCTATAAACGGAGTTATTTTCATCTTTGTTACCATGATACCGTTTATAAGCCCAACAAGCGCTCCTGTCAGCAGCCCACAGATTATGCCAAGCCAGGCTGGAAAACCCCACCATGTCATAAAAACTCCCAGCATTACGCTGACAAACGTCATAGAAGTTCCGATGGACACATCAATGCCGCCAGTTACTACAACATACAGCGCGCCTACGGACAGGACACCATTTATCATGGTTGCCAGCAAAATGTTATTGATATTTGACGGGGTTAGAAAATTGGGCGATGCTATGGAGAAGAAAACACTCATGGCAATGAGGCCAAACACGATTGCCATGCTCTGAACAGAAAATTTTTTTACTTTATTTTGAGAACTTTTCATTTCCGATTATCCTTTCAAGAGCTTGACGTCTCATATTTTTGAAGCAAGGCGCATGATGTCCTCCTGTGTTGCCGTGTCTGCGTCCAACTCGCCAGTTATTTCCCCCTCATGCATTACAATTATTCTGTCGCATACGCGCAGTATCTCCTGCATTTCGGAAGAGATCATGATTACCGCCTTTCCCATGTCAGCAAGGCTTACGAGAAGATCACATATTTCATCTTTAGCGCCTATGTCAATACCTCTCGTCGGCTCATCAAAGATCAACACATCGGTATCTCTTAAAAGCCATTTTGCCACGACAATTTTCTGCTGGTTACCGCCAGACAATGACTTGACGAGCGTGCGGAGCGAAGGCGTTTTTATTTTCAGCTTTTCCGCGTATTTCTCCGCTTCGGATGCACATTTGCCATGATCTATATAGCCCAGGCCTTTGCACAGCTTGGGAATAGAGGCAATGGTGATGTTGTTTTCTACGGACATTTCCGTTATCAGGCCAAATTGCTTTCTATCCTCCGACAGGTAACTTATTCCGCAATTTACAGCATCATATGGCGTTTTAATGATTACTTTTTTCCCTTTGACATATATGCTGCCCCTGTCTGGTTTCTCTGCGCCAAAAACAAGCCTTGCTGTCTCTGTACGGCCTGCACCAACAAGTCCGGCAAATCCAAGGACTTCCCCCTTATGGAGGGAAAAGCTGACATTTTTAACTTTACTGCCCCAATTAAGGTCTTCAACGCGAAGCACCTCTTCCGCGAGGATTTTGCTCTTGTCTCTTTTCTTCCTCACAAAGGTGACCTTGCGCCCCACCATCGCGGCAATGATATCGTCAAGACTGGTTTCTGCGACATCAACTGTAGCTATATACTGCCCATCGCGCAGAATCGTAGCGCGGTCGCATATACGTTTTATTTCATCCATGCGGTGAGAAATATAGATAACACTTATTCCGCTCTTTTTCATGTCGCGGATTATATCAAAGAGTCTTTCAATTTCGCTGCTGCTTAATGGCGCGGTAGGCTCGTCCATAATGATTGCTCTGGAGTTATAGGATACGGCTTTAGCGATTTCAACCATTTGCTGCTGCGCGACGGTAAGCTCAGACACCATAGTATTGGGATCAACGTTCAGATTAACACGCTCCAGCAGTTCTGCCGATTTTATCCTTATTGCTTTCTCATCAAGGAAAATACCATTTTTCCTGATCTCCTTACCGATGAATATGTTCTGCGCTATAGTCAGGTTACTGAGCAGGTTCAGCTCCTGATGTATCATGGTTATTCCCAAGGCTCGCGCATCCAAAACAGAGCCTATTTTTACTTTTTGCCCTTCAAACAATATCTCACCGGAGTCCGCCTGATATATCCCCGTAAGAATTTTCATCAACGTGGATTTTCCTGCGCCGTTTTCCCCCAGCAAGGCGTGCACCTCGCCCGGCTTTATTTCAAGCGAGCAGTCCTGCAAAGCTTGAACGCCTGGAAACGCCTTGCTTATTGACCTCATTTCTATTATAGAATTCTGCATATTCCCATCTCCAGTCAGAGTTTATAGAGCTTGCGGCAGGTCTCTCCCAGCAGATCAGCCTTCTCCTTTTCAGAAATAGTGCACTGTTCAATTTCCCATGGCATAGTGTATTCTCCGCCAAACATAAGCTTTTCGGAGCCGAGATACTTACAAGCATGTTCAATCCATTCCTTAACGGATATCTGCGGCAGTTGGTTTGAGCCATAATGTTCAAGCCATGCTGTATCCATATAGACATTGCCAAAGCGCTGCGCCATACCAAGGCACTGAAAATAATTCTCTGCCCCCATATGGGCAAAGACAACCTTGAGTTGCGGCAGTGTCTCCAAAATATGAGCAAATTCAAACGGGGTTCCTACACAGGAGTACTTGCACGCGTTTGCACCTGCCGCAGCCGCGGCGGGATTTGCAGCTCCTGCGTTGTGCCAACCGACATGGAAAAGCACCGGAATGTCCAGCTCAAGGCATTTTTCATAAGTACGCATCTGCAGGGAATCGTCAACATGGAAGCCACCCTGATAAGATAAAACCTTAATGCCTTTATAATAACCGTCCTTTACTCCACTTTCAAGCTGCCGAAGTGACTCTTCCTGGTTGGCACGGTCAACATATGCTATACCAAAAAAGAGATCCGGATATTTCTCGACCAGTTCCCTGACCTTGCTGTTTTCATCATTGTTGATTGCTATAAGCGCCGTTTTGTCCAGTTTTAATTCCTGCATATACGTCAGGAGCGATTTATTATCATAGTACTCTACACGGTCAAAGGACCAGACGTGTAAATGGCTGTCAATTCTCATTTTTATATCTCTAATAGTTTTCTGATTTTTTCTGCAACGGCACAGGCAAACGCTTTGTGTGAGCCATTATCAATATGGATCGCATCTTCTGCCGTTGCCGCAACCGTTGAGGCTTCAAGAAATCCCGCGCCGTACTTATCTGCTATCCTCTTATAAAGGGCCGGAAGCTGCGCACTTCGCTCACTTGTACCTACTGAAGGAAACCAGTTTTCCATCGGTGAACCGGCAACCACACCGACTTGAACCGGTGAGATGATCAGGAGCTTTGGTGGTCTGTGTTCCGGACCCGCATTGCTTGTAAGCACGATTTTTGCAAGCACCTCAATCCCCATAGAAATATCACAGGCCGTAAGCGAAAAACGCTTCTTCAAATCCGGCTGCCCGAGCATCATCACAAAGACATCTACCGGTTCATGGCTTTCAAGACATGGACCTATATATTTCTTTGCATTTTTCCCCGGTTCTACGGGATCCTCCGTTGTAGCGCGTCCTGGCTGTCCTTCTTCAATTATTCTGAAATCATCGCCAAGCTCATGCGCAAGTATCCCTGTCCATCGTTCACCATATGGGAGTCTTTCGCCGCTGCGATTATCATACCCCCAAGTGTTCGTATCTCCAAAGCATACTACCGTATACATATATCCCTCCGTTTTAACGGAAATTGCCGCAGATCCCATCTGCGGCAGTCTCCTGTTTCTTCACAGCTTGTAAAGCTTTGCTGCATTGTTCCAGAGTATATTCTCTTTCTCTTTATCTGAAATATCGGTAGTGAGAATATCACTGGGAAGCGTTCCCTCGCCGCCGTATAGAATCTTTTCCGAACCGAGATACTTGCAAGCATGCTCAATCCAATCTTTGACCTTCACCTGCGGGAACTGGTTCTCTGCATAGTACTGAAGCCAGGCCGTGTCCAAATACGCATTTTCAAATCTCATACATATGCTAAGGCACTGAAAATATGTATCTCCGCCCATATGCGCCATAATCAGCTTCAGCTTGGGATATTTTTCAAGCACCGTGCAAAACTGTACGGGGAAACCCAAAGTGGAGCACTTGCACGGGGCCGCGCCAACCTGCGATGGATGGACCAGGCTGCTGCGCTGGAATCCGACATGCAGCAACACCGGAATATCCAATGCAAGGCATGTCTCATAGACCGGATTTATTGCGTCGTCGTCCAGCATAAAATGCTCTGCATAGGGATAAAGCTTTATTCCTCGAATCCAACCGTCTTTTACGCCTTCCTCCAGCCTTTTCAGAGAGGGATACATATCCCTGACATTCACGTATCCGAGTCCAAAGAATTTGTCCGGTTCGTTTTGAACGACTTTTTTCGTCTCAGCATTTTCTTTTTCGGAGATGGCAATAATGGCCGTTTTGTCTATATTATTTTCCTGCATGTATTGGTATATCGTTTTATCGTTATAGTAGTCAACATCATTCACAGACCAGACATGCATATGGCTATCAACAATCATCTTTCAGTCGCTCCTCTTCCCTAATATTCAGGGGTCAAATAAATGACCCCTGTTCAATATGAAAACGCAAGATTGTGAAGATGCGAATCAGTCATAGAGACACTGAGCAATCTCAGGCTCATCAATATTCTCCGCGTTATAGTAATAATAGGTTGCATTGATAGACTCTGGGATATCCTCACCGTTTAGATAATCAACTGCATTCTTTACAATGTCATAGCCCTGGGAATAAGGTGCCTGCGTAATGCTGCCATATACCGTGCCGGCACGGACAGCATCGGTTTGCTGCTTACCGGAGTCATAGCCAATAACCTTGATTTTTCCCTCAACGCCAAGCTCGGCAACCGCGTTGAGAATACCATTGATAACGTTATCGCAGGTGCCGTAAATAACCGCTGCGTCAGGATATGAGGTTATCATACTTTTTGCAATTTCGGTAACCACTGCTGCATCATTTGAGTACTGGACATCAAGAATCTCCATGTTGGGATAAAGCTCATTAAGCGCATCAATAAAACCGTTTGTTCTCTCAACACCGTTTTTACTCGTCTGGTCATGTCCGATGACGAGAACGCCGCCCTCTCCGTTGCACCCTTCACCGATTTTTTCGGCTAATGTGCGGGTTGCTTCAAGGTCATTCGTTGCAAGCGTTGTTACGGGTATATCGCTGTTGACACCGTTATCATAGCAGAAGATAGGAATGCCTGCATCTTTGGCTTTCTGCATTGTGGCAACAACCGCTTCCTGGTCGATTGCACCAATGCAGATCGCATCGGGTTTTGCTGCGACTGCCGTTGCGAACATGTCAAGCTGCGCAGCGGCATCGCCGGATATAGCAGGAGCATCGTAGGTCAGATTTACATTCAAATCGCTTGCCGCCGCCTCGCAGCCCAGCTTAAGCGTGCGGTGATACTGATGAACCGCTGATTTGTCACATACCCAGATGTTGTACGAGCCGGAAGACTCTGCGGATTCTGTAGTAGCATCAGATGCCGTCGGACTTTCTGTAGCTCCCGTCCCGGTCTGCTGCTGGCCGCATGCGCACAGCAGCAAGACCATGCACAAAGCCATTACGAGTGCAAAAACTTTTTTCATTTGTTTTCCTCCTTGTTTTGTTTTATATATTCTTACTTACAGCAAACAGGCTGTAGATTACGCATGGTTTATAAAACTCCATTTTTCCATTCTTTTGATTCAAACTTCCTGCACATATATTTTTGTCGTTTATGTCTATAAATAATGATACGATTTTCGGTTTTTCTCTCCTCTTGTGTTAAGATTACCTCAGCACACGACATTAAACAACCTGCATTTCTGGATATAAAGTATAAATTCCTGAACAAGAATAATTGACAAATGCAGCTCATTGCTTTATCGTAAAAGGCAGGAGGTGAAGCTTCATTATGAGTCCAAGAGAAAACGTTCCTCTCAAATACCTTCAGTCCGTATCTGCAGGAGCGCCAAAGCTTATACGCTGCCGACACTTTAACCAAAACAGTGATATTTGGATACTCGATGAGCATAAACATAATTTTGTCGAACTAATTTATTTTTTATATGGTGAAGCACATGTCGAAACATCTCAAGGCAAAACAAACCTAACGCTGTATGATGTACTTATCCATCCTTCGCAGGTAAAACACCACGAATTTGTGGATCTGCATAAGCGTCAGGAGATTATAAATATAGGTGTTGAGGTCGAGGCTGACTTTGTAATGAAAGATTCTTTTGTTTTGAAGGATAACACCGGCAATATCCGGCGAATATTTCGTATGCTGGACTATCATTTTACCAATGCCGATCTCATGCACAAAGAATTAGAGGAACAACTCTTGAAACTTCTTCTTATTTATCTTCAAAAAAGTGCAAGTGAACAGCCATGCTCAGAGTTTACCATCATTGATCGTGTAGTTGAATATGTTCAAGAGAATTACAGAAGTGTATTTTGCGTCAAAGATTTGGCAGACTATGTACATATAAGCGAATCATATTTGTCAAGATTGATGTCGTCCCACATTGGTATGCCCCCTATGAAATATGTTAACAGCGTTCGAATGGAAAATGCAAAGCGCGCGCTGAAAACAGACATGCCAATCGAGCAGATTGCCGCTCTTGTTGGAATCGTTGATCAAAAGTATTTCAGTACCGTATTCAAACGCGAAACCGGACTCACCCCTTCCGCATACCGGAAAACCGTAAACAATATGTAAAAACCCAGAGCCTTCAAACTTTGTCTCTCTTTTTCGCTTTTTATATTTGCGCAACTTATCCTTTTTTATTAACTATCCCTCTTGCAACAAAGTCTTTCTTGCTTTGCGCATACTGCGCCTCATGGATATTAGCCCCAACAGATGTGCCTGCTCGCGCAAGTTGATCAGTCATGTATGAACTCTTCGGTGCGGTTACGTCATCAACAAGGTTTACGATAGCAACAGCAAACTGAAAAGATAAATCAAGTAATTTGTTTTTGGGCATAAAAGCACCTTCTTTCGTGATAATCATACCATCGTTTTTCGTGTATATCAATGATATATCGCTGACGCGATGTGATATACTTGCTTCGCAAGCATGATATAATATCCGTTCCCTCATATGCCGTGGCATATATCATCGCACAAAGTGCGATATCATATCGAAGATATATCACCCGTTCCGCAAGGAACGGATATCATTGTAAAAAACCTCTTTTGTCCGGTAGACAAAAGAGGTTTTTTACATGGTGGAGATAAGCGGGATCGACCCGTTGACCTCTTGAATGTCATTGCTCTCGAGGGCCTGGGCTCGGCGGAAATGGCGTAAAAAGTCAGAAAAAACCACATAAAATTGGCATTTCACATCCCATATCGTTTCAGCTGGTACATGGTGTTTTGCCCTGTTTCTGGTACTAATTCTGGTATGAAAAGTTTCGCGAAAGCATACTTTGTAAATATGGTCGAGCCTTCCTTGGGGCAAAAGCTACTTGCCAGTTTGGATAGCATCGCTTGGGAGTATTAAACTATGAAATTTGACATTGAAAGCATTATTGTCCTGCGAACGGTTATGAAATCATTATCAACCGGAGTGGACCCCACCTCTAATGTCCCGTTTCCAAGCGATACTCTTCTTAATTCAAACCTACTCAAAAATTGCTTTAAAGAAACTGCGGATATCCTGAGTTTTATCGAGAAGAATGTTGATGCAATAAATGATTTACCGCATAAAAGAGTGACAAATCAAAAAGAACCTTTTCACATTCTGGATGACGGGATTAAATCTATCCCTCTAAGCGATACACCTGTTACTATAACTCAACAGAAGTAACAACTCGCATAACTCCGCCATGTTGAATAAAGGGTATTAGTCCGTCTGCCAGCCCGGCAAGCGAGTCTAGGGTAAAGTATCCAGTGCCGCGATCATAGACGTTGCTTTCTTTTAGGGCCGGTATTATAAGAACATCTGTAATATTGTCCTGTTTTGTTCGGTAGATTTTTTTCAGTTTCAAATCAGACAACGGCATTGAACTGTCCTCCATTATCTAATGATGAATCCCGCGCCATTAATTGGTCTTATTAACTGGTTTATCGTCAGCTTCATCATCAGGAACAATAGCGCAGATGTCCCCGATATCACACTTGAGCTCTTCACAGATCTTCACAAGAACGTCCGTCGTGACATTTGCACCTTTTCCGAGTTTTGCGAGGGAAGCTGAACTGATCTTTGCCTTCTTCGCGAACTCGGTTTTTTTCAGATCCCTCTCTACGAGCATGACCCATAGTTTTTTGTAGGATAATTTCATGTTGACTCCTTTGGGAGATCTTTTCTCCAACTTGGCAAAAAGCCATAAATATGACCGTCTTTTTCGTCCTTATGATATGTTACCACATTAATTCCATGTGCATGGAAGTCTAAGTCTTCGGGGATGACATTCAGGTTGTCCACGATTATGACCTGTCCCTCTCCCTGATGATCAATGAAATACTGATATAAACCACGCTTGATGGTATCACCTTCAAAGGCATCTTCATTTTCATCGAAGCCGAGCAGCGGCGTATCTATCATTAGGAAGCCTGGCTTTATAAAAACATCATCAGCATTGAAGTATTCATATAGCATTAAGGCAACTACCGAATTCAGGAAGGAACGATATCCTTTCCCTTGGTCTTCTGATTTTGGCACGCCATCCATCAGAATGTCAAAAGTTGAAAAATCCCAACTAGCGTAGCCAACAGAGCGATAATTGCACTCTTTCAAGATTCTATTCAGGATCACATTAAACCCTGTGCCAACAACTTCTTCAAATTCCTGCTTTGCATGATAGAGTGGAGGATTCTTCTGCTTCTGCAACTCAGAGACTTTTTTCTTGCCGAGGATTTCAAGTTGGTCATTTACAAAGTTAATGCCCGTTTGAAGCCTTGTATAATCCTTAAACCGCTGAAGACCGTATCGATAACTCTGGATTTCACGGTTTTTATCATCGAGAGCTTTGTTCACAGCTGCTCTGCGGAGCTGCAGATCATCAATACTCTGACGGATCGATTCCTGCTCATCACGCACGCTGTTTTCCGTTGCTACGATTACAGCAAGCTCTGAAGCAATCCTTTTTATTTCTGCATCGATTGCCTCGACGTAACCTTCGTATAAATCCGGGTGAAGCTGACCACCGCAAAACGGGCAAATCCCATTTGCCGGGAGGCCCGTCACTGCCTGCTCGCCTTTCGAGATGAAGTCCAACCTTTGAAGGTCTGCCTTATACTGACTGATAAGAGATTCGTACCTATCCAAAAGGACACGGCAGTTTGCATCCTCCTGCTGGTATTCGGCCATTTGTCTGACAATAGCAGTGTTCTCTTCGATCAGTTCCTTAATATCCTGCTGCGCCTCTTCAATATGCACGGTAAGCGCGTGCATCTCACTCTCTATATCCAGCCCGGCAAGCTCCTCCAACTGCTTGATGTAACTGACACGTGTTTGAGTGAGGGATGAGACCTGCTCATCGATGTAATCAATAACAGCTTTTTTCTTGGCTGTAGCAACTTCCGGTTTTGTGATTTCCGGTATCCCTTTTTTATAGTCTCCGGTAAGCAAGAAGTACAGGGAAGCAATTAACGGCGTTTCATAACGCGGGTCCTTTATTACAATGGAGTCAGCCTTGTCAATCTCATTTTCATCGGCATAGAAAACATTAGCAACATTAGCCCATGACATCCGCTCTCGAGCATATCGGGCAGACTTGGGAACTTCAATCGTTTCATCCAGCCCAATGATCCGGAGCCACAGATCATTCAGGTATCTGGTGCTAATCCTTTTATAATTCGTGTCATACTCGCCGTTTTCGACTTCTTCGCTTTCGGCAACAACCGTGACCTTCTCCTCGTCAAGTTTTCTGGTCATGGTAATCCTGCCGTAGCGTTTTGTCTGAAAGACGCCCTCAATGTCCGTATAACCTGTCAGGGGAGAATAGGGCCGAGTATCGGAACTGAAGAGATAGTAGATGCATTTCAGTATCCATGTTTTGCCGGTGTTAGAACGTCCTTGGATAATATTTAACCCGTCAGAGAATTTGATGAAACCATCAATCTTCCCGGGTCCGGATACGCGGAGACTCTCAATCATGAAGTTAAGCATCCTTACACCTCCTTGGCCTCTGTTGCCCTATCGCTAATGAATTGCAAAATGCCATCGTCCGTATAAGAGGAAAAGCGCCTACATACGATTTTTGCTCCTAAAACATACTGCCTCGCATATGGAGATTGCACACCTTGAACGACTTGTCTGCCGCGGTCGTTGATGCTGTATAAAAAGCCTTGATTCGTATACTCTACATTAACAAAACTGTTCTTAACCGAGAGCTTAATGGCCTCGGTTATTTTTTCGCGCTTGTTGGTAAATTCCGCAAATCCAAATTCATTGTCACCGTGTAGATTTTTATCCAGTACTTTACATTTCTTCCCGTAAATGCAGATGAAATCCAGCGCAGCAATTCTATCCGCATTTACCGGCATGCTTACCGTTTCGAGAAGTAGCAAGACACGAAGCATATTCTCAAATGTGGTATTAAAGACTTTATTCTGCATACGGGTCCACCCACGACACGATCGTCTTGTCGTTCACCAAGATGTGAACAATGCCAAGCCTTTCCAGATTTCCAATCAGATTCTTTATCAATGACAACTTTGACTTAGTCAGCTGTACATCGGAGATCTTTTTTAACACTTCCAGCAGTCGTCTATATCCATTGTCGTAATCATCGAGATAGGTAGTCTTTATCCCGCTGAGGGCGTCCTCTTTCAAGATATCAAACTGGTTTTCTCCGTCTTCATACACTTCACGGATCGATCGTTGGATGCTTTCCGCGCTCAAATATGCTTTGCGCTGATCATAGAAATTCGTTTGAAACTTCTTGGGTAGCGTAGGAATATCGTCAACTGTCACCGCGTCTCTGGACAGAGCATCCGCATACGCATCGCATAAAGCAGAAATGTAACCAGCCTCAAAGTCATATATCTGCGCATCACTTAGTTTGATGGGCAGCTCGATGACATCACCATCGATATAGAGCTTTCCGTCCTCGCAGTATATTCGATCGCCCGCAAGGTTTTTAATGCTGGGTTTCGGGTCGTGGATTGTTAGTGTGATGGCAACATCGTGTATCCCTTTGGCTAATCCGTGAAAAATCTGGTTCATGATGTCCTGAACTGCAGAGCCCAACTCATCGATTTCAACAATGATTCCGCGATGTTCTAAGAAAGCCTGCAGGTGTTCTTTATCCGCGTCATACAGATTATCTATTTCGTCGGCAAAATCCTGCCCATCATATCTGCTGCAGATTAACCCAGCTCGCGCCTTAGAAATAAACTTTTTCCCTTCAAGAATCTGATCAAGCATGTTGATCGACATTCTGCTTACAAGGGGATTGAACTCATCGTTCTCGTCCATCAGCACCTCTTCTTCGGTCATGGGGTCGCGCAGTGTATCCCCAACCAGAGCGATCACAAAGTCACCACTACGGCCGGTCGGGTCCATATAGGTTTTGAGTTCACTTGCAATTTCGTGAAAAAACACCTAATTCTGCCTCCTTTGACTTGTTAGGTCAAACCGCGGTCATTGGCGGTCATAACTGAAAAAAGCGCTTTCGCTATAATAAAGACGATCAGACAACGATAGAAGAAGAGTTCTTTTCAAAGTGTATCATGGATTGTGGCGATAAGCAATTCTTTTTTAACTATCGCTCACAAAAAATTTGTGATCACAAAGAAAATTTCTTCGCTGTTGCTCTGACAAAAGGTCCCGGGCATGACCTAACAACTGCCTGTCGGAGCTGCGGCTTCCTCTGATGGCCACGGAGGATGTTTCGCAGTCGCAGCGAAGGCGTTTGATATCAACCAGGAGCCAGCGTGCGAACCGCTGGTCACCTACGGAGACGGAGAAATCCGACGGGGTGACCATGAGGACAATAACTGGCGGCCATAAGGATTTTCTCCGTCTCGGAAAGCCAAAACGGAGGAAATCTAATGGCAAACAAGAACCTGCCGCAGGGCGGCAATGCGCAGCCTGACGCACCTTTCAGGCATGGTACGTCGCTCGGGGAGCACGGGGAGATCCTCTTCGACTGCCCGATCGAAATCAAAGACAAGGCGGACCTTGACAACTTTGGCATCACCTGGGACGACTGCCGGTACCTGCACTTCAACGGTAGCCAGCGGATGAGGGTCTACTTTTTCCGAACGGAGAACCGCGAGCTCGCGGAGGCGCAGTGGTCCTACATCGATACGCTGCACTCGAGCGGATTCGCAAGCGTGAGATGCATGATTCCCGGCCGGAAGAAGCCCTACATCAAATGCCCCACCACCAATTCCTGCGCCAGATGCCCATACGGCCGGAAGCCGGAGGACAAGCAGGCTCCAGTGATTTCACTGGACGGTCTGCTCGAAGACGGTTATGAGCCCGCCCCTGCAGAATCCGTCGAGCACCGGGTCTTGAGGAAGATCGAGTACGAAGAGATCCGCGCCTTAATGGACGCCGAAGATCCGCGGATCGCGCTGGCGTTCGAGGGGAAAGAACTGTACGGGGATACGGTGCAGGAGATCGCTGCCGAACTTGGCGTGTCCGCGCCGAGGGTCTACCAGTTGATTGCCAGAGCCAAGGAAATCGGAAGATCTTATCGTGAGGAGACCGTGTAATGGACAAAGTTGAGGTAATTGAGAAAATGATGAATTCTGAGAACGGCGGCCTCTATGCCGCCATCGGTGGGATCGTGCTCGTCTACGGCATCGACCGCGTGACGAAGAGCCGGTACAAGATTGACGCGAGGAAGGAATCCTTCTCGCTCACGCCTGCTGCCGTGACGGACGATCCCGAAAAGAAGCCCGAGGAAGAGTCTGGGGACGAGCAGGGCTAAAACAGAAAAAGGCGGTGTCGGAATTGATCACTCCGGCACCGCCGATTTCTTTTATACATATTATGCTTTCAGTCCGCCGAACGGTAGTAAAACGGTAGTAGCCGATACCTGCGGTTGCCGCAGTTTGCCGCGATTTATCGCACTCTATTTAAATCTGCCGAGGGCAGGGGACTCCTGCCGTGGCAGACAAAAAGTATCTTTGTCAAATGCGATCAGCCTCCTGAAAAGCCGTATTCTGCCCCGTTTTGCCGCAATTTGCCGGGCAGAAAAAGTTGTTAATAAACTGTGACTCTGTCACGGAAAAAGCAAAATACGGCAAAATGCGGCAAGTCAAAGCCGTCAATGGTAGTCAAATGGTAGTAAAAATCGGGGGTTCTTACTACCGTGGGGTGAAGGGGATACCCTGGGAAATCAGCTAAAAAAGGACCCGTTATATTTCATCTGTGCTTTGATCATCAATCCAATACCAGCAAAAAAGCCGATGCCGAACGCGATCCATCCTGCGCCTGTCTGAAATGCGAGATTGATAATCCCCGTGAGACAAGTCCCAACACCGATCAGGAGAAGCCCGATCCCCATGAGGCGTGTATAGGCGGGCACATCTGATTTACGAACATTTTTATAATGATAGTCATGGACGAGAGTGATCATTTGCTTTTTCCAAAGCAGCAGACCCAGCACAACGCATAGAAGACCCACAATCATGCAAACAACAAAGCCGAC
>JAUMVV010000002.1:0-21874 GCA_030529985.1 Bacillota bacterium
GACTGGAGGTGCTACGCGATAGGTGCCTGTGATGCTGTCCTTTACCTGGGGGACAGACTTGCGGAAGGCAAAGCGGGCGCAGTTACGATGTTTGATGTGATAGAAGGATAGGAATATGAGGATATATGCAAAATCAAAGGAAAACGGCAGGATAATGCCTATAGTGGTTGCGGCAGCAGCACTGCTGGCTCTGTTCAAGGGCGTATCGGCTTTGCAGAATGGTGCAAACGGCATTATTTTTATCGCAGTGGGGATATTGCTTCTCACGGTTGCCTTTTACAGACCGCAGACTGCCGTAGACAGAGAGGGCGTGGATAATATCCTGAACATCGCCTTTATAAAGAAACACAACCTATGGAAATGGGAAGATATCAGCAGCCTCTTCGCCGACTATATCAAAGCAAAGCCTGATGTAATTATCGCAGTTAAGAAGGGCAGGGGAGCAGGCACCGGCTTCCATGTGCTCAGAGAGGATGTTCCACGGATAATACAGTGGGCAGCCGAGGCGAACGACAAGATGGTAATCCGACATAACGGTGATATGGACATCGATGTGCCGGGAAGAGAGAGCATGAGCAGGGAAGAGTATGAGGCATCTAAAGATAAGGATGTAGATATCAAACCGCAGAACTTTCACCAGTTTGCCGAGGAGGCCAGAAAAATCAAGGCGGAAAAAGAGCAGATCGTTGCTGACGCGAAGAGAAGGAAGCGGCTGAAAAAACTCAGGGCGAAACGGAATGAAAAAAAGCTGGAAGGCTGGAAATAGAGAGAAACGGCAAAATGCAACAAAAAAGACAAATGCTACAATGAACAATATTGCTTCAGGCGAATCGGGAAGTGCTGCCGTAACATTAGACGATCATGCAAAGTCTCAGGGTGAATTCCATTACAACTCAAGCAATGGAACTCATTTTGAGAATTTGTTTCTTTTTTTGATATTTTGCTTTATAGTTCTTTTTTGATACTTTGCTTTATAGATACTTGACAGTTGAATAACTATTCAATTATAATCTATACAAACAGTTGAATAAACATTCAATCATGGAGGGAGCGATGAGAAAAAAAGAAATGGTATGCGATTGCAGCGCGGTACATGAAGACTGCCTCATGCGGGTTAAAGAAGAAATCGTTTCTGAAGAGGAGCTGGCGAGAGTCGGTAAATTGTACAAGATCTTTGGAGACAGCACCAGACTTCTTATTCTGGCAGCACTTAACTGTCGGGAAATGTGCGTCTGCGATCTGGCGGTACTGCTGAACATGACAAAGTCGGCGGTGAGCCATCAGCTGAAGGTTTTGCGAAACAACAAGCTGGTGAAATTCAGCAAAAAGGGAAAACATTCATACTACTCACTGGCCGATGAACATGTCAAATCTATTCTGAATATTGCACTGGAGCATATAAACGAATAAGAAAAGGAGTATTTGAAATGGAACATCAACATCTTAAAAATGAACATAAGCACGGGCACGGCCATGATAGCCATGATCACGATCATGGTAACGGACACGACCACGATCACGGCAGCTGCAGTTGCGGTCATAATCATAGTCACGGCTGCTTTAGTCACGACCACGGTCATGATCACGGTCATGAACATGGTGCAGTCGGGAAAAAAGACATCGTCTGCCTTATTATCGGTGCGGCACTGTTTTTGTCGGCACTTATATTAAAGAACTTTGCAGGCGGGAGTGCGGCTGCTGCGGTTTTGCCTGTATGCATAATTGCCTATCTCATCCTCGGCAGAGAGGTGCTTATCACCTCGGCTAAGAATATAATAAAGGGTCGGATCTTTGATGAGAATTTTCTCATGTCTGTTGCCACCCTTGCAGCTTTTGGAATAGGGGACTATCCGGAAGCAGTGGGAGTGATGCTGTTCTTTAATATAGGAGAGCTTTTTGAGCATATTTCCGTGGACAGAAGCCGCAGGAGAATTGCAGAGGCGGTTGACATGCGGCCTGAAACCGTGAATGTGATAAGAGGGGAGGAGATCCGGGAAATCCCGGCGCAAGAGGTGAAAACCGGAGAGCTGATCAGAATAAATCCGGGAGACAGAATACCGCTGGATGGTGAGCTTATTGAAGGGGAAGGGATAATCGATACATCTCCGGTTACCGGAGAACCCGCACCTGTTCATGCTGTGGAGGGAGTAATGCTTCTTTCCGGCTGCATTAACCGGAGGGGTCAATTCACCATGAGAGTTACGGCGCCGCTGGAGGAATCTATGGTATCAAGAATTCTCAAATCCGTTGAGAATGCTGCAGCGGGCAAGCCTGAAATCGAGAAGTTCATAACGAAATTTGCACGCATCTATACTCCTATCGTTGTAGGTCTTGCAGTGCTGGTGGCTATAATTCCACCGCTGTTTCTGGGCGGGCTCTGGAAGCACTGGATCATTACGGCAGTTACATTTCTGGTTATCAGTTGTCCGTGTGCACTGGTTATCAGTGTGCCGCTGGCATTTTTCCTGGGAATCGGAGCAGCATCGAAGATGGGGATACTCATCAAGAGCGGTCAGGCACTTGAAGCTCTGCGGAAGATAAAAATCGTTGCACTGGACAAGACAGGAACTCTGACAAAGGGAATTGTTGAGGATGCAGGTCTTCTGGATGTTAACAGGGAAAGTGAAAGCTTTGAGGCAGCATTTGCCGGGAAAAAGGTATCATCTGATGAGCTGAAGGATGATGCGGCGACGGGAATTGCGGAACTGAAAAGACTGGGTATAGATGCTGCAATGCTCACAGGAGACAGAAGGGCAAGGGCTGTGGGAATAGCCCAAAAGGCAGGAATCCGCGAAGATAATGTCAGAGCAGAGCTTCTGCCCGATGAAAAACTGACGGCACTTTGGCAGATCAGGGAGGAGCACGGCGAGATCATGTTTGTAGGCGACGGCATAAATGATGCTCCCGTTCTGGCAGGAGCCGATGTTGGAGCTGCGATGGGCTCGGGTGCTGATGCGGCAATTGAATCTGCTGATATCGTGTTCATGAATTCCAATGTCAGAGCTATACCGCAGGTGATTCGGATTGCCGGAAGGACGGGATTCATCGCCGGAGAGAATATTGCGTTGGCCCTGGCTGTGAAGCTGTTCATACTGGTGCTTGGATTCATAGGGCTGGCGAATATATGGCTGGCGGTTTTCGCAGATACAGGTGTAGCAATGCTCTGCATACTGAACTCGTTGAGATTGCTGAAGCAGCAAGGCAGCGATGCTTTGGACAGGAAAAGTCAGGAAGCTTGACCATACTGCCTGAAATTAAAAGTTTAACTGTATAACTGTATAGCAGGCGATAGAGCATCTGCTCCCGGATCGCTTTTACTTTTCTACTTATACAAGAGGCATATCCGTCTGTGATATGCCTCTTGCTTCTTGATTTATTCTAATTATAATCATGCAGATCGTGGAGAACTCAATTGAATGAAGATGTTACTGCCTAATCTGCATGGTCCTCTGCCAAATATTCCTCCGCGTAGTGAACGGCCATGGCACCGTCACCTACCGCAGTAACAACCTGCCTTAATGCTTTTGTCCTTACATCGCCTACGGCAAATACCCCGGGTATATCGGTTCTTGTGCTCTCATCTGCCACGATGTATCCGGCAGGGTCGAGAGCTATCTTTCCCTTAAGCATTTCTGTGGAAGGCTTCCTGCCTATGCTTATAAATACACCGTCACAGGAAATGGAGCGTTCTTCATTTGTCTTCAGATTTCGTACCCTGATGCCGGTTATCTTGTCCACCGTCAGCAGCTCAATAACTTCACAGTCCCAGCAGAATTCGATGTTTTTCGCTTTGAACAGAGGTTCATGATAAATTTTTGTGGCTGACAAGGTGTCTCTTCGGTGAACCAGTATCACTTTTTCGCAGATTCGTGACAGGAGCAGTGCATCTTCGGCGGCACTGTTGCCGCCGCCTACAACGACAACCGTTCCATCCTTAAAGAACATTCCGTCGCAGGCAGCGCAGTAATTGACTCCCTTGCCGATAAATTCCTGCTCTGAATCCAAGCCCAGCTCCCGCGGACCGGCTCCTGTTGCCAGAACTACAGTCTTCGCATGAACCATGCCTTCGGCAGTCTCCACCTGTTTAATGGGCCGGGAGAGCTCCAGAGCTTTGACATCGGTCAGACGGGTCTTGACGCCAAAGCGTTCTGCTCCTTTGCGTATTTTCTCGCCCAGTTCATAGCCTCCGATCCCCTCCTCGAAACCGGGATAATTGTCTATCTGTTCAGTCAGTGCCATCTGACCGCCGGAAGACAGTTTCTCCAAAACCACCACATCAAGCCCTGCTCTTGCAGCATAAAGAGCGGCTGTGTATCCGCCGGGTCCGCCTCCCACAACTATCATGTCGTAGAGGTGATCCTCGATATTCCGGTTTTCATTTTCGCTGTCGAGCGCCTTCCCGATAAAAGCTTCCAGCTCCGCCTTTGAATCAGGTGCAACTATGGAACCGAGAATTTTTCCTTTTCTGTAAATCAGCAGAGTCGGAACAAGTTCGATAATTTCGGCCTTTGCCAGATCCGGTTCATCATCAATGTTGATAGCACCAAAAACCAGTTTATCGCTATATTCTTCGGCCACGGCTTCCAGAGCCGGAGCCAGCCGTCTGCAGTAGGAGCACCATGGAGCGGCAAATTCCACAAGTACCGGCTTATCACCTTGCGTATATTCACGATAGCTTTCCGCGTTCATATTTATTATTGCCATATGCTTATACCTCCTCATATTCTCAAATACTTTTCCCTGTATTTTTCAATGGTTTTAACGGCAGGTAATCGTAATATCATCCATAAATGTGCCTTGAGCTTGAATATCCCGCGATTTTTCGGGAGAACAGCGGCTCTCCTTTTAATTCCGCACCGGAACCGGATGTCTAACCCTCTTTACAGACTATTTTAACACAGGATGCGGCGTGGGTGAAGTTAGCGGGAATAGTTCAATGAGCACAGCAGAAAAGGTTTAATGAGTAGCTTGTTGTAGAGGTTTTTATTGACATCAGCAAGACTTTTGATGAATAATACATTTGAAAACATATCAGCTGATTTATCGACATGTTCAGTCTTATGCGAAGGGGTAACAGGAAATGATGAAATTTGATTGTGACTATATGCAGGGGGCTCATCCTGCAATTCTGGAGAAGCTTAATGAGATAAATAAATGTGATTATCCGGGCTATGGACTGGATGAATGGTGCCGCCAAGCAGCAAAGGATATCCATAAATATTTGAATTGTCCCGGTGCCTGTGTGCACTTTCTGGTGGGCGGAACTCAAATGAATGCTGTTGCCATGGAAGCAATGCTTCATGCCTTCCAATCGGTGATCTCTGCGGATTCGGGTCATATCGCTGTACATGAGAGCGGTGCCATTGAAAATACGGGTCACAAGGTTCACATTATTCCTGCCGCCGACGGCAAACTGACAGCAGCGCAAATCAGGGAAAATGCGGCATATTATATAGAAAATGATCTGCGTGAGCATATGACACAGCCCAGGGCGGTATACCTGTCATTTCCCACGGAATACGGAACACTCTACTCTAAACAGGAGCTTGAGGATATAGCTGAAGTATGCAGGGAATATAACATGTTTCTGTATATCGACGGAGCGAGAATGGGGTATGGTTTAACTTCGGAAGAATGTGATGTTACTCTTGAAGATTTAGCCCGGTTAACCGATGCGTTTTATATTGGCGGGACAAAGTGCGGAAGCTTCATGGGAGAAGCCTTTGTCACCACTCATCCGATGATAAAGGATCACTTCAGAAACTATATGAAAATGAACGGGGCGCTTCTTGCGAAGGGGTGGCTTCTGGGCGTACAGTTTCATGTACTCATGAAAGACGGTCTTTATTTTGATATATGCCGGAAAGCTAACATTCAGGCACGAAAAATCCAGGAAGCATTTGAAAGTGCGGGAGTGGAACCGTATGTAAGAAGTCAGACAAACCAGTTGTTCTACATAATAAAAAAGCGACATGTCGAGGAGCTTGAAAAAATATGCAGGTTTGAGCTGGATCACTGGATTGATGACGAGAATGCACTGGTCAGGTTTTGCACATCATGGTCGACAAGCGATGAAGAGGTTAATAAGCTGATAGAGCATATAAGGGGGTTGGCGTAATTAAGGAGGAGGGAACCATGCCCTGCAATCAAGACCGGTATAATGTACATCCTTCCCACGGTATAATACACATCCTTTCCCAACTTATTGACGCAGTGGGTAAAATATGAGATACTGTTACCTGATGTGTGCTGTATGATAGATACACATCGATATCATTATTCTAAATTTATCAGAGGAGATAGAAAAATGACCGTAACACAAATTATAGCACTGGCAATATTTGTGGCCGTTATCGCTGTCATTGTATCCGAAAAGCTGCATAGAGCTGCCTGTGCCCTTATTGGCGCCGTACTGCTCGTTCTTATCGGGATACTGGAACCGGCAGAGGCTCTTGGCTTTATTGACTTTAACACGATAGGCGTACTCGTCGGCATGATGATGTTTGTCGCAGTTGTAAAAAATTCAGGAATATTTGAATACCTGGCTGTTAAGGCTGCCAGAATCGCGAAGGGCGACCCGTGGAAAATCATGGTTTACTTCATGATCATCACAACTGTCCTTTCGGCATTCCTGGATAATGTTACAACTGTTCTTCTTATCGGACCTATGACTTTCAGTATATGCAAAACCCTGGAACTCAATCCGATCCCTTACCTGCTCACGCAGATTATATCATCGAATGTCGGAGGCACGGCGACACTTATCGGCGACCCGCCAAACATCATGATAGGTTCTGCTGCAGATATTTCATTCGCACAGTTCTGCATTTACGATGGACCGATTGTTGTTATTGTAATGATTGCAACAATTCTCGGATTCAAATTATTATACAAAAAAGGTCTGTCCGTTACACCTGAAAGGATGGAACTTATCATGCAGATGGATGAAAAGAAGGAAATCAGAGATCATGCGCTTTTTATCAAGAGTATTGTTATGATATGTCTGGTTGCACTGGCATTCATACTGCACGATACGCTCGGATTGAAGACATCCATTATCGCACTGTCATGTGCGGCATTGATGATTCTTATCGGTAAGCAGGATGTTGAAGAAACGATTCACGATGTTGAATGGCCTACAATCGTATTCTTTGCTTTCCTGTTCATTGTTGTAGGAGGCCTGGAAAAGGTTGGTCTGATCCATATGCTGGCAGTTACCCTCATGGACGCAACGGGAACACATTACGTGGTTCTGATGCTCGTTCTCCTGTGGGTATCGGCAATCTGTTCAGCAGTACTGGACAATATTCCTTTTGTGGCAACTCTGATTCCGCTCATTCAGCAGATGGGTGATGCCGGTCTCGATGTGTGGCCGCTGTGGTGGGCTGTATCAATCGGAGCATGCTTCGGAGGAAACGGTACTATTATCGGCGCGTCAGCCAATGTTGTACTGACAGGCATCGCAAACAGAAGGGGATACCCTATTACATTCATCGACTTCCTCAAGGTTGGAGGACCGATGATGCTCATGTCGATTGTGCTGGCAACAATTTACCTTCTGGTACTCTTCGGAGGCTACTGGAGCTAAAGCGAAAAATAACCGAGGGGAGTCGTCAAAGCCGATTCCCCTTTTTTTAGATTGCTAAAACAAAAGAGTTGTAAAATGAAACCTGAAAAATTTAGGCAATGACACTTTTACAAAACAAAGGTGATATTTATAGTGAATGACGGGGGTTTTCCATATAAAGGATAACTGCATATCGATCTGGAAGGGATAGGAGGCACGACGAAATACTTCAAGAGAATCACAATTTCCGGAAACATCCGGTTATGAAGGAATTGTTCATGAAAACAAGTAAAAACAGCAATAGAAAGGTCAAGGAATATGCTGGAGGAAAAAGCAGGTTATTTAAAGGATTTTCCAATTAATATCAGAGTGTCACATATTGAAAATTACCCACTGCACTATCATTATGATCCTGAATTCATATATGTGCTGAAAGGTTTTGTTACTTTGAAGTGCGGATCAAGCATTTATAAAATGCAGCAAGGAGATATTTTTGTTGCAAATGAGAGCGAAGTACATGGTATCTATAACTGTTCCACTGATAATGTAGTTCTGATAATTCAGATTGATACAAGATATTTCAGCAAGCAGTTTCCGGCACTAAAAAATAGTGTCTACAGAACTCTGAGCAAAGACAGGAGTGATGAGAACCTCGTTCATTTGAGGAGTCAGCTCTTACATGTTACGTTCAATTATCTAAAAAGATCTCCGGGATACAAAATTGAAGACACCAACCTGATGGTCGATATCATTCAATTTATGGACAAATACTTTGCTTCTTTTTATTTTGAAGGAAAGACGGTTATGCAGAGAAAATTTGAAAAGCCCGAATTAACCGAAAGACTTAGCAGAATAATAAATTACCTGTACAAACATCATAGTGAAAACATTACACTGAAAGATTTAGCGAACGAAGAATTTTTGAGCGAGTATTATATTTCACATCTGATCACTACCGGTACAGGATTGAACTTCCGTGAGCTTCTTGCATTTGCACGTGTAGAAGAATCAGAGAAGCTGCTTCTTCAGAGTAATGAGAAAGTAAGTGCCATAGCAAGAAAAACCGGTTTCAGCACAACAGAGTACTACAGGAAGTTTTTCAGGAAATGGTATAGATGCGATCCGGAAGAATATCGTGTGTTGTATTCAAATCATATAAAGGGATTTGATTTAGAAAAATCAAGAGAAATAGAGAAGACGAAAGCCCTTGATCTGGTTACAGAACTTATAAATTTTCTTTCTTTCGAGTCCGAAGAGGAGGTAGGGGTAAAGTTTTTTTATGATGAAGTCGATGTTAATATTAACGGTGAAGCAATAGGTAAATTCGGAAAAGCTGTTGAACTCGGCGGGGAGGAAAAAAATGAATATATCATATATGGAGGGTACTTTCTTGCAAATGTCTTGGGAGTTAACGCGAAACAAAACAAGAAATTTCAAATAGAGGAATCTGGGAATTATGTATGGGATACTTTGGCAACGATTCCACATCTCCTAAATGTATTCATGGATGACAGTGTGAAGGTTGTACGAGAAAACAATTATTCCGATTCTGACAGGCACAAGACGCTCATCGCAGGCGAAAGGGGAATATATATTTCACAGGAGATTGCTAAGCCATCGTTTTACGCTTACAGAATGTTTGAATCCATGAAAGGAGATATTTTAGCAAATGTCCGAAACTGCCTTGTGACTCGCGGAAGAGGAGAAAAAGCAAATCAGATTTCTATTATCGCCTGTAGCACCAACGATGCTATTGAAAAACTATTTGATAGAGGAGGAAGCATTAACCAGGTACAGAAGACAATTAAAAGTTTTCGTGATTCTTTTACTTACAAGATTTCGCTGCATGGGTTGGAAGCGGGAACCTATGATATTTTTAGGACCACTCAAAATCATGATGAAACTATGTTTTCAATTGCAGTTTTGGATAATAGTAACAGAAAAAAACTTACGGATGAAGATATAATGTTGATTGATGAGGCTACAGTTCCTAAGACTACGGTGGATCACAGATATATAGAAGGAGATATGCAGATTGATATTAATCTAAAGAATTTGAGTTTTACATATGTTAGAATTGTCAAAAGATAATGCAACCCAATCAGGCAGAATCGCAAGCTAATTATAGAAAATAACTGCGTTTAAAAGTAACATAAACTTACGAACGCAGTTTTTTAATCTGGTGTATATATGATTAATTGCCGGTAAATAAGAACGGAGGTGACAAATTATTCATGATGACAGAAAGAGTGGAGCGGTTAAAAAAGAAATTCCTATCAGTAAGGCCCAATATAACCCCTGAAAGACTACTCCTTGCAACGGAGGCTTACAAGAAATATGCGGGAGATTCAATTCCGATTTTTAAGGCAAGAGTACTTGAATATGTTCTTGATAACCTTAGCATTACAATCCATCCTGAAGAGATGATTGTAGGGGTACCGACGTACAGCCTTCGGGGAGCCAATCTGTTTCCTGAATTTACATCAACAGAATGGCTTCTTGAAGAAATTCCCGAGTTTTCCACAAGACCTATGGATCAGATTGATGTGACAGAGGCAGACAAGAAAGTTATTATTGATTGTCTCGAAAACTTTTGGACGGGCAGAGCAATAGAAGACCTACTCGAAAGGGAATTACCGGCTGATGTGAAAGAATTGTTCGATACCGCGGTAATTGACATTGGTCTTACAAATACAACCTCAGGTGAAACTGTACCTAATTATGAAAACCTGCTCAAGAGAGGAATAAATGCTTATGCAGATGATTGCAGAGAAAAAATAGCAAATTCGCCGACAGGAACACCTGAAAATCATGCAAAGATAGATTTCTGGAGATCCTGCATTATTGTGTGTGATGCTGTTATCAGATTTGCAAACAGGTATGCAGATGAGGCTGAACGGCAGGCTGCAATGGAATCAAACCCGAAGCGCAGATCCGAGTTGATGATTATTGCATCAAACTGCCGAAATGTTCCTGAAAATCCGCCAAGGAATTTTTATGAGGCGCTTCAGTTTGTTTGGTTTGTTCATCTGGTATATCACATCGAGGGGCCTACAACAGCTTGCAGTTTTGGAAGGTTTGACCAAGTTCTTTACCCTTACATGGAAAAAGATATAAACTTGGGAGTATTTGATGAAGCGGCAACCCAGGAAATACTGGATTGTTTCTTTTTGAAGTGCGGTGAAGTAATAGAAGTAAGAGATAAGTTTTACTCTAAAGCGTTCGCAGGGTTTCCGATGTGGGCAATCATCATGCTTGGAGGACTTGATACGAACGGTAATGATGCAACCAACAAATTGAGCTACATGTGTCTGACTGCAGGGGCTGATGTGCAAACAGCACAGCCGGTGTTAGCGATGAGAATAAGCGACAAAACCCCTGATGCTTTGTTTAGACAGGCAGCTGAGATGATACAAGCGGGAATGGCAAACCCAGGATTTTTTAGCGAATATGGAAATGCTGACGTAATTAGATCAAAAGGAGGCAGTGAATGGGAAGCTAAGAACTGGTGCATTGTTGGATGCACTCAGCCGCAATACGGCGGCGGTGGAACTGATTCCACACCTGATGCAGGGTATGTAAATTTTGCAAAGGCTCTTGAATTGGTTCTGCACAATGGTATTGATCCCGCAACAGGCGCAAAAGTAGGTCTGGAGACTGGAGATCCCACTAAATTTACATGCAAGGAGGAGCTTATTGAAGCATCAAAAAAACAGATAATCTTTCTTTATGAGAAAATTGTTGAGGGATTCAGAATTTTGCAGTGTCAGGCAATGCGAAGGCAGCCTATGATTTGGGCATCGCTTACTATGGATGGATGTATTGAAACCGGCAAATCAGTGCAGGAAGGCGGAACAAAACATATTTCTGCAGGTTTGTTCAGCACAGGTACAGCAAATTTGGCAGACTCAATTGTTGCTATTGAACAGGTGGTGTTTAAAGATAAAACACTAACAATGCAAGAGCTTATTGATATTCTGGACAACGATTTCGAAGGCGAAGAGAGAATACGACAACTTCTTATTAACAAGCCGGCCAAATTTGGGAATGACGATGAGTATGTTGATAGAATCAATAAAGAAATCGTAAACTATGCAGCTGAAATTGTTCAGACGTGGGAGGATGCAAGAGGTGGTCACTTCGACTTTACACTTATGTCACAGTCAATGAATGTTCCTCACGGTGAAGTTGTAGGAGCTACACCTGATGGAAGGCATGCGGGGATGCCTCTTAATGACAATGCCTCACCAATGATGGGCATGGATGTAAATGGTCCAACTGCTACGATCAAGTCAGTGGCCTCACTTAAACCTGAAAATTTTTGGGCAGGAGCATTATTCAATTTGAGGTTTGATCCTCATGGCGTTCAAGGAGAGAAAGGAATACAAACAATTGAAGGTATAATCAAATCATTTTTTGCAGAGGGTGGGCTTCATATTCAAATTAACGTGGTAGATGATACAACGCTTAGAAAAGCTCAAGAAAACCCTGAAGATTACCGTGGTTTGGTGGTAAGAGTTGCGGGATATATGGCTTATTTTACGGAACTCGACAGAAGCGTGCAGAATGCATTGATCGATAGGACTGCACATCTTGGTGGATGTTGAACGGAGAAAAAATGACAGATAAACTCACCGCCCTAATTGGGAGCATACAGAAATTTTCAACTGAAGACGGACCGGGGGTGCGAAGCACAGTGTTTCTGAAAGGATGCCCATTAAACTGTGCATGGTGTCATAATCCGGAATTGATCAATCCAACACCGCAGATGATTGTCAGCCCCAACAAATGCATTGGATGTATGGCATGTACGAAGGTATGCCCGCACAGCGGAATCGTCATTGGTTCAAATGGACCTGAGATAGACCGAACCACATGTGTTGCCTGTGGAAAGTGTTCAGAGGAGTGTTATTCAAATGCGATTAAACCTGTTGCGACAGTGATGACTGTTGATGAGGTTTTTCAAAAAGTTCTTCAAGACAAGAGCTTTTATGATAATACCGGTGGAGGAATAACGATTAGTGGAGGTGAGGTTCTAATGCACCATGATTTTGCAAAAGCATTGGTAGAAAAGTGTGCTGAAGAGAATATCAGAGTTTGCATTGACACTTCCGGATTTTCACCATATGAGGTGTTAGAGGGTTTTGCAAAATGTCCAAATGTTGAGTATGTGCTTTATGACATAAAGCACATCAACAACGATGAGCATCTTAAATATACCGGTGTTGAAAATACGTTGATTATTGATAATCTTAGAAAACTTGCAAAGGATTCTGAAATAGCAGGCAAGCTGTGGATGAGAATGCCTCTCATGGCGGGAATAAATGATACCGATGATATTATTACTCAAACAGCGGAGCTATATCAAGAACTCGGAATAGGAAAGGTTTCTCTTGTAGGATATCACGACTTTGGAAATTCCAAAGCAGGGCATGTAGGGAAAAAGATGGAACTGTTCAGTTCTCCTTCAGAGGGGAGACTAGGTGAAATTAAGTTGAAATTTGAATCTATTGGCATGGCAGTAGAGATTACCGGCCGAGAAGAGACAATTGCATAAAGGAGGAGAAAATGACACATACAAACAGAGTTGGAATCATTACCGGAGGAGCAATGGGGAACGGTAAAGGAATCGCAGAATGTCTGGCAAAAGAAGGTGTAAAGATCGCAGTCTTTGATGTGAGCGATAAGATCGAAATGACAATTACAGAATTTAGAGAAAAAGGGTATGAGGCAACAGGATATCATGTCGATATCAGAGACCATAAACAGATTCAAGTTGCTGTGGATGATATTATTAACAAGTGGAACAAGATTGATATTCTTGTCAACAACGCGGGTGTCATGGCATGCAGGCCTTTTCTGGAGGCCGATGATGCGAATAGAGATTTCCATATCGATGTAAATCTTAAGGGTACTTGGAATGTTACTCAGGCGGTAATCCCAAATATGTTAAAGAACAAGTTTGGCAGAATAGTTTCGGTTGCATCTGTAACGGGTGCACATGTAAGTGATGGTGCGGATACGGCTTATGCTCTTACAAAGGCTGGAATTATTGGATTCGGAAAGAGCATCGCAATGGAATATATCAGGGAGGGAATCACTTCAAATGTTGTATGTCCCGGATATTGCAGAACACCAATGGTAATGCAGGAAGCAATGGAGCAATATCCTGATAATCCCGAAGAATTTTTCAGGCAGCTTGCGCAGAGTCTGCCAATAAAAAGACTGGGGCAGCCCGAAGACATCGGTGGACTGATTGCTTATCTCACAAGTGATGAGGCAAGTTTCATAACCGCTCAAGATATTGTAATTGACGGAGGATGCATATCACCGGAAACGGGGATGGAATGCTTTGAAGATTGAGAAGGATATATCGTTTTATTAAAAAACCGGGGTCAATTCCCCGGTTTTTGTAGCAATCTAATAGATTTTCATCGCAATCCGATTATAGAAAAGGCAACCTGTTTAGACTTACTATGGATTTGTAATTTTTAGTTTTTCAATCATTTATAAGTATTAGTTTTTAGGAGGAAATCATGGGCGAAGTAAAAAAAGTTACAATGTCAGTAGGCGGGCTTTTCGTAATCCTTTTTGGTAGTGTTTGTGCCGGTTGCTTTGGAATGGAAGACATGGTTGGTCAGTCAGGTCCTGGTCTTACTCTTCTTATGATTCTTGTGGTTCCTTGTATCTGGGCCGTACCCATCGCACTTTCATGTGCAGAAATGGGTGCTACACTTCCCGTACAAGGTGGTTATTACATTTGGATCAAAACAGCTCTCGGCCCTTTCTGGGGTTACTGTGCTGGTTTCTGGCGAACATGGATATGGTATCTGAACGAAGGAATACTGCTTGTTTTATCAATGGAGTATGTTGCATCATTCTTTAATCTGAGTAAGATTGGGTATATGATTGTTGTAGGCATTATTCTTGGAGGTGTTGCATATGTAAATATTGTTGGTGTTACAGCGGTAAAATGGGTTTCTGTAGGCTTTCTTGTACTTATTATGGTTCCATTTGGTCTAGTGTGTATTTTTGGTCTGGGGCACTTGAACTTCAATCCGATTGAACCGTTTTTCAACCCTTCAAATAGCAATGCTAACAACATTGCGTACGCAATTGTGCTGGGCGTTTGGATGTATGGAGCATTTGAAGGACCTGCAAGTTATGCGGGTGAAGTTAAAGACTTTCAAAAGATATTCCCCAAAGCATTAGCAGTAACAGTTTTAGCTATGACATTAACATACTTTTTGCCAATGCTTATAGGTCTGTCAGCAGTTGGCCAGTGGGAAATTTGGGGTCTTTCAGGCGGCGATCACGCTATAACAGCGGTAGAACTCGCAAAGGCAGTAGGCGGGAATGCTCTTGGAATGGCAATGTTGATATCAGCAATGTGTTCAAATATTATTCAGGTTAATGATAATATGGCTGCAACAGTAAGAATTCCCGCAATCATTTCACAAGATGGTCTTGCACCTGGATTTTTTCAAAAACTTAGCAAAAAACATAGAACACCCGTTGTATCGATTGTTTTCACATGTGTGCTTGCATTTGCATTGCTACTTTTCAATCAGATTTCTGAAGCCGGCTTTGCGGCTCTCATAGAGTTCCAGACATTTGTGTTCTTTGCGACATATATTATGCTTATGGTCGCAATGATTGCGTTGAGAATCAAACAGCCGGATTTGGAGCGACCATACAGGGTTCCGCTTCCTACATGGGGTCTCATTTGCTATGCGATTCCCGTAATTCTAATCTGTTTCTACTGCATAATTTTCTGCAGTCATGCGGCAGCACTTGGCGCAGTAATATTCGGACTTGGAGCTCCGATATCATATTTCATATTCAAAAAGATTTACGGGGGAGTTGATGGACCTAATGCGGTGGAACACTATGAATTCGGAGATATAGACGACAGCATGTAATTGTTAAGGTGATAAAGGGACCTGCGCAGGTCTCTTTTTTTCATGATATATCGCACAAAATATGCTATAATAATGACATTGTTTGTGAGATAACGCAGAGGTTCCGGCTTTTGCGCTGATATTATGTAGAAAGGAACTAAAGGAAATGTTTGAAAATCTGGTAGAAATTCTTAAAGCAAACTCAAGAAAAATAGTGTTTACGGAAGGTCATGATGATAGGATTCTGGAAGCCGCAGACAGGCTCAAGAAGGGCGGATTTCTTACACCTATACTGGTGGGAAATGTTGAAGAGGTAAGTAAGGCGGCATCTGACGGCGGTTTTGATATCGAGGGACTTGAAATACTTGACCCGATGACTTATGAAAATATGGATGCCATGGTAGATAAAATGGTGGAGCTGAGAAAGGGCAAGATGGACGAAGAACAGTGCAGAGCGGCTCTTTCAAAGGGAAATTACTTTGGAACAATGCTGGTAAAGATGGGAGAGGCTGATGCGCTTCTGGGCGGAGCCACCTATTCAACAGCAGATACGGTAAGACCGGCTCTGCAGCTTATCAAAACAAAACCGGGTAACAAGAGTGTATCATCGATCTTTATCATGGTGAGAGAACATGCAGACGGATCGGATCCGGAGATTCTGGGGATGGGAGACTGTGCGATCAACATCAAGCCAAGCGTGGAAGAAATCGCAGAGTGTGCCGTCGAGTCAGCGAGAACAGCTCAGATTTTCGGTATCGACCCTAAGGTTGCCATGCTTTCGTACTCAACGAAGGGTTCAGGCGCCGGTGAAGATGTTGATAAGATGGTGGAAGCCACAAAGCTGGCTCAGGAAATGGCTCCGGAAATCGACATCGATGGAGAGCTGCAGTTTGATGCCTCAGTATCGCCTGTTGTCGCAAAGACAAAGTGCAAAGACAGCAAGGTTGCCGGTCATGCAAATGTGTTTATCTTCCCTGATATCAACGCAGGCAATATCGGATACAAGATCGCACAGCGGCTGGGGGGGTTTGACGCATACGGTCCGGTACTTCAGGGTCTGAATGCTCCAATCAATGATCTGTCAAGAGGCTGCAACGCTGAAGAAGTTTATACGATGGCCATAATAACAGCAGCACTGGCCTGAAGACAATAATAAAATCACCCGGCTTGGGGAGCTGACGTGGTGTTCCCTTCGCCGGGGTTTTTTATGTCATTCACCTTACCTGCGCTCACTCACAGATCTGCGCTTTTAATAGAATATGGTAATTTGTGTTATATTTCGCATGGTCCTTCAATAATGCCAACATTCGCTTACCAGCAAGCCCACATCCTTAACAAAATATGGTAATTTGTGATGTATTTCTTAAAGCCTTCTAAAAATGCCAACATGCTTTAGTCGCTGATGTTGGCTTTTTTATAGATAATATAAATATATGACACAAAATGGAGTGTTTTACCGTAACTGCAAGCTTGCACCACGGGTCAATGTTGGCATATTTCGTCGAAACCCATAAAAAGCACACAAGCTGACAGCTTACTGTCAGAAGCGATGGGCAGAAACAATCGCCGTATCACAAGGCGGCATTGAAATAGTAGCGTACCGCTTGCGGCTACTGCCTTTATAAGCCGCCGACAGCACAGCAATAGTTTATGGACTTATCGTCACCCACGCGAAATAACTGACAGTAAGATTTGCCTGATTTCACAATCTACTGCTTCTTTATGAGCAAAAGCGATGCGCTTCCTATAGTCCCGAGGGCCAGCAGCAGTACGAAGACCGGCATGTAGGAGCCGGTGGCTGTAAGGATGGCTCCTGCCAGGGTCGCCACAAAGGATGTGGGTATAAGCGTAAGGTTTGTAATGCTGAAGTTCAGAGCGTAGTTTTTGTTTCCAAAGAAAAGCCTGGGATATACTGCTGATGTGGTGGGACAGAGACCATAGCTGAATCCGCACATAAGGAGGGCGAGAATGCCGAAGGATCTGCTCACCGTCGCAATTGCGAGGATGCCGATAATCGGTGCAATCAGCATGATAGCCGAAATTGCAAGCTGACTCTTACGGAGTGTCATATTGTCGTATACAGCTCCTGCGAAGAGTCTGCCCAGACCGTTACAGACGGACATGATTCCCACGATGGTAATTGCAGCGGTTTCGACCGAACCTGTGAAAACCGCGAAGTCCTTGGCGAAGCTCAGCGTTACATTACCGATTGAGGCCAGCAGAGTAAGGGCGATGAACAGCTTCCAGAAGGTCGCCGTCTTCAGCATTTCCGCGGCAGTGTAATCTCTCGCACCCGAAGCTGCGGCAGGATTTGCAGGGGCAACCACAGGCTTTGCAGGCCGGCGTATAATCAGCCCGAAAACAAATACTACAGCCGCCATCACGGTACCCATGAGAAGGTATGTCTTTCTCCATCCAAACTGAGGGTCGGCAATGAGGCTTCCCGCAAGGCTCCCGAAAATCAGAGTAGAAAATCCGAAGCACATGAGCATTATGCCCGACGCAAGTCCTTTTTTGTCGGGAAACCATTCACCTATGGTAGCAATGCTTGTGTTATACAGAACTCCGATCCCGATGCCCCCCAGAAGACCGTAGGAAATGTACAGAAGCCACAGACTCCCGGCATCAACTATAGATGCGAGGAAGAAGCCGGCAAATATCAGGAGAGCACTTCCCATAAGTCTTATTCCCGGTGAGAATTTCTTTGCCAGAAATCCGGATATAAGCCCTCCTATCCCGAAGCAGCATATTGTGATTGTGAAGTTCAGTGCCAGCTGTGTTGGATTCCATCCGAATTCATCCGCGAGTGGCGATTTGAGTATAGACCACGAATAAATCAAACCTCCAAGAAGGAGAGTGAGGGATGCAAAGGCAAGAAACAGCCAGCGTATATTATTTGAGTTTTTTTTCATGATTTTATTCCTTTTCTACTTCCTTCGCGACTACATTTTCCGCATTATAACGCTTTCTGAGCAACGGTTTTTCGATTTTTCCTGTTGGATTTCGCGGCACCTCTGCAAATATTATCTTTCGAGGTCTCTTGTAACGAGGCAGATCTATGCAGAAATCTTCGATTGCTTCTTCATATACATCGTGACCCTCCTTCAGCTCAACTATGGCTGCAGCAATTTCCCCGAGACGCGCATCCGGAAGACCTATTACGGCAACATCCTTGATAT
This sequence comes from Bacillota bacterium, assembly GCA_030529985.1. Lineage (GTDB taxonomy): Bacteria > Bacillota > Clostridia > Peptostreptococcales > Anaerovoracaceae > Lentihominibacter. Next base: position 18,648 of record JAUMVV010000002.1, read on the forward strand.
CGTCATGTTTCCTGAGGAAATCTTCGATCTGAACAGGGTAGATGTTCTCCCCTCCGGAAATGATAACATCCTTTTTCCTGTCAACCAGATAGATAAAGCCGTCCTCATCCGTTTCGGCCATATCTCCCGTAAATAACCAGCCATCCTCAAGAACCTCAGCGGTTGCTTCAGGGTCATTATAGTAGCAGGTCATGACACCGGGACCGTAAACAGCCAGCTCTCCTACCTGTCCGGGCTCCACATCGTTCCTGTCCATATCGACAATTCTCGTTTTCCACCCGTAGCCGGCTTTACCGATTGCACCGACCTTGTGAACATTTTCGAGTCCCAGATGGACGCATCCGGGACCGATGGATTCCGACAGACCGTAGTTTGTATCGTAATCGTGATGCGGGAATACACCGCGCCATCTCTTGATGAGGCTTGGGGGAACAGGCTGAGCGCCGATGTGCATCAGCCGCCACTGATCAAGCCGATATTCCCTGAGGTCAACATCACCTGAATCTATGGCATCCAGAATGTCCTGTGCCCACGGAACCAGAAGCCAAACAATTGTACAGCGTTCATCGGAAACGGCCTTGAGGATGTATTCGGGTCTGGTGCCCTTGAGAATAACAGCCTTGCTGCCCGAGAACAGACTGCCGAACCAGTGCATCTTGGCTCCCGTATGGTAGAGGGGAGGGATGCAGAGAAACACATCATTTTTGGTCTGCCTGTGGTGATTCTGCTCACACTTTGCCGAATGGGAAAGTGAACGGTGTTTATGAAGGATAGCCTTCGGGAAGCCTGTTGTTCCCGATGAGAAATATATTGCCCCGTAATCGTTGTCTGTTATTTCGATTTCAGGTTTTTTGTCTGAACAGTAATTGATGTACTGGTCGTAGCTGTCCGCGAAGGTAGGACAGTCTTCACCAACATAGAGCAGGATACTAACATTGGGGATCGCATCGCAGATGCTTTCCATACGCCCGACGAATTCAGACCCGAATACCAGACCGGAACAGTCAGCCTTCTTCAGGCAGTATTTGATTTCCTCCGCCGTATATCTGAAGTTGAGGGGAACCGCGAGGGCACCGGTTTTCAGTATCCCGAAGTATACGGGAAGCCAGTCAATGCAGTTCATCATAAGGATGGCTATTTTATCCCCTTTCCCTACGCCTCTTGTCAGGAGAAGATTGGCAAACCTGTTGGCCTTGCGGTCGAATTCGCTCCATGTCATCTCCTTCCTACCCACATCATGGGGGTTGGATTCGATCAGTTCATATTCCTTCCAGGTGCGGCGGGCATTTGCTTCAGCCTCAGGGTTGATTTCAACGAGACTGATGTCAAATGGAAAGTCACGAGCATTTCTTTCAAGTAATTCAGTAATCGGCATTTTATCCTCCTTTTGCCTTTGTCGTCTGTCCGGGGCTTATCGTCTAAAAAAAAGCCCTCTATCCTTCACGGACAGAGGGCGAATGAACGCGGTACCACCTCTATTCACTGACTTCTCACAAAGCCGGTCTCAACAAGTACGACATAAAATATGTTTATACCCTTGTGCTGTCACGGGCACAACCCGTCGTACCTTTGAAGTACGCAGCTCACGGAATGTATTCGGAACAGTCTCACTAATGTCTCGCACCACCCGACAATTCTCTATATAGTATCCTCTGAACTTACTTTTTTCCGGTCGAAGCCTTTGGCTGTTATTAAATTATGTGAACAGTATACTCGCACTTTCCTGCTTTTGCAAGGTGATTTTCTTAAATTTTGCAGCAATTAAACACAATTAAAAGAATAATACATGAATACATTGCAATCAACGAGCTCAGACATTATTTACAAATATGGGTCTGTAAAAGAGTGAAGGCAACAAATAATCACAAGTAATGTTAACTTCAGTTGATTGTACGGGTAGCAACTATAATTTACAATATTCATATAAATCATACTTTTACACAAGATGATCAGAACACACGATGTGAGAGGATGTTATGAGTATTGTAGAAATGAAAGGCGTTTGCAAAACTTATCCGACATTTCGATTAGATGCGGTTTCCTTCTCGCTGGAATGCGGGAAGATAACGGGATTTATAGGTCGAAACGGTGCCGGTAAAACCACCACAATCAAATCCATGCTGAATATGGTACACACGGACAGCGGCCGGATCATATATTTCGGTATGCCGCTTGACGGGAATGAAACAGAGATCAAGCAGCGCATCGGCTATTCGACAGGCACGGTAAGCTGTTATCCGAGAAAGACGATCCGTCAGATTGTCGATGTAACAAAGTCTTTTTATCGCAGCTGGGATGAAGAGGTATATAGCAAATATATGACACTGTTCGGGCTTGATGAAACGAAGAAACCCGTGGAGCTGTCCGATGGCATGAAGGTGAAGTTCAATTTGGCTCTGGCGCTATCCCATCGGGCTGAGGTACTGATACTCGATGAGCCTACGAGCGGTCTGGATCCTTTTTCGCGGGATGAACTGCTCGATATATTCGGGAAGCTGGCAGAGAGCGGAGTTACGATACTCTTCTCGACTCATATCATTTCGGATATAGAGCGATGCGCAGATAATGTCATATATATCAGTCAGGGGCGGGTCAAAGCCGAATGTTCCAAACCGGATTTTTTCCATAATTACGGGAAACCGGGGGAAGCGCTGGAGGATATATTTCTGCGGATAGAAAGAGAGGTCGGATCATGAATGCTCTCTTAAAAAAAGAAATACATCTCAGCTCGCTGATTCTGACATATCTGTTCATCGGGTTTGCGTTCATGACATTGCTGCCGGGCTACCCTATACTATGCGGAGCATTCTTTATTACGCTGGGGATTTTCCAGAGCTTCAGGAGTGCACGCGAGGCAAATGACATCGTATACACGGTGCTCCTCCCCGTTGCGAAACGTGATGTCGTAAAGGGAAAGTATCAGTTCATTGTGTTGATTGAACTGTGCGGATTTTTGATTACGGGGATGTTGACTCTTACGCGCATGACTGTTCTTGCAGATGCGACGATATACAGGCAGAATGCTCTGATGAATGCGAACCTGTTTTTTCTGGGGATGACCCTTGTGATTTTCGGACTGTTCAATGCGATTTTTATCGGCGGCTTTTTCAGGACTGCTTATGAGATCGGAATACCTTTTGTGATTTATGTCGTGGCGGCTTTCATTACGATAGGGATCGGGGAGACTCTGCATCACATCCCGGGGCTGGAAGCGTTTAACGCGTTTG
>JAUMVV010000002.1:21974-69333 GCA_030529985.1 Bacillota bacterium
AATTGATTTGTAAGTTTGAAAATTAGTTGGCGCATGAAGGAAACTGCAGAGGAGAGACTATGCTGAAAGAAAATCTGGTGATGCTGAGAAAACTGAACGCTTATTCGCAGGAGCAGATAGCCGAGAAGATCGGGATCTCCCGGCAAGCTTATGCAAAATGGGAGAGCGGCACGACGATTCCGGACATAGACAGAGCTGCCGGGCTCGCCCGGATATACGGCGTGACACTCGACAGCCTGATGAAGACGGAGTCTATGGAAGGTATAGGAAAGTTGCCGCCTGCACCGCAGGGGAAGAATATCTGGGGATCTGTTATATTGGGAGAACGCGGACAAATCGTCATCCCTAAGGCTGCCCGGGATCGATACGACCTGAAAGGCGGGGATCGACTGATTGTACTCGGCGATGAGACCGGCATCGCACTGCTTCCTGCAGAGTTTTTTGAACAGAAGCTGCAGGAACTCGAGGAGATTATCGGCATTTGAGAACGCGGTGTGAAAAGTTCGAGTCAGTGCTGTCCCGGAGTTTGCCCGTATGGAGCGGTTCAGCTTCTATAGTTTCTCTTTGAATGGGTTTATGATGGTATTAAGCAGTGGGTTGTACTGCATCCCTATTTACAGCGGAGCTTCCCGGCTGCAAAAATTTGGATTTCCCGATGAAGGCTTGTGCTGCAGTCGCCTTTGCCGCATTACGCATAGGAGCATTACAGCTCAAGCGATTCCCTAAGATAAAAGTGATTCTTATGAAAATCAATCAGCTCATCGTCCTTCATTTTCCGAAGTTCTTTTGAAAGAGCAGTTCTTTCTAAGATGTAAGCAAATACCATGACTACAGCAAAATATTGCTGCACTTATCGTCGTTTTTTTGGTAAAATCAATTATGATAAGAATGCTGTCCAGGTGCAGTTTTTATGCAGAACTACGGCGGTGCATATTTCATATGGAATTGTTCCGATACAGACTGCGTACAGAACTACGCCGGTGCGGATTTCATGCAGAACTGTTCCGGCACTGATTTTACACAGGGTTTAGGATCATGAAAGAGAAAATCGCTTCAATTCTTGTTAATCGGAGGAAACCGGTGCTGCTGGTATTTATTATACTGGCGGTAGTTTTTGCATGCTTTATCCCGTTCGTAAATATCAATTATGATATGACAAAGTATCTTCCGGATGATTCGGCCATGAAGAAGGGGCTGAATCTGATGGAGGCGGAATTCGGCAAAGAGGCTTCCGGCACGCTGGATGTCATGTTTAACGACCTTGACAGCCCGGAAGAAAAAAAGGCTATCTGCGGACAGCTTGAAAAAATCAAGTATGTGGATGAAGTTGACTTCAAGGTCGACGACGATGATTACAACCGCGAAGGTCACACCCTGTACAGGCTTTCCTGTGAATACGACCGGTATTCAGATGAGGCAAAAACAATACTGGATACGGTTAAAAGCAGATACGGTCAGACTCACGATGTGAGTTTTGGGGGCAGCATATTCAAAGCAAACCAGCCCGGACTTCCTCTGTGGATCGCAGCGGTAGCGGTTGCCCTCGTATTCCTGATAATACTGCTTATGGCCAGCTCATGGATAGAACCGCTGGTGATGCTTATCACGATTACCGTTGCCGTTCTGATAAATATGGGAACCTACATTTTCTTCCCGAGCATTTCCGATACGACCTTCGGGATAGTCGCTATTCTTCAGCTGGCTTTGAGCATGGATTATTCCATAATGCTCATGAACAGGTACAGGCAGGAAAGAGCGAATTCAGAAAAAATCGCTGCAATGAAAAGATCCCTGAGCCTGTCCTTCGGAGCGATTTCGGGGAGTTCCCTCACCACCTTCGCCGGTCTGCTGGCTCTTGTTTTCATGAGTTCCAAGATGGGTGCAGACATCGGTATAGCTTTGGCAAAGGGCGTAATAATCAGTCTGATCTGTATTTTCACAGTTCTTCAGGCGCTCATTATAGCCTTCGATGAGTTGATGCTTAAGACGCCGAAAAAGACCCTGTCGTTTCACTATCCGAGACTCAGCAGATTTCAGTACAGATTTCGTATTCCCATCACGATTCTCTTTGTATTGATTTTTATCTTCACCTTCATTGCCAAAGACAATGTGGATTACACCTATTCCAGAGAGGATCAAACAGAAGTTGAGAAGGTATTCGGATACGATAATTCAATCGTTATGGTATACAACACCGCCGATGGTCCAAAGGCAGACAAGCTGGCGGACGAGCTGAAAGATTATAATGCGGTAAACAGTGCAACCTGCTACGAAGGGACTCTGGGTAAGGAAAGGACTGCCGGAGATATGCACAGCTTCATTCAGGACATGACAGAAGAGGGAGGCGGTGCAAGTTCAGGAAGCCGCAGTCCGGATATAGCTCCGGACATGATACGATTAGTATATTATGACTGTTATGCCGGGGACAGGAAGATTAAATTGACCATTTCCGGGTTCGTAAGTTTCCTGCAGAATGAAGTGTTTGCGGACGAAAAATACAGCGACAGCATTGACTGTGCTGCCAGAGAAAAAACAGGCAAACTGGCAAAAATAACAGACAGGAAAAAGCTGCTGCGGTCTATGAATTCGAGGGAGCTGGCAGGCTTCTTCGGAATGAAGGAGAGTCAGGTCAGGCAGCTCCTTCTCTACTATGAAACAAAGAGAGGCAAAGCCGATGCAGGATCCATGACCCTGCCGCAGTTTATAGGATTCATATTAGAGGATGTGTCAAAAGATAAAGCCTATGGGAAGATGTTCGACAAAGCGGTGATCCAGCAGCTGGAAGCCCTGCGGATCTATACGGATGCGAGACAGATGACCGCACCTGTAGATTACAAAACCGCAGCAGCCTATCTGGGCATGGATGAGGCATCCATGTTCGGCATATACACTGTATACTTTGCAGGAGGATCAGAGGATCCCGCCACGGCAGCGGTTTCCATTCAGAACATAGTGAATTTCATGATTACCGATGAAACGGTGGGCACCATGCTGCCGCCTGAACAGCTTAACAATCTGCAAACCGTAGCGGGGGTGATCAATCTTTCTGTTTCAGGAAAGAAGATGAGCAGCGGACAGATGGCTAAAGCCATGGGGATGAAGGCCTCCGATGTGCGAAATATCTACCTGCTGTATAGCTACCGGAACGGGCAGACGGGGAAATGGAAAATTTCGCCGCACAAGTTCATAAATTTCATGGTTTGTGATGTGCTGAAAGACAAGAGCATGAAAAAGAAAATCGGCAGTGCGGCGGGAGAACTCAGGAGAGCTCAAACCGTAATAAACAGTGCAGTAGCGGGAACAGAATACACTGCAGAGAAAATGGCCGATCTGTTTACAGACCTGGAGGGCGGCATAGACAGGAATTCCATAAATCTGGTCTATACGCTTTACGGTGCAAGGCATATGTACGATGATTCATGGGAAATGGATATCTGTTCCATGATCTCATATCTCGACGATAAGATGCTGCAGGATCCCACATTTTCATCCGCGATAGAGGCGAGTCAGAAAAAAGATGTACACAGCATGAGAAAAGACCTTGATGCTGCTGCAGAACAGCTTGAGGGCGAAGACTACGGGCGGATGCTTATTTCAGCAGATCTGAGAGAGGACTCAAATGCAACCAGAGCATTTATGGACAAGCTGACGGCAGCTGCCGATGAACAGTTCAGCTCAGAGTGCTACTTTATCGGAAATACACCAATGGCATATGAAATGTCAAAGACCTTTAAGAAAGAACTGAACAAAATTACGATCATTACAGCTCTGTTCATTTTTACAATAGTGCTGCTGACCTTCAGGAAGCCGGCGACACCGTTTATACTTGTACTGCTGATTCAATGTGCAGTCTATGTGACGATGGGGATTCTTACCCTGATCAACTTCGATATGTTCTATCTGGCTCTGATAATAGTTCAGAGTATAATGATGGGGGCGACAATAGATTACGGGATAATCTTTACGACATATTATCTGGAGCAAAGGCAGAAGCTGCCGCGTGAGGATTCCATAAGAGAGGCCTTCCACGGCTCCATGCAGACGATACTGACATCATCCACGATTCTGATCGTGGCTGTGGGAATACTCAGCTTCGCATTCAGTGAGGTAGCGACAAGGCAGATATGCCGTATCCTGTCCACAGGATGCCTCACGGCAACGGTTCTGGTGATATTCATCCTTCCTGCCGTTCTCGCATGTCTGGACAGACTGGTAATCGGAAAGAATACGAGTAAGATAAAAAGCTGACACACGAAATAATATAAAGAATCGATGTAAAAATAATATAAAGAATTGATATACCGATATAGACCTGAAAATGAAATAATAGTAAAATGCGAAGAGCTCTTTGCGTAAAATTACAGATGATTATGGAGGATAGTTAATGAATCAGAATTTCAGATCCAATGCCTGCCTGCTGGGCACAGCTATACTTTGGGGCTTTGCCTTTGTGGCACAGAGAGACGGGATGGGAGATATGGGACCCTTCATGTTCAGTGCGATAAGAATGCTTCTGGGCACGGTCTCCCTGATACCGATATTTCTGTTTACGGACAAAAGGAAAAAAGCGAGAGGCGAAAAGATCACGCATATGAATGAAGGATTTCTGTGGAAGGGCGGAATTGCAGCGGGAATTATAATCTTCATAGCCGGCAATCTGCAGCAGGTCGGACTCGTATCCGTCGATGCGGGAAAAACCGCCTTCATTACGGCGCTGTACATTCTGCTGGTTCCCCTCTTCGGAATATTCCTGAAGCACAGAACATCCTTGCTTAACTGGATCGCGGTAGCAGTGGGAGTGGTAGGTCTTTATTTCCTGTGCGTTAAGTCGGGATTTTCCATCGCATGGGGTGACCTGCTGGTACTGATAGGTGCCTTTTTCTGGGCATTTCACATCCTCGTATTTGACCACTTCGCGCCAAAGGTTGATGTGGCTAAACTCGTTGCCATTCAGTTTCTGGTTGCGGGACTTATAAGTCTGGCAGTGGCGCTGATTACGGAGACGAATGCGGTATCCGACATACTTGCAGCCGCACCAAACCTTCTGTATACGGGCATAGGTTCATCTGCACTGGCATTCACGCTGCAGGGTCTGGGACAGAAGCATGCGAACCCGACGGTTGCATCAATAATCCTCAGTTGTGAATCGATGTTCGGGGCGGTTTTCGGAGCCATTTTCCTCCATGAGGTTCTGGCAGGAAGGGAACTTCTGGGATGTGTATTGATGATGATCGCCATTCTGCTGGCACAGATACCGTCGCCGTCTGATAAGAACAAGTCCGTAAAGAAGAACGAAGTATAGGAAATCTGATACGGGTGAAACAGCCGTTGACCGTGAAAATAAGCTGAATTGAAAGAAGAAAGAGTAGACTCAAAAAATGTAATAAAGATTGCCGGTGCCTATGTGGCATGGGTCATGGGTTCGGGATTTGCCACAGGGCAGGAAATTCTGCAGTTTTTTACCAGCTACGGATACTACAGCTTCATCCTGCTGGCAATCAATTTGGCGGGATTCCTGCTGATAGGACCGATGATACTTCAGGCGGGACAGGAGCACCGTGACGATGCCGCATATAATCATTTTGTTTATTTTTGCGGGAAAAAGCCGGGATGTTTTTATACATGGTTTCTGCCGGTTTCTCTCTTTGCGGGAATGGTTATCCTCATATCCGGTTCCGGTGCAACTCTGGAGGAGTACTATGGGCTGAACCATTATGTGGGAGCCCTTGTTATGGCGGCAATGGCTCTGGCTGCCTATATAGCCGGCTTTCAGAGATTTGTCAAGATTGTATCATTTATCGGTCCGACCATAATAGCATTTTCACTTCTGGTAGGGATCGTTACTGTTGTGCGGGATTTCGATAATCTTGCGAATGTTAACAGCTTCGAGGGGATCATGGAGGCAAAGCAGCCGGTTCAGTTCTGGTGGTTTTCGGGACTGCTGTACATTTCCTACAATCTGAGCGGCGGTTCCAAATACTACTCAGCACTGGGAATGACAGGTGCCACGCCCGGGGAAGCAAGGCTTGGAGCCGTAGTAGGGAGCTTCGCACTTATGGCTTCAATCCTGCTGATGAACAGTGCTATGCTTATGAACATCGAACAGTGCGGGGTGCTGGATGTGCCAACGCTTTACCTTGCCAGACTCATCGCCTGTCCTCTGGGAGCTGCATTCAGCATCATACTGATAATGGGAATTTTTTCATCCTGCAGTGCCATGCTGTGGACCATAAGCGAGAAGTTCGTAAAACAGGGCACTAAAAAAAGCTACATATTTGCAGCGTCAGTGTGTGCTGCGGCTTTCCTGCTGGGACTGCTGCCGTTTTCGGGTCTTGTCGGGACAGTATACACTATTCTCGGTTATGTAGGGCTTGTCTTTGCGGGATGCGTAATATACAGGCGTTTCAAAAGATAATTATTTTCCCATCTTTTCGTGGATGTACACTGCAATTATTGCGATGAGCAGGACTATGGCGATTACCATGGTCGTAAAATCCATATCAATTCCTCCGTGTAAGTAAATGATATTGATAGAGTCGAAAGAGTTTTATGATGCCGGTGATATGCGATACGATGTGTTACGGCATCAGCACGGGTACTCCGTATTGTACGAAGAGTCCGGCGAATGAGCTTTTGACCCTTGCATCATGATATGTAAATGATAGACAATAGCAGCGGAAAAGTAAAGAAAAATCGTGCGATCAGTATGTCGACTTGAAGTCTATCTGAAGCATCAAGAGCATACGAAAGTATAATTCGGACAGCGAAAGCATGATTCGGGCGTCAGAAAAAACATTGACACCCGAATCATTTTTATATTATATGTTACGCCATCTTACGCCGTCTTTCGCCTTGAGCGGAGAATAAGCATGAGAACAACCATGAGTATGAGAGATACAGGAAGGGCGAAGACCAGGCTGCCTGTCAGACCGGCGATGAGGTATCCGATGAAGGATACAGCGGCTGCGGTGACAGCATATGGCAGCTGGGTATTTACATGGTTGATGTGATTACACTGTGCCCCGGCAGATGCCATGATCGTGGTATCTGAAATAGGGGAACAGTGATCGCCGCATACGGCACCGGCCATGCAGGCTGCTATTGACATGATAAGCATGCTTTCGTCGCTGCCGGCGAACAGCGATACCACGATCGGGATCAAAATTCCGAAGGTACCCCATGAAGTTCCTGTTGCAAAAGCAAGCCCGCAGCCCACAAGAAAGATTATTGCAGGCAGGAAGCCCATAAGCCCGGCGGCACTGCTGCTCATGAGACCGGCAACATATTTAGCGGCACCGAGACTGTCTGTCATCGCCTTCAGAGTCCATGCGAAAGTGAGGATCAGGATGGCAGGAACCATTGCTTTGAAGCCCTCAGGGACGCAGGTCATGCTGTCTGTGAAGGACATGACCCTTCTGCATATGTAGAACACTATAGTGATGATAAGTGCGAATATACTTCCAAGGGACAGTCCAACGGAAGCATCACTTCCGGAGAAAGCCTCAACGAAACCGGCTCCTGAGAAGAATCCGCCTGTGTAGAGCATCCCGAGTATGCAGCAGAAAATGAGAACTGCAACAGGGAATACCAGATCAATAACCTGACCCCTGTCTGAGGACTCTGTCTCTTCGACAGATACGAAAGATCGGTCTTCAGTGGTGAAGATATCACCCTTAAGAGCATTCAGCTCGTGTTTTTTCATAGGTCCGAAATCCACATTCATTATCGCTATGCACAGCATCATGAGAATTGTGACCAGCGCATAGGAATTGTAAGGTATAGCGTGGATGAAAATCGAGAAACCGTCTTCTCCGGGAACGAAGCCTGTCACGGCTGCAGCCCAGGATGAAATTGGTGCGATTATGCAAATCGGAGCGGCAGTGGCATCGATGAGGTATGCCAGCTTTGCTCTCGAAATATTATGATTGTCAGTGATAGGTCTCATTACACTGCCGACTGTCAGACAGTTAAAATAGTCATCTATGAAGATCATAACTCCCAGAAGAATTGTAACGAGCTGGGCGCCGAGTCTTGTCTTGATGTGCAGCTGAGCCCATCTTCCGAAAGCGGCGGAGCCGCCGGAGCGGTTCATGAGGCATACCATGATTCCCAGAACGACCAGGAATATCAGGATACCTACATTGTACGGATCGGAAAGAGATCCGATGATCCCGTCCTGAAGGACATGCTCAAATGTGCCTTTAAAGGAGAAGCCGGACCAGAACAGTCCTCCCACAACGATTCCAAGGAAGAGTGAGCTGTATACTTCCTTGGTGATAAGAGCCAGAATGATTGCCAGAAGCGGTGGGAGCAGTGACCAGATTGTCCCATACAGACCGGGAACATATTCTTTATCGGCCGCAAAGACCACCATAGGGCAAAGACTTGCAATAACTAATGTTGAAATGATGATCGTTCTGTAAACGACGCGATTTGTGATGTGCATTCGCGTTACCTCCTTTACATTGAGCACATAACTGTTGGTAGATGAAAAGAGTTACACAAATGAGAAAACGCCGGGAAGGCGCATCTCCCCGACGTTCGTTTACAAGAATAATTCTGTCATTATCGTGTCAGGATAGCGCAACTGCTGAAAAAATATCAGCAGACAGTCACATGGCTGTTGACCATGTGCCCACCACAGCATCCTGCCGGATTCTGCAGTTCGGCAAAGGGTACCTCCCGAAAAATCCCAGCCCGCTGGCTCCTTTTCGTTCTTTTCCTCTGCGCCTCTATCATCTGTTATTAATTTGCTGTGTCAGCAGCTCAAACTGTACAAGTTTAAGGTTTTTTGCTGAACAGCATGAATGGTAACGCACTTTCACAGATAAGTCAACCCCTTTTTGCACAGAATCGGAAGCCTCTGTTAAGCAAAATCACTTGACAGATGCTGCGACGGGAGGTATACTTACCGAGGTGTCAAGCAGAAACGCTTGTCAATATATATGTTGCAGCTTATCGGTACGACAAATCGAGACGATATACAACAGCATATATATGAAATCGAGAACGATGCGGATCGGTGGCAATATACGCAGTAAATCGGGACAATACAATGGTAATTGATGATATTACGAGACAAAGCCTTCTCTATGATTTTTACGGAGCCCTGCTGACGGAACGGCAGAGCGAAGTGATGAGGCTGTATCATGAAGAAAACCTGAGTCTTGCCGAGATTGCAGGGGAACTTGATATCAGCAGGCAGGGTGTGCATGATGCCCTGAAGAAGGCCGAAAAAGCCCTCATCAGCTATGAGGATAAGCTGGGACTGGTTGAGAGATTCAGCAGTACAAGTGAAGCAATTGAGAAAATTGATGCGCGCATCGAGGGACTCATTCAGCGGCTGAGAGCAGAGGGTTCCGGGGGAACCGGAAAGTCCGCCTTTGAATCGGAATTAAAAGAAATTAGAGATGTTATAGATAAACTGGAGGCATGATTCATGGCATTTGAAGGATTATCTGACAAACTGCAGGGGGTCTTCAAGGGGCTCAAAGGCAAGGGAAGCCTTACCGAAGCAGACATAAACGCGGCAATGCGCGAAGTCAAACTGGCACTCCTTGAAGCGGATGTTAACTTCAAGGTGGTAAAGGAGTTTGTGGCGGAGGTCAAAGAGAAATCTCTCGGCGCAGAGGTGATGAAGAGCCTGACTCCCGCACAGCAGGTTATTAAAATCGTAAATGAAGAGCTTGTGGAGCTCATGGGAGGTACGGGCAGCAAGCTGACATATTCACCTAAAGGCTTTACCGTATATCTCATGGCAGGTCTTCAGGGTACCGGTAAAACAACGACCTGCGGTAAGCTGGCAAAGTGGCTGGTGAAAAACGGTAAAAAGCCTATGCTGTGCGCATGCGACATATACAGACCAGCGGCTATCGATCAGCTGGAGGTCGTGGGAAAGAGTGTCGATGTGCCTGTATTCACCATGAGGGAGTGCAGGGATCCGTCAAAAATCGCGAAGGCAGCAATTGCAGAAGCGGAAAAGAAGGGGTTGAATGTGCTCATAGTCGATACTGCCGGGCGGCTTCAGATCGACGAGGAGCTCATGGATGAACTCAAAGTTTTGAAAAAGGAGATAAGACCCCATGAAATACTTCTCGTAGTCGATGCCCTTACCGGTCAGGATGCTGTAAATGCAGCCGAAGGCTTTAATGAGGCTCTGGGAGTTGACGGAATCATCATGACAAAGATGGATGGTGACTCCCGGGGCGGTGCTGCACTTTCGGTTAAGAAGGTTACAGGCAGACCGATCAAATTCGTCGGCATGGGCGAGAAGATGGATGAGCTTGATGAATTTCATCCGGAGAGGATGGCAAGCAGGATCCTGGGCATGGGGGACATGCTTTCGCTGATTGAGAAGGCACAGTCGGACTATGACGATGAAAAGGCGGCCAAGCTGGAGGAAAGGATCAAGAAGAACAAATTCACTCTTGAAGACTTTCTCGATCAGATGGGACAGATAAGGAGCATGGGCGGCATAGCCAAGATGCTTGACATGATGCCGGGCATGGGAAACAACAAGAATGTCAACATGGAGCAGTCGGAAAAGGATTTCATTGCCTTTGAAGCTATAATGCAGTCAATGACGAAGGCCGAAAGGGAGGATCCTAAACTTCTCAATGCCGGCAGGAGGAGAAGGATAGCTGCAGGTTCAGGACAGCCGGTTCAGAAGATCAATCAGCTCATCAAGAGGTATGAAGAGTCAAGGAAGATGATGAAGCAGATGATGAAACCTAAAGGAATGGCCAAAATGAACAGAATGTTCAGGGGATTTTAATATCTCTTGCAGATAAATCAGTTAAACCATTTACATTATAAATACAGTACAGGAGGAAAAGTAATGGTAAAAATCAGATTAAAGAGAATGGGTGCACATAAGAAACCTTTCTACAGAGTAGTGGTTGCAGATTCAAGAAATGCCAGAGACGGCAGGTTCATCGAGGAGCTGGGATATTACAATCCGCTGAAGGATCCTGTTGAGATCAAGATAGATGAGGAAGCAGCAAAGAAATGGTTGGAAACAGGTGCGCAGCCTTCAGAAACAGTTAAGAAACTTTTCAAACAGACTGGAATCCTATAAGAAAGAAAGCGGTGATTCGATGGTAGAATTAGTTAGTGCAATTGCAAGGTCACTGGTTGAACATCCGGAAGCGGTTGAAGTTTCCGAGACGCAGTCAGACGGCACTACGGTTATCCAGCTGAAGGTCGCTTCTGATGACATGGGAAAGGTTATTGGCAAGCAGGGCAGAATTGCCAAGGCGATCCGTACTGTCGTAAAAGCGGCAGCAACAAAGGCTAATGCCACAGTTGTCGTTGAAATAGTTCAATAGGTATCACAGTGAGTCATGGGAAAGTTTCTCATGACTCATTTTGAAATGAAGGAAAACAATGGAAAAGATATTGATAGGCAAAATAGTAAATGCAGTCGGGTTAAAAGGAGAAGTAAGGGTTTACAATTACTCTGACAGCATCGAAATATATGAAAACACGGAAACCATTTATGTGGGGGACAGGCTGATGAGAATCAGAGGGGTTCGCCCTCAGAAGAATATGGTCGTTCTCAGTCTTGACGGAATAGATGACAGGAATGAGGCAGAGAAAGCCAAGGGGAGAGAACTCTTCGTGACAGAGGCGGACCTGCCGGAGCTGCCTGAGGGAGAATATTACATCCGCGATCTTATAGGCATGGAGGTGGTGCTTGAAGATGGAAGCCACCTGGGGACGATGACGGATGTGATCAGGAATACGGCTCAGGATATATTTGAATTTAAAACAGATGAAGGAAAGCAGGTGCTGGTTCCCAGAGTTCCTGATTTCGTTCTGAAAATAGATAAGGATGCAGGTAAAATCACGGTGAGGCTGATAGAAGGGCTGCTGGATCTGCAGGGGTGAAGAAAATGAAGATCGATGTTCTTACCCTGTTTCCCGACATGTTCACACCTGTTACACGGCAGAGCATGATGGGAAGAGCGGTGGAAAAAGGAATAATTGAGATAAGGCTTACAGACATCAGGGATTTCAGCAATGACAGGCACAACAGGGCGGACGATTATCCCTTCGGCGGCGGAGGCGGAATGGTGATGATGGCCGATCCGATTTTCGGAGCACTTGAGTATGTGGGAGCCGAGGGAAGAAAGCTCATATATATGTCACCAAAAGGCAGGCTTCTGGATGAGGCTAAAATAAAGGAACTCGCCGGGATGGAGAGCTTTGTCATACTCTGCGGGCATTACGAAGGCGTGGATCAGCGGGTGCTGGATCACTGGAATGCGGAGGAAATCTCAATCGGAAACTATGTGCTTACAGGCGGAGAGCTGCCTGCCATGGTTCTGATAGACAGCGTAGCCAGACTGGTACCCGGAGTTCTGGGGAATGAGAACTCGGCACTTGACGAATCCCTGTATTCGGGGCTGCTTGAACATCCCCAGTATACCCAGCCGAGAGAGTACAGGGGCATGGAGGTTCCGGAGGTTCTGACAAGCGGCAATCACAGGCTGATCTACCTCTGGAAGCTGCGCCGGTCGCTGGAAATCACGAAAGAGAGGCGCCCCGGGCTTTTTGAGGAGTTCGTCTCACACAGGAATGATCTGAATGAAGACGGAACAAAGCGGTTCGCCAAGGATGAAAGGAAGGTAATAGACGAGGTCTGCGGGAAGAGCAGACCCTGAAGAAGCGGCGCTCATTGCTGAAAAGGCAGGCAGGAAAAACGTCACACATTTCACTGTGGATTTTGTATTCAAATGACGCGTTTATTCCTGCCTTGCTTCAAATACCATATTGTCGAGAGAATCATCCACCTTAAAGGAAAAGGTGATGTGAGGGTATTTTTTCTCGAAATAAATGCGGTTGCGGCGAGCGTTTCCAATCATATTTGAGAAGGACACGCCATTGGAAAAGAAGGAAATTCTTCGGGCAGAAGCCTCGCCGTCGCAGGTCGCGGGAAGTATTTCGTGAAGCTGATCTTCCAGATTTTCCCGCGCTATCTCTCCCTCAACAAGTTGTCTGAAGGCGGGATGATATGTATGACCCTCTGTACGGTCGGTGCTGCTGCCAGAACCGCTTATGAGATCTGTGGATTTCAGTCCGACCCGTATGATATTTATTCCCGCAGCAGCCAGAATCCGGTACATTTCCTTGGTTATTGCAAGAGCCTCATCCGTGGAGAGGGCATGATAGCTTCCCTCCTTGTACATTCTGCTAAGAGCTGTATCTTCAAGAACGATGGTCGGATACAAACGCGCAATGGAAGGTCTGGTCTTCACCGTTTCCCGAGCCGAATAGATACATTTTTCCGGTGAATCCCCCGGCAGTCCTATCATAAGCTGTATGCCGAGTTCGAACCCGTAGTCTTTTATCAGTTCGCATGCCTCATACACCCTGGCTGCCGTGTGACCCCGGTTTGAAGCCTTGAGAACTTCAGGGTCGAAGCTCTGGACACCCAGCTCAATGATGTCGGCACCAAATCTCTTCAGATTATCCAGAATTTCAGGCGTTATGTAATCGGGACGGGTTGACATGTGGATTTTATCTATGAGCCCACGCTGCTTGTATTCGGCAGCAACCCCGAGAAAAGAGGACTGCTCCTCAATGGGGATCCCTGTAAAGCTTCCCCCGAAAAAGGCGACTTCCACGGTTTCAAGACCGCGGCCTTCGAGAGTCGGAAGATACTGTTCTATTAAGTTGCGCACATCTTCGGGATCCACATGGGACTGACGGGCGGTGATAGCCTTCTGATTGCAGAAAACACAGTCATTGGGGCAGCCCCTGTGGGGAATGAAGACGGGTATTATTGCATGTTTTTTCATTACTGTACCGAAATCAAATCATTATTGAATGATGACAGGGTCAAAAGGTTTCTACGGTGACGGCGGCATATAGTATGGGGTGTCCTGCATCAAAACAGGGCAGATCGAAACGCGAAAGAAGCCCGGAGAATGAGGCTCCGGGTCTCACGCTATTGAATTACTCTATTGCCAGTATGCTGCCGATATCTTCAAGAGCATAGCTTTCGAACCATACGGGTAGAATGTTTCTGCTCTTTATGAAGGCGGTTATTCTGTGAAAATCCGGATGTACGGAAAGATCGCCGTTGAAGACTATTGCCTTCTGTTCAGCGCTTCCTTCAAGATTTACATATATGTTTCCGGCCGTTCCTCCAATGAAGCCGTGTTCGAAACCGCGCAGCTTGATGTGACCGTCCTCAATGAGGAGAACAGAAGCCCCCTGACTTTCCAAAGCGCGCGCTACACCCCTGTCTGAAAGAATGAATGAATCATTGCTGACCGGCAGGCAAGTACATCTGGCATATCCCTGACGGATTCCTATAACCTTGGTTTCCTCATGCAAATTGCCATCGCTGTCCGCATATGATGCGTCACAGCCGAGACCGTGACGCCAGGTGACTATAGCGTCCATGAGTTCAGGATCCGTTTTTTCTACAAGATGAAATACGAAGTCCCTGGTGCATACAGCGTTATAGATGATGTCATCCGGATATTCGGATCCCAGCTTATCCGCATCCCCCACAAAGATACCGGCCTCGTTCCACAGACCCAGCTGGCACATGTAGATGTCAGGATGGGTGGCAAGACGCGGATCAACATGCATGGGACGGGATGTGTCAAGAACAGCATCAAGGTCAGCCGTATCCTGATTGACGATGCCGTATTCCGTTACAGTATTGATTTTGTAGCCCTGGGCAGCCAGATATCTTACCAGATCCGTGCCCGCATGTCTGGAAATATAAACCTGTTTCATGTTTTTGATTATATCAGTCTATGCAATTCTATGCTATACTGTATTCATGGTCAAAATAGGAAATAGCTGGGATAAGGTTCTCGAAGGTGAATTCGAGAAGGAATATTACAGGAAACTCAGGGAATTTCTGAAGGAAGAATATGGCAGTTGCACGGTATATCCGGATATGCATCATATCTTCAATGCTCTTCAGATTACGCCTTATGAGAAGGTTAAAGCAGTAATCATAGGGCAGGATCCCTATCACGAACCGGAGCAGGCACAAGGCCTGTGTTTTTCTGTACAGAAAGGTGTCAGGAAGCCTCCTTCACTTATGAATATTTTCAAAGAGCTGCAGTCGGATCTGGGGGTAAGCCCGCCGGAGCACGGAAATCTCGAAAGCTGGGCGAGGGAGGGCGTACTTCTCCTCAACGCTGTGCTGACCGTCCGTGCCCACGAAGCCAACTCCCACAAGGGAAAGGGTTGGGAAATATTCACGGATCGCGTCATTGAGCTTCTCAATGAGAGAGAGGAACCTGTGGTATTCATTCTCTGGGGTGCCAATGCAAAGGCAAAGAAGGCTCTGATCTCGGCACCGCAGCACCACGTAATTACAGGAGCCCACCCGAGTCCGTTATCTGCACACAACGGATTCCGGGGAGGAAGATATTTTTCTGAAACGAACAGATTTCTCGAGGAGCATGGAATCGAAGCGATAGACTGGAGGATTAAAGACTAAATGAAACTTTTGCTGCTCTACTGGAGTTTTATGATAATAGGTTATATTATTGCCGCCCACGGACGGGAGAGAGGTGTCTCATTTTCATGGATACAGCCTGCACTGATGATATGCATATATATTCTCTGCTTCATTATGGGGCTGAGAATGGGCGCCAATGAGCAGGTAACTTCCAATCTGGGGGCGATAGGAGGCAAGGCTCTTATTGTTACCGTATTTACGGTGGCCGGGAGCATAGGTGCAATCACTCTCACCCGAAAGCTACTCGGCATGGACAAATACGGGAATATCAGAAGACACCATAAAGAAGATGTTGTTGAGACAAAGACCGACAATGAAGGGGGAGGACTGGAGCTGAAGAGCACGATCATTATCCTTACCGTTGTTGCGGCGGGAATGCTGCTGGGAGCACTGGTTCTGGCAGGACCGCTGATAAGGTATGCGGCTGTTTTTGATTCCCTCTCATACATCGTGCTTATAGTGCTTATCACGGTTCTGCTGTTTTTCGTCGGATTTGAAATGGGTGCTTCGGGCACGGTGTTCAAGTATATCAGGGATGCAGGCTTCAGAGTCTTATTTTTCCCCTTTGCAGCAGTAATCGGTACGATTGTTCTGGGAACCGCTTCATGTATGCTTATGGGATTTTCTGCCAAGGAGGGAGCAGCCATCAGCATGGGCTTCGGCTGGTATACCTACGCGCCGGTCGTTATCGCCGGAGCAGGGCAGCAGTACATGATAGCCGGTGCGGTTTCTTTCATGCACAATGTTATCAGAGAAACGGCGGGGATCATCCTGATTCCGATCCTGGCAAAAAAAATAGGATACCTGGAATCAGCAGGCATCCCGGGAGTTTCGGCAATGGATGTGTGCCTGCCTATAGTGGAGAGGGCATGCAGACCCGATACTGTGGTGTACTCCTTCGCAATAGGGCTTCTCATGTGTCTGGTCACATCTGCGGGTGTACCTATCGTGATGGGATTATAGAAGGTCTATTGTCGGATTCACATTATAGAATTTTTTCAGGGCTTCATATTCAGATGAGGCCTTTTTCATTGCGGGGGTAACTGCGCCGGCAGGGCTTTTCCTTACGGCTCTTATCATAATATTCCTGGAGGTATGTTCAAGGGAAGTGAACTCCAGCATATCCACGCTATAGCCTGCGGCTTCCAGCTTAAGACCACGCAGGGCATCGGTCAGGAGTTCAGTGAACTTATCCTTTATTATCCCGTGTTTAAGCATCGGTTCGCTGACCGGTTCATGGATTTGTTTGAAGAGTTCGTGCTGACAGCAGGGAACTGACAGTATTACCCTGCTTCCCCAGCGGGCGGCATTGATAAGCGCGTAGTCGGTGGCCGTATCGCAGGCGTGGAGAGAAACCACCATGTCAGCGGCGGGACTGCCGTCAGGTCTACTGTCCGCTCTGTGATCTGCAATATCGCCTGTCATGAAGTTCAGCCGGCTGTAATGCAGCCTTTTGGCTACAGCATTGCAGAAGCCTATCACATCTTCTTTGAGATCAAGACCGATTATTTCCACATCCCGGTTCTGCAGTTTATTCAGATAGTAGTAGAGGGCAAAGGTAAGGTAGCTTTTGCCGCAGCCGAAATCTATAATTCTGAGTGTTCCTGTGTCGGGAAGATCATCAAAGCAGTTATCTGCTATTTCAAGGAAACGGTTGATCTGTCTGAACTTGCCGTAATGCTGTTTCCTGACTTTGCCGTCAGGTGTCATTACTCCCAGTTCGACAAGGAAATCTACAGGTGCCCCTTCCTGAAGTATGTACTGCTTCTTCTTATCGTGATCGAGGCTCTGTTTCCTGTGTGCCGCCCCGGATACTGTAATGTGCGGTCTGTCAGGCCTGGATGCGCGAATCTGTATATCTTCGGTCTCAGTAAGAATGTTGACCTGTTTGAAATCCTCTTCGATGAGCTTCTCCACGAAATCGACTCCCTCAAAAAAAGCGATATTTCTGTGGGTCACTTTCCTGTCGTATTGAAATTCGGCCTGATACATGTACTCGCCTCTGATGACAACAGGGCGGATCGTGACCCTACTGTATTCCAGAGTTTTCCTTCTCTTGTCAGCCAGTACGATTTTTACCGGCTCTTCGCCGTTCATGGCGGAACATAATGTCTGTGTGATTTTTCTCATGTTTACATTGTACCATAGGAAAAATCAGGAGTATAGCATCGTATAGCATCGTAAATAACATCGTAAATAGCATGGGATAAGCAACATCAGTACAACTTGATACCGTCTCAGTAATTTAAAAAAGTGTTGACAGAAGGATCAATATGTATTATTGTATTAAGTGAATAATACAGTAATACAAAAACAGGCATGTAATGCCTAAAGGATGTTCGAATGAAAGGAGAGGAAATGGATTGGAGATTTAAGGATGGAACTCCCCTCTATTCTCAGATAGTGGAGCAGATGAAAAACTGCATAGCCGGAGGGGATTTCGAACCGGGGGAAAAGATTCCTGCCGTCAGAGAGCTGGCAGTCGGAGCAGGGGTAAATCCCAATACGATGCAGAAGGCTCTTGCGGAGCTTGAAAGAGAAGGCCTGCTTTTTTCGGAGAGAACCAGCGGCAGGTATGTTACGGAGGATAGAGAAGTGATAAATGAGATGAAAGTTGCCCTGAGCCGGGAATTTGTGAAAGAATTGTTCGAAAACCTGGGCAGACTGGGTATGTCAGAGGAAGAAATCAAGACAGTCGTAGCAAACTGGGAAGGAGAGGGAGAAAAATGAGCGAAACGGGATATATTTTTGAATGCCGAGAGCTGAGCAAAAGCTATAGCGGGACTCAGGCTCTAAGCGATGTGAGTCTGAGCATTGAGTCGGGAAGAATAGTAGGTCTGCTGGGACCTAACGGAAGCGGCAAGACTACGCTGATAAAGCTGGCAAACGGTCTGCTGGTTCCCAACAGCGGAGAAATTCTCATAGAAGGCGACAGACCGGGCATCAGCACTAAGACAAAGGTGGCATATCTCCCGGACAGGGATTTCCTGCCGGACTATATGTCGGTGGCACAGCTTATGGAGTTTTACAATGACTTCTTCGATGATTTTGACACAGGCAAAACGATAGAAATGTTGAAAAATCTGGATATCGATATCAATTCGAAGATAAAAAAGCTGTCCAAGGGGACGAAGGAAAAAGTGCAGCTGATCCTGACCATGGGAAGGAATGCGAAGGTGTATCTGCTGGATGAACCTATCGCGGGAGTTGATCCGGCGGCGCGAGATTATATTATCAGAACCATTATCTCAAATTACAATCCGGAGGGTTTGGTTCTTATCAGCACGCATCTTATTGCCGATGTGGAGCCGGCACTTGACGAGATAATATTTCTTAAAGATGGCCGTGTGGTTCTCCACGAAGAGGCGGACAAGGTCAGAGAAGAAAAGGGAATGAGCATTGATGGATTGTTCAGGGAGGTATACAGATGTTAAAACTTGGCACATTATTAAAATATGAATTCAAATCGGTCGGAAGGGTGCTTATGCCTTTGTTCGGACTGTTTCTGGCAGTGAGCCTTCTGTGTGGTCTGGCTAACTTCGCATCCATCTACACGGGGGTGAGAGTGCTGGCCGTTGCTCTGGGAGTTCTCTATACGCTTATGGCATGCGCCGTTGTGGTAGTAACCGCCATAGTACTCATCCAGAGGTTTAATAAAAATCTTTTGGGAAATGAAGGGTATCTGTGCTTCACACTGCCTGTAAGCGTCCACTCTCACATTGCATGCAAGACAATATCCGCGGGAATATGGCTTACCATCGGAGCGATAACAGGGGTGCTGTCGCTGGCACTGCTGCTTATGAATATGGTGACACCGATGGAGCTGATTATCGAAGGGCAGAGGCTGCTTCACGAGATGGCAGGCTTTCACGGTACTCTGACGGGAATACTGGTTATTGTTGAGATAATAGCACTGCTGATGCTCGTGTTCGGCGAAGCGGCAGTCAAAATCTATGCCGCCATATCGCTGGGACAGCTGTGGTCGGGGCACAGAGTGGCAGGAGCGATATTCTCCTTTATCGGATTTTCTATAGTGGAGACCATACTGGGAAATATTGTGATGGTTGATGAAATAGATTCAATGCTGTATCGAGGTGATTTCTTCGGAATGCAAATGTCCTTTGCCGTAGTTGCGGTTTCCGCTGCGGTACTTATGGCAATTTACTGGGTGGTGAGCAACCGTCTTCTCAACAGACATCTAAATCTCCAGTAGGCTGAAGGTTTTGCCGGAGAAATCAGACAAGTAAATAAAAGGGGAAAATATAAAGATTTTAGAGAGTTTCACGGTATCGTATGTGGGACTCTCTTGTTGTCTTAACTCATGTGACTTGGCGCCTATCGGCCGGAGCTTACATTTTTTTCGCAAATCCACACCGGATCTGCGGCGTGAGATAAGTTGAATCTACAGGTTATACGGTAAGGTGCTTGGATCCGGAGTTTTTTACAGCCGCAGTAAGCAGAATCTTCTCTGTCCGGTTCTATTTCGCGGGGTTGGCGGCACATCTCGACCGTCGTTTTATTGGGTATATTGAAAATGTTCCGCAAGCGGAATATAATATGAGATACAAAAGCTTATAGATTATGAAGTGATATTGAGGTAAAGCAATGGGTTTACTAACAACAACGGAAGCAGCGGAAATATGGGGAATTTCAAGACGCAGGGTCAATACGCTTTGCAATGAAGGTAGAATCGAAGGCGCCATAAACAAAGGCGGGCGATGGTTAATTCCCGAAGGCGCAAAAAAACCGGAAGACCCACGCAGAGTCCCAAAGAAGGGGTGCAAGGCTTGATAAAATGAAAAAGACCAAAGAACAGATTTCATATAACATGAGCAGAATCAAGAATAAGGATTCAAAGATTGAGCTCATGTTACGTGAAGAACTCTGGAAGAGAGGACTCAGATACCGAAAGAACGTAAATCACATTACGGGCAAACCCGACATGGCGTTCATAGGGAAGAAAGTGGCCGTATTTTGCGACAGTGAGTTTTGGCACGGCTTCGATTGGGAAAAAAGGAGAGACGATCTCAAATCAAATAAAGAGTTTTGGGTGAAAAAGATCGAACGCAACATGCAGCGTGATGAAGAAGTAAACAAAGCTCTTTCGGAAGACGGATGGACGGTGTTGAGGTTCTGGGGAAAAGAAATCAAAAGAGACGTTACTGCTTGTGCGGATATTATAGAAGAGGCAGTTAAGAAAAATGGGTGAAAAGAAACTGAAAAGCATTGACTTATTTGCAGGAATAGGCGGGATTAGACTCGGTTTTGATAATGCGTTCGGAGATGACCTCAAGGCCGTGTTCGTGTCGGAATGGGATGAAAACGCTCAGAAGACATACAGGGCCAATTTTGACGACAAATTCGATATTAACGGAGATATTACGAAGATACATGAGGATGATATCCCGGAATTCGATATTTGCCTTGCGGGATTCCCTTGTCAGGCGTTCAGCCTTGCAGGGCAGCGCAAAGGCTTTAAGGATGATTATAAAGGGCAGTCAAGGGGAACGCTCTTCTTTGATGTGGCGAGAATTTGTTCAAAACACAAACCGAAGGTAATCTTTTGCGAAAACGTTAAGGGACTTTTCCATCATGACAGGGGAAGGACTTTCGAAATAATAGAAGGAACCCTCAAAGAGATGGGATACAAAGTGTTTTCGACTATCCTGAACTCAAAGGATTTCGGAGTTCCGCAAAACAGAGAGAGAGTATATATCGTGGCATTCAGAGAGGACATAGCACCCGAAAACTTTGAGTTTCCGAAGAAAACAGATGATACGAAGAGGATAAAGGACATTATCGACGATGCACCGATATCGCCTAAATACTACCTTTCCGATACGTATATGAATACGCTTATCAATCACAGAAAAAGACACGAAGAAAAAGGGCACGGATTCGGATATGAAATACGTGACCGGAATGATATCGCGGGAACCATAGTATGCGGCGGGATGGGAAGAGAGAGAAATCTTCTCGTGGATCACAGACCTCACAGCATGGTGCCCGTAACTAAAATAAAAGGAGAAATAAATAAGGACGATATAAGGAAGATGACTCCGCGTGAATGGGCAAGACTTCAGGGATTCCCTGACAGTTTCGAGTTCGTTGTTGCGGATACACAGCTTTATAAACAGTTCGGAAACAGCGTTACGGTTCCCGTAATCGAAGCGATAGCAAGAGAAATAAAGAAGGTGATCTGATGCAGACCAAGAACAAGGGAGCATGCAGCGATAAATTTGCGGGCAATCTTATGCTGACAGACAGCAGGATGGAGGAAATCATCTCCATCGCGCTGATGATCTTCTTCAGGGATAATATCAATTCATGCGTGAAAGTCGTCATGTCTGCGGCTTTTGACATTCAGCGTGTTTTTTCCTATAATTCTACCTGTTAAGAAATAATAGGGAAAGAAGGCAGAACAATTGACAGACGGACAGAAAATCATCAATATCGCAGTAATAGCTCATGTTGACGCGGGTAAATCTACACTTGTAGACGCATTTCTCAATCAGAGCGGCGTATTCAGAGACAATCAGCAGGTTGCAGATTGCGTCATGGACAGTGATGACATAGAAAGAGAGCGGGGAATAACCATATATTCCAAAAACTGCTCCGTAATGTACGGGGACACGAAGATCAATATAGTGGATACACCGGGTCATGCGGATTTCAGTTCAGAGGTGGAACGGATAATGAGGACAGTGGATACGGTCATACTTCTGGTGGATTCCAGCGAAGGACCGATGCCACAGACGAGGTTCGTACTGAAGAAATCGCTGGAGCAGGGCATAAACCCAATTCTCCTCATTAACAAAATAGATAAGAAGGATGCGAGAATCGACCGGGTTGTGGACGAGGTGTATGAGCTTTTCATGGATCTTGAGGCCAATGACCGTCAGCTTGATTTCCCTATTCTCTATGGCATTGCACGGCAGGGAATAGTCGTAAGAGATCCGGCAGAGGTTGAAGGCATGACCGTTGAAGCAGGCGGATATACCGATGCTGATGGTAGACCCATGAAGCTGAAAAAAAGCGCTAAAGGCATGAACGGGCTGGATATCAGACCGCTGTTTGAAACGATAATCCGGCACTGCAGTCCTTATCCGCAGGAAAAGGCTGAAGAGCCTTTGCAGCTTCAGATTTCCGCACTGGCATACGATGATTACATCGGAAGACTGGGCATAGGCCGTATCACGAAAGGAAGGGTCAGAGCAGCTTCTACGGTAAGCGTAAGCAGGGAGGGGAATGAGGAAGTCACCCGCAAGATAAACCGGGTTTTCGTTTACAGAGGCCTCAAGAGAATGCCTGTGGAGGAAGCTGCCGCCGGCGACATTGTGGTGGTATCCGGAATAAGTGATATCAGCATCGGAGAGACTATCTGCGAAGAAGGAAAGGCGGATCCTCTCCCGATGATTTCTATAGAGGAACCGACACTCAGCATGTATTTCATGGTAAACAAATCGCCATTTGCGGGAAAGGTGGGAAAGTTTGTAACATCACGCCATATCCGCGAACGCCTCAACAAAGAACTGGAGGTCAATGTGGGACTTCGTGTTGAAGAGACCGATTCGACTGACAGTTTCAAGGTAAGCGGCAGGGGAGAGCTACATCTTTCCATACTGATCGAGAATATGCGCCGGGAAGGCTATGAGCTCGCAGTATCGAAGCCGGAGGTTATTATGAGAAAGGATGAATCCGGGCGGATCCTGGAACCGATCGAAGAACTTGTACTTTCCGTGCCCGACCGGTACAGCGGCCCGGTGATAAGCAAGCTTAATCTGCGCAAGGGTATGATGACTTATATGAACAGCGAGAACGGCTATACGCGTCTGGAGTATATGGTTCCCACAAGGGGGCTTCTCGGATACAGGAGCGAGTTCATCAATGATACGCATGGTGAGGGAAGCATGGTGAGACGGTTTGACCGCTTTGACGAGTTCACAGGAGATATTCCGAGGAGAAGCAACGGAGTGGCGATCGCTCAGGAGCAGGGCGTCA
This sequence comes from Bacillota bacterium, assembly GCA_030529985.1. Lineage (GTDB taxonomy): Bacteria > Bacillota > Clostridia > Peptostreptococcales > Anaerovoracaceae > Lentihominibacter. Next base: position 45,469 of record JAUMVV010000002.1, read on the forward strand.
CGACCCCTTATGCCATATTCAACATTCAGGAGAGGGTCCAGATGTTTGTGGAACCCCAGGTTAAGGTATACGAGGGAATGATTGTGGGGATGAACTCAAGAAGCGAAGACATGGTTGTAAATCCGTGCAAGGAGAAAAAGCAGACCAACATGCGTGCCGCCGGAAGTGATGATAATATCAAACTCTCACCGGCAAAGACATTCACCCTTGAAGAGGCACTGGAGTTCATAGCCGACGACGAGCTGGTGGAAATAGTTCCCGATGATATCAGACTGAGGAAAAAAATACTCAGTGAGCTTGACAGGCGCAGAAACGCCAGAAAGGAAAGATACTGATAATGGATATGTTTAAACCTATAGCGGATATGGGTCCTGCCTGGGTGTTTGTCATCGATCTGGCCTGTGTGCTCGCGTTGGGAACCATAGGCACTGCCATAATAGTCAAGTTTTTGAGGCATATGCTGAAGAAGAGCGAACGCGTGGATAATGCGGTGGTAAAGTTTGTCGTCAATGCTGTCAAGGTTGCCTGCATAATCGTACTTATCACAATAGTACTGCAGATGATAGGGGTACATGTTTCGACTATCATAGCGGTTTTAGGTGCGGCAGGTGCTGCCATAGCGCTGGCACTTAGAGATTCTCTTGCAAATATTGCGGGAGGTTTCATGATAATCATCACGCATCCCTTCAGTGAGGGGGATCTGATAAGCGTTAACGGTGACAGGGGCAGAGTCGAGAACATCGACTTATTTCTAACAACGCTGAAGACGCCGGATTACAGAACGGTGACGATTCCAAACGGTCTCATAAACACCTCAGTCGTGTACAATGAATCAAATCAGCCGCTGCGAAGGGTGGACTGCGAATTCAGCATATCATATGACTCGGACATCGACAAGGCAAAAGATATCCTTCTGAAGATATGCAGGGAAGGTCCGCTGATATCCATGAAAAAGGAACCGTGCGTCGGTATTCAGAAGCATGAAGACAGCGGCATGGTGATAGAGTGTCTCGCTTACTGCATAGAAGGCGATCAGTGGGATGCGAAATACTATCTTAATGAGAAAGTTAAGAAAGAGTTTGACAGAGCCGGGATCGAAATACCGTACCCGCGGGTGGATGTCAAAATAGAAGAATGAAATAAAAAATGGGGCGGTCATGATGTTCCATTTTTTGGTGGTTTAATTACGCAGGATGTGATAAAATAATTTAATCTATCTAAAGTTTTTTGAGAAAGGATATCGGGAATATGGCAAAGGCAAAAAAGTTTAAGAGGGTACTGGTTGCAAACAGAGGAGAAATTGCGATCAGAGTATTCAGAGCATGCAAGGAACTGGGAATAAGAAGTGTTGCGATCTACTCTGAAGAAGATAAAAACACGCTGTTCAGGACAAAGGCTGATCAGTCATATCAGATTGGTAAGGGCAAGGCTCCGGTTGATGCGTATCTGGCCATAGATGAAATTATTGAACTCGCAAAGGCAAAGGGTATCGATGCCATTCACCCGGGCTATGGATTTCTGGCGGAGAACAGTGAGTTCGCAAGAGCATGTGAGGAAAGCGGCATCACATTCATAGGACCGACAGGCGATATGATGGACGCGCTGGGCGACAAGGTTCAGTCGAAGATTATCGCCAAGAAATGCGGAGTTCCCACTATTCCGGGAAATGCCGAAACAGTTCCCGATGCGAGGACAGCACTTGCTTTCGCAGAGGAATGCGGTTATCCCGTGATGCTGAAGGCTTCCGCAGGAGGCGGAGGCAGGGGAATGAGAATAGTCAGAAACAAGGCCGAGATGCAGGCTCAGTTTGACAGTGCCAAGTCGGAGGCCGGCAAAGCCTTTGGCTGCGATGACATTTTTATAGAGAAATACATCGAAAGACCTAAACATATAGAGGTGCAGGTTCTGGGAGATAATTTCGGAAATGTGGTTCATCTGGGAGAGCGTGACTGCTCCATTCAGAGAAGGCATCAGAAGGTAATCGAATTCACACCGGCCTTTTCCATAAGCCGGGAGCTCAGAGATAAACTCTGTGCTGACGCTATCAAAATTGCCGAGGCGGTAAATTACAGAAGTGCCGGTACCGTGGAGTTTCTCATCGACGGCGATGGCAACCACTATTTTATAGAGATGAATCCGAGAATCCAGGTTGAGCATACGGTTACTGAAATGACAACGGGAGTGGATCTGGTTCAGTCACAGATTCTCATTGCCGAAGGACACAAGCTTGATTCGGAGGAAGTTAATATCGAAAGCCAAAGCGCCATCGAACCCAGAGGATATTCAATCCAGTGCAGGCTGACGACGGAAGATCCAATGAATGATTTTGCACCGGACACAGGTGTTATTACGAGATACATCAGTCCGGGAGGTTACGGGATAAGACTGGATGCCGGAAACGCTCAGACAGGAGCAGAGATTTCGCCTTACTACGACAGCCTGCTGGTCAAGGTAACGACATGGTCCAGAACATGGGAGGATGCGGTCGCCAAGGCCAGGCGCGCTCTCAAGGAGCTGAAGATACAGGGCGTTAAATCCAACAGGACATTCCTGCTGAATGTGCTGAACCATGAAAAGTTCATGGAAGGAAACTGTGACACGGGATTTATCGGCGATAACCCTAAGCTTCTGGAAACCCAGGTGAAGACCGGATCCGAATTCCAGATACTCAATTATCTGGGCAATATTTATGTTAACGGAAACAAGGGTATCAAGCCTCAGTTCGATAAACCTGTATTCCCGAGGATAAGCCCGGACAGAATCGCAGAGCTTAGCGGAACAAAGCAGATACTCGATGAGAGAGGACCGGAAGGACTCGTAGACTGGGTAAAGGGACAGAAGAAGCTTCTCATGACAGATACCAGCATGCGGGATGCCCAGCAGTCCCTGGAGGCAACACGCGTGCGTACTGTTGACATGGAAAAAATAGCTCCCGCAGTGGCGCTGTACGGCAAGGATCTCTTCTCACTGGAAATGTGGGGAGGAGCGACATTTGACACGGCTTACAGGTTCCTGGGCGAGTCACCATGGGAGAGGCTTGAAACTCTCAGAGGGCTTATTCCTAACATCATGTTCCAGATGCTCATCAGAGGAGCCAATGCGGTAGGATATAAGAACTATCCGGATAATGTTATCAGGCGTTTCGTCAAGGAAAGTGCGAGATCCGGAATAGATGTTTTCAGGATTTTCGATTCGCTCAACTGGATCGAAGGCATGGAAGTGGCTCTCGATGAAACCCTCAACCAGGGCAAGATAGCCGAAGCGTGTATATGTTATACAGGAGATATTCTGGATAAGTCAAGAACCAAATATGATTTGAAATACTATGTGAAGATGGCAAAGGAACTTGAGAAGAGAGGCACACATATTCTGGGAATCAAGGATATGTCAGGTCTTATCAAGCCTATGGCAGCCAAGTGTCTCATAGAGACACTGAAACAGGAGATAGGAATACCTATCCATCTTCACACTCACGATACCTCCGGCAACGGAGTGGCAACACTTATGATGGCGGCAAATGCGGGCTGCGATATCGTCGATGCGGCTTTCAACAGCGTATCGGGACTGACTTCACAGCCGGCGCTCAACTCTATCGTTGCGGCTCTTGAGGGCGCGGAAAGAGATACGGGAATCGATGTTGATGGGATTCAGGAAATATCGGATTACTGGGCGGCCGTAAGACCTGTATATGCCGAGTTTGAGTCCGATATGAAAACGGGTTCAGCCGAGATATACAAGTATGAGATGCCGGGAGGTCAGTATTCCAACCTGAAGTCTCAGGTGGAATCCTTCGGACTGGGGCATAAATTCAAGGAAGTCAAGGAGATGTACAAGGCCGTAAATGAGATGCTTGGCGATATAGTCAAAGTAACACCTTCATCGAAGGCAGTGGGTGATATGGCTATATTTATGGTTCAGAACGATCTGACTCCTGACAATATTTACGATAAAGCGGCAAATATGGACTTCCCGGATTCCATAGTATCCTTCTTCGAAGGCATGATGGGGCAGCCTGAAGGCGGATTCCCTGAGAAGCTTCAGAAACTGGTGCTTCACGGCAAGGAGCCTATCACATGCCGACCGGGAGAACTTCTCCCCGATGAGGACTTTGACTGGATCAAGGAAGGTCTGCGTGAGAACTTCGGTCTTGAGGGAACTGAACAGGAGGCACTTTCATACGCTCTCTATCCTAAGGTATACGAGGACTTTCTCATCGCTCAGAAGAAGAAGGGTAAATTCAGATACATGGGTTCGGATATATTCTTCCACGGACTTTCGGAGGGAGAGACCTGTGAAGTCAAGGTACGGGAAGGCCGCGAACTTGTAATCAGGCTTGCTGATGTGAAAGAGACGGACAGCGAGGGATATAGAGATGTATTTTTCGAGGTCAACGGTAACAGAGGCGCTGTAAGGATAAAGGATGAAAACGCGGCTCTTTCGGGTGTGGCTGCACAGACTGTGATGGCCGATCCTGATAACCCTCTTGAAGTGGGAGCCAATATACCCGGCAATATTCTCAAGGTTCTGGTCAAGGAAGGCGATGAGGTGGAGGCAAAGGAGCCTATCGCGGTAATAGAGGCAATGAAGATGGAGACCAACATTCTGGCGACTGCCAGCGGAACTGTGGACACCATACTCATATCAGAAGGTCAGCAGGTAAAAGCAGGAGAACTTATCGCCAGACTTAAATAGGAGGATGTGACAGGTGGATAACAGAATAATTGGAAAAATAATTTATTTTTGGGTATTCATGATTGGAGTCGTCGTCATCGGAAAGCTGATGGGAATGATGGAGGATGGCAAAACTACAATCATAATCTGTCTTGCAGCAGCATTCATATATATAGCATGGAATGTGTCAAGAAGCCTCGGCAGGAAGAAGCGGGAAAAGAGAGAATGGGAAGCTGAGATGGCCCGACGGGACAGTAAAAAGAAAAAGAAAAAGTAATAAAAAACGGCAAAGGAGATAAACTCTTTTGCCGTTTTTCCTGTCAGTAGTGAACTATCACCGGAGTTCCGATATCGATAACCTTGTAGAGATCCCCGGCCTTTGACGGAGGCAGATTTACGCATCCGTGGCTGCCGGAGTACTTGTATATTTCTCCTCCGAAGGAGGATCTCCACGAAGCATCGTGAAGACCTATGGAGTTTCCGATAAAGGCCATCCAGTAGTTTACGAAGCTTTCATAGTAAGTCTTGCTGCCCTTCTTACCGCCGCCTTTGAGGGTAATATTTCTCGACTTGTTTCCGAGACTGTATATACCGGTGGGAGTCCCGTGTCCTGCAGCGATACAGCCGGTCACGCAGTCGCTCTCATACTTCTGCTTTCCCTCCTTGAAGAAACTCACATGCTGTCTGCTCAAGTCTATATCCACATATGTATCACCGATATTAAGCTCCTTTGAATAGGTGCCGGCACCTTTTTGCAGGTATACCGGTTCGCGATCCACATCCTTGTGTGAGTTGATATCGGAAGTAAGCTGAACGCTCTCTCCATCAGGGTCTATCACCCAGATGTAGTCTCCGCGGTTGACCTTGAAGGTTCTGCCTGTCAGAGAGTGAAAGTGAACTTCGCCTCCGGAAATGTCATATTTCTTTTTCAGCTCAGTTACGAATTTACTGACGGCATCCTCGTCTGCCTTGCCGGAAAGGTCATCCTTCATCAGACCGGACAGTTCTTCCGCGGTGATGGTAAAGCTTTCACTGCCCAGCTTGTATGTTATTTTCTGATTCAGGTATTCCAGACAGAACTTCCGGTAGCGGATAAGTCCGGGATCATCCTGTTTTACCTTCGGTGCTGAACGGTAGGCGTTTTCGTCATAGACAAACCTGAATTGCCCGGCAGCTATGGCGTGGATCAGGTCATCCATAAATGCGTCAGGGTCAGCCTTTGTCCCGTACACTTCCTGTATTATGGGGAAATCGGGCCGGTTGAGGTCAACATAGGCGTCCCTTGTTTCAGTAACACCCTCCCGATTGAGAAAGTCCGAAGCTCTGACTCTGCTCTCGAAGTCGGAACCGCGGCTTGCCACCTTCATCACAATGGATGCATCAAAGGGGATGTGAAAATAGTGGTTTAATGCCGAAGGGACGAAATTGTCGTGCCTGACGGAGGACAGGGAATCGCGGAGATCATAGCTGCAGCCGAAGTCGGTGAAATCTTCCAGGGTTTCACCCAGCTGTCCCACAACCTGAATATGCTTGCTGTTCCATTCATCGGTAAGCGCTTCGGAGGCTTCGTCATAGTTCATCCCCGAACAGTCTACGCCGTTGATGGAGGTGCCTTCGGGAAAGATTTCAGCTCTGTGATCTTCGGAGTATGTGTATGCGATTGTTGCAATGCCCGCCGCAGCGAGCAGAGCTGCCAGGATAATGGCGACTGTGATCAATGCTTTTCTCATACACAATAGTATAGTAAATTTTGACTGAAAATTAAAGTGGATTTATTCAAAATATGATATAATTTCTCTATGGCTTTTACACATCTTCATGTACATACGGAATACAGTCTTCTGGACGGTGCGGCACGGATAAAGGATATTGTGGCGCGGGCAAAGGAGCTGGGAATGGATTCTCTGGCCATTACTGACCACGGAGCCATGTTCGGCGTTATCGACTTTTACCGCGAGTGCAGCAGACAGGGAATCAAGCCTATTATAGGCTGTGAGGTATATACCGCACCCGGAAGCAGATTTGATAAGGATGCCGACAAGGACAAGTATATGGGGCATCTGATTTTGCTTGCAAAAAACAATGAGGGCTATAAAAATCTGATGAAAATCGTTTCGGAGGGTTATCGGAACGGATTCTATTACAGACCGAGAATCGACAAGGAGGTTCTCAGGCAGCATTCCCATGGAATCATCGCTCTCTCAGCCTGCCTCGCGGGAGATCTCCAGAGGCATCTGCTGAACGGGGATTATGAGGGTGCGAAAAAAGAAGCTCTTGAGATGTCAGAAATATTCGGTGAGGGAAACTATTATCTGGAGCTGCAGGATCAGGGGCTGGAGGAAGAGGCGAGGATCCTGCCTTATATGAAGAAGCTCCATGAGGAGACAGGGCTGCCGTTCGTCGCCACAAATGATGTTCACTATGTGAGACAGGAAGATGCCGAGGCACAGGATGTGCTGATGTGCATCCAGACCGCGACTACCATAGATGACGACAACAGAATGCGTTTCGCCAATGACCAGTTCTATCTGAAGTCCGAGGAGGAAATGCGAAAGATATTTGCCAATATTCCGGAGGCGGTGGAGAACACGGAACGAATCGCACGGCAGTGCGAGGTGACATTCACTTTCGGCGAGCTGCATCTGCCCGAATTTCACGCACCGGATGGTATGAGCAACAGAGATTACCTGCGCAGACTTTGCAGAAGGGGTCTGGAAGAGAGATATGCAGATGCTGATGAATCTGATTTCGCAAAGCTTGAGGAAAGACTGGATTACGAGCTCTCCACAATAGAGAATATGGGCTATGTTGAATACTTCCTGATAGTGTGGGATTTTATCAACTACGCCAAGAACCGGGGCATTATGGTGGGTCCGGGGAGAGGCTCGGCGGCGGGCTCTATCGTTGCCTACACCCTGAGGATCACAGATATTGATCCGATAAAATACGGGCTCATCTTTGAGCGTTTCCTGAATCCGGAGAGAGTCAGTATGCCCGATATAGACATTGACTTCTGCTACGAGAGGCGCGGTGAGGTGATAGATTATGTCACACGCAAATACGGTACCGACAATGTTTCGCAGATAATCACATTCGGAACACTCAAGGCCAAGGCAGCGGTTCGGGATGTGGGTCGCGTACTGAACATAAGCTATCAGGAGACAGATGCAATTGCAAAGGCGATCCCCTTCGCCTTGAATATGACCATAGACAAGGCTCTGCAAACCGGCCCGGAGCTCAAAAGCATGTACGACTCGAATGAAAATACGCGGAGGGTGATAGACACCGCCAGGGCAATTGAGGGGATGCCCCGACACGCATCCACCCATGCGGCAGGAGTGGTGATATCCAGACTTCCGCTGGACGAATATGTCCCACTCTACCTGTCGGACAAGGGACTTGCAACGCAGTTCAACATGACAACTATCGAGGAGCTGGGGCTCCTGAAGATGGACTTTCTCGGTTTGAGAAATCTCACCATAATAAGGGATGCTCTCGATATGATAGAAGAAAACCACGGAGTAAGACCGGATTTTTCAAAAATGGACTATGATGACCCTGCCGTATACAGAATAATTTCAAAGGGCAATACCCAGGGAATATTCCAGCTTGAAAGCGGCGGGATGACATCCTTCATGAAAAACCTGAAGCCGGACTGCTTTGAGGATATTGTTGCGGGAATCGCTCTTTACAGGCCGGGGCCTATGGACTCAATTCCAACATATATCGACAACAAGAAGAACCCGTCGCATATCAGATATGTGGACGATTCACTGAAGCCTATCCTTGCAGTCACTTACGGATGCATGGTCTACCAGGAACAGGTGATGCAGATCGTGCGTGACCTGGGCGGTTACTCCTACGGACGCTCCGATCTGGTGAGAAGAGCCATGTCAAAAAAGAAGATGGATGTGATGCTTGAAGAGAAGGAATACTTCATAAACGGCAAACCGGCAGAGGACGGAACAGTTGAAATCCCCGGATGCGTCAGGAACGGTGTTTCAAGGGAGGCGGCGGAGGAAATCTTCAATCAGATGATAAGCTTCGCCGAGTATGCCTTTAATAAATCCCACGCTGCGGCCTACGCCGTGCTGGCATACGAGACCGGTTTCCTGAAGGCTCATTATCCGGTCGAATTCATGGCGGCGCTTATGACCTCTGTGATGGGCGATACCAAGGCCATGTCCATGTATATCAGAAACTGCAGGGATATGGGTATAGAGATCCTGCCTCCCGATGTCAACGAAAGCGGGAAGAAATTCACTGTCGTATACGATGAAGAGGACAGGGAGAAAAAGCACGGCAGAATAAGATTCGGACTGCTGGGGATAAAGAATCTGGGTGACGGACCGATAGATGCGATCATCAGTGCACGCAGAGAGAAGGGAAAACCGGGTGATATCTTCAGATTTATCGACAATCTGGACATTCACAAGATCAACAAGAAGGCCGTCGAGAGCCTTATCCTGTCAGGGGCTATGGATTGTCTCAATCCGAACAGGGCAGCTCATATGGGAATCTACGAGTCTCTTATTGACTCAGCTCAGTCTGCAGCGAAACACAATATAGAAGGACAGATCTCACTCTTTCAGACCAATGCCGAAGAGCTTGAAAAAAGCACAGCAAAAACGCTTCCCGATATAAAGAATTTCCCAGGGAATGTCCTCCTGTCTCAGGAAAAGGAAATGCTGGGAGTTTACCTCACGGCACACCCTTTGGATGATTACGCCGATGTGATTGCTAAAAATGTATCGCTTACAAGCAAAGAACTGGCAGAGGTTCCGGAGGCCGAGGAAGAAGGATATTCGGGGGAGGTCAGAGACGGGATGAAGGCCGCCATGGCGGGCATTGTCACATCCAGGAAGGACCTTATAACCAAGAACGGCAGGATGATGTCTTTTGTGAACATGGAGGATATGTTCGGAGATGTTGAAATCGTGGTATTTCCCAATGTATATGAGCGATGCGGCAGTCTCATTGAAGAAGACAGCATAATAGCCGTGCAGGGTACGATAAATTTCAAGGAAGGGGAAGTGCCTAAGCTTCTGGCAGACAGCATCACCGGGATCAGCGAGACAAGGGAAGCTGTCGTTGGAGCGAAAATAACATCCGTGCAGCCTGAAGGAATAATCAAGATAAAGCTGCCGGAGGGGGATGGCAAGCACAATATAGAGGAGCAGAACAACGCTGTACTGAAAAAGATAAGCGGAGTGATGAAAAAGCATCCGGGTGGATATCAGTCCATAATCTACTATCCTCAGGGCAGTACGCGGAGGACAGAAGAAGAACTATGGGTAGAACCTGACCCGGTTTTTGCGGAGGAAATAGAGGCGATAGTGGGGAAAGGAAATTTGAAGCTATGAAAAGAATAGCCATATTGACGAGCGGCGGCGATTCGCCGGGAATGAATGCGGCCGTCAGAGCCGCGGTCAGATGCGGGATAGATATGGGAATGGAGGTCTACGGGATACAGAGAGGATATGAAGGTCTGCTGGACGGAGAGATAAAGAAAATGGAATGGCATTCCGTCGGGGATATTCTGCAGAGGGGAGGCACAATTCTCAGAACTGCCAGAAGCAGCAGGTTCATGGAGGATGAATGGGTTCAGCACGGTGCCGGCATACTTCAGACATTCGGAATCGAAGGGCTTATGGTCATAGGAGGCGACGGCTCGTACAGAGGGGGCAGAGAACTTGCGAAAAAGGGCATAACCGTGATAGGAGTCCCCGGCACCATAGATAACGACCTGGCCTATACGGATTTCACCATAGGATTCGACACGGCAGTAAACACGGTTCTGTCCATGATTTCCAATATCAGGGACACATCATCTTCACATGAGAGGACTACAATAATAGAGGTGATGGGAAGAAAGTGCGGCGATCTGGCACTCTTTTCGGGTCTTGCGGGGGGAGCGGATGTGATCCTCGTTCCCGAGGTAAAGACGGACATCAACACAGTATGCCGCAAGGTTCTTCAGGGACAGGCATCCGGCAAAGTACACAGCATTATTGTTATGGCGGAGGGTGCTGATTTCAGCCTTTCCCGGCTTTCAGACACCCTTGAGGAGATGACGGGACGGGAAACCAGAAGCGTGGTACCCGGCTACATCCAAAGGGGCGGCAGCCCTTCGGGTCAGGACAGGCTTCTCGCCTCCCAGGCTGCGGCAAAGGCAGTAGAGCTGCTGTACAATGATTCAGACAGCAGAGCGGTAGGCATTGTCCGGGGAGAAATAGTGGCAGAGGAGCTGGGTGAAGCGATAGATATGAAGAGGGAATTCAGGCGGGATCTCTACGATCTTGCGGAAGTTTTGGGCAAGGGTGTAATCGACTGATTTTTTATGCTATAATGGCAAAGTATTTTGTTGATTTCAACTGAAACGGAAGGGAGAAAAATGCTTAGAGAGATAAACAGTGCACTCAGGAAGGCGGTTCTTATTTTCGGGGCGGTATTTCTGTTTGCAGAGCTCACGAAGGATAAGAAGGATACAGGCAAGGGAAGCAAACACGGATATCAGCTGGATGAATTTGACGATATCTGGTAAAGATAAAAGGTGACAGGAGTTTTTTCATATGAGAGGATTAACTATAGGCAGTGGTATATTGATGATAGCAACGGGAGCTTTTTGCTTCATCAATCCGGGACAGACCTTCCTGACGATGGCTTTCGTTGTGGGAACGGTAATGGCGGTATGCGGGATCATTCATCTGATGGCGTATCTGGCGGAGAGAGTGGTTCTGAAGAGTCAGTACGAGAGCCGAAACGACAACAACGGATGGATCCTGATCGATGCATTGCTTACACTTCTTCTGGGTATCCTGATTCTGAGAAATCAGATAACGGTCGACAGTGCGGTTCCCATGATCTTCGGAATGTGGGTGCTGGTATCCGGTCTGTTGAGAGTGGAAGCAGCGTCCCGGATCAACAGGAAGAGTAAGCCGGGGAATTTCAAGGCGGCAATGGTTACGGGAATAATCACTATAGTGATAGGGCTGTTCGGATTCATAAATCCGCTGATGACATTTGTTCCCGTAGTGCTGATTCTGGGGCTGTTCATGCTCATCCAGGGTGTCAATTCGGTTGAACTGGGCATCAATATGCCGCACAAGATAAAGGAAAGAAAACCTCTTGAGAAGGAGCCTCGCAAGGCGATAAAGATAGTTGACGAGATCCACGAGACGGATGAAGAGGTTCAGAAACGGCTGGAAGCTCAGAAGAGAGAGGCCGAAGACCGCGAGAGGGTGCAGACCTTTATGACGGAAAATATCGGACTGAGCCGCAAGGAGGCTGAAGCGGCTATCGCAAAGCTCAAAGAGGAAGAGCGCAGCAAGGCGAAGACCGAAGGGGCACAGCAGTGATGAAATACGATGTTTGTATAATAGGGGGCGGCGCGGCAGGACTTGCTGCGGCTGCTTCTTTTAATAAAGAAACAAGAGTATGCATTCTGGAAAAGAACAGTATGGCGGGACGAAAGATCCTGTCCACGGGAGGAGGCAGATGCAATATGACCAACGCCGCCTGTGAGAACTGTGAGATGGTACTGGAATTTTTCAGAGAGCTGGGGCTTGAAACCAGATGTGACAGCGAAGGCAGGTATTATCCCTATTCAAACAGAGCCTCTGATGTGGTAGCTGTACTCGTGGCGGCCATGGGGGAAAATATAAGCTTACGCACGGGCTTTGACGTCAAAGCTCTGTCAAAGGTCAGTGACGGCCATGGGGAAATCAGCGGCTTCATGGTATCCGGAAGAGGCTGTGGCGGCGAAAGTGAGACGATCTTTGCCGACAGGGTGATACTCGCCATGGGGGGCAAGGCAGGACCCCGGTACGGAACAAGGGGAGACGGGTACAGAATCGCCGGAACCCTCGGTCACACCGTAACCAGAGTGTTCCCAATACTTGCGGGACTGGAATGCGAAGCAGAGGGAGTTGATTTCAGGAAACTCAAAGGGATCCGCGCCGCAGGCAGACTGGTTTTACACAGAGAGGGAAAAGCTGTTGCCGAAGAGCGGGGAGAAATCCAGTTTACCGAAGACGGCATTTCGGGAATATGTGTGTTCAACCTGACACCTCACATCAAGGCTGAAGTCGGAGAAGATCCGGCTGAAGCCATGGAGAAATACAGGGTCGAAATAGATCTGGCGCCGGATTTTTCGCATGAGGAAATAGCGGGACGGAAAAGCAGCTTCGGTATAGTAACGGAATGTCTTGCCGAAACCGTCAGCCCTCAGCAGCTTAAAAGCTGGATCCTTCAGGTAAAAGCCGTGAAGGGCTGGAAGGAGGCTCAGGCGACATGTGGAGGCGTGGATCTGGATGAGATAAACATGGAAACGATGGAATCGCTTATGGTCAGGGGGTTGTATTTCGCAGGAGAGATAATAGACCGCCAGGGTCCCTGCGGAGGATTTAACCTGCAGAACGCCTGGGAGACCGGTATTAAAGCCGCAAAGGCAATAGATGCCGAGATGGGGAAGAAATGAAAGAGCGAATCAGTGAAATAAGAATAGACCCGGAGAAGGTGGCAGCAGAAGGGGGAGGCATTTCGAAGGAAAAGCTCATGGCGGAGCTGAAACGCAGGACAAAAAAGCGGGGCAGCATCACCATTATCCGTGAATCCATAGATGCCAGAAGGAAGCCTGATGTCAAGCTGGTCTACACGATAGAAATTGGCAGTGAGGGTGCTTCTGCAAATCCACCTGTCAGTGATTTTCCTGCCGATGATTTCGTCAGCGGCGATACTCCCTCGAATCATACGCTTAAAGGAAGATCAAGACCTGTGATCGCAGGCTTCGGTCCCTGCGGCATTTTCGCGGCTCTGGTTCTGGCCGAAGCGGGGATGAGACCGATAGTGATTGAACGGGGCAAAGCGGTTGATGAGCGCGTTGACGATGTGGAGCGGTTCTGGAGAAGTGCAGGAGGCGGCAGGTGCGGAGACGGGTCGGATCCCGGATCCCCTGATCCTGAATCTAATGTGCAGTTCGGAGAGGGCGGAGCGGGGACATTTTCTGACGGTAAGCTCACCACGGGCATAAAGGATGTACGAATCAGGAAGATCCTTGAAGAGTTTGTCAGAGCGGGAGCACCGAAAGAAATTCTCTATAAGCATAAGCCTCACATAGGAACGGACAGGCTCCGCAGGGTGGTAAAAAATCTTCGTCTCCGAATTGAAGAGCTTGGCGGGGAAGTGAGATTCGGTACGAGGCTGGAAGATATGGATATCAGAGATGGCGTCTTGAAGGGAGTCAGGCTTTCGGGAGGAAACGAGATAGAGGCGACAGCTCTGATTCTGGCGATAGGACACAGTGCCAGAGACACCTTCGGCATGCTCAGCGATAAGGGCTTCGACATGAAGCAGAAGCCTTTTTCCATAGGGGTTCGTATCGAACATCCTCAGGAGATGATAAACAGGGTCCAGTACGGAAACCCGCAGCTGGCTGAGATCCTGGGACCGGCCGAATATAAACTCAGTTACCGGTGCGGTGAAGACTGCCCCGGCAGCATTGCGGGACGGGGTGTATACACATTCTGTATGTGTCCCGGCGGCAGAGTGGTGAACGCTTCAACCGAAGCAGGAACATCTGTAACGAACGGAATGAGCAACTCCGCAAGGGATGGGGAAAATGCAAACTCCGCACTGCTGGTGGATGTCAGAACTTCCGACTACGCAGCATTTGGCGGCGGCAGATACGGTACAGAAGACCCTCTTGCAGGAGTGGAGTTCCAAAAAAAATATGAGCAGCTTGCATGGCAGCACAGGACGGCGGGAGGGATGGCCCAAGAAAGCTACGGGCATTTCAAGGTATCCGAAGACAGTGTTGTCAGGAAAAGTCTCCCTGCCTTTGCATCAGAAGCTATACTTGAGGCGATGCCTCATCTGGGAAGAAAGCTCAGAGGATTTGATTCCGACGAAGGGATAATGACTGCCGTAGAAACCAGAAGCTCGTCGCCTGTCAGAATTATCCGGGATGAAAAGATGGAGGCTCAGATGGGCGGCAGAGCGATTGGAGGAGTTATTCCGGCAGGAGAGGGACCGGGCTATGCGGGAGGTATAGTGAGTGCCGCCGTTGACGGTATAAAGGCTGCAGAGATGATAATCGCGGCGGCGAATCGGATATAGAGCATTTTAGATTCGCGATCAAAAGCCTCTCAAATTCCATGCCTGAACATATTTATTGAAAAAACGAAAGAGAAAAAATATAATAATTCTATGAACAGAAACACAGACACATGCATGGACAGAATGGTCAGCATGACAATTGACGATAGGATAGACAGACGGGAGCTTTTCGGGAGCCTTGATAAAAATCTCAAGAACATCGAAGAGAAGCTGGGAGTAGATATAATCCAGAGAGGCGATCAGCTTATACTCAAAGGATCGAGGGCTGATGAGGCCCAAAGTCTGCTTGCCGAAATGATACAGGCCATGAGAAGAGGCGAAAAGCTGGACGAACAGAAGGTGGGATATATTACCGACCTGAAAAACCTGGGGAAATCGTATAATGGAGAAACTGCCGGAGGCAGTCCGGGCAGAGACATTATCTGCTTCACCCATGAGGGAAAGCCTTTGCGAGCCAAGACCATAGGGCAGAAGGCCTATGTCGAAGCCATAAAACGAAGGGATATCGTATTCGGAATAGGACCGGCGGGTACAGGCAAAACCTATATAGCCGTTGCGATGGCGGTCAATGCCCTGAAGAACAAGGATGCCGCTAAGATAATCCTGACAAGACCCGCTGTGGAAGCAGGCGAGAGACTGGGATTTCTGCCCGGAGATCTTCAGGAAAAGGTGGATCCTTATCTGCGG
The DNA here is from genome assembly GCA_030529985.1 of Bacillota bacterium. Classification (GTDB taxonomy): domain Bacteria; phylum Bacillota; class Clostridia; order Peptostreptococcales; family Anaerovoracaceae; genus Lentihominibacter. Next base: position 60,943 of record JAUMVV010000002.1, read on the forward strand.
CCGCTGTACGATGCACTGCATGATACGCTGGGGCGCGAAAACGCCACCAGGCTGAAGGAAAAGGAGATTATAGAGATCGTTCCCCTGGCCTATATGAGGGGCAGAACTCTGGATAATGCATTCATTATTCTCGATGAGGCTCAGAATACGACTCCGGAACAGATGAAGATGTTCCTGACGAGAATGGGATTCGGCTCCAAAGTCGTTGTAACCGGAGATGTCACGCAGATCGACCTGCCCAGGGGGAAGAAGTCGGGGCTTATTGAAGCGTCCGGGGTACTCAGAGATGTAGAGGAAATAGCTTTCTGTTACCTGAAGGATGTGGATGTAGTAAGACACAGACTGGTGAAAAAGGTTATCAGCGCATACGACAGGTATTACAGGGCTCATCCGTATGCGGATGAGGAACAGGTGCGGGATCAAGCCGCCGCAGCGGATGGGAGAATAGATGAACATAATAGTAAACGATGAAAGAATAATCAGCAAAGAATTGATGGATACCCTTAGAAAGGCGGCTTCCGCGTGCACGGATATGGATGTGGAAATAAGCCTTTCCTTTGTTTCTCTTGAGGAGATACATGAATTGAACAGGGAATACAGAGGAGTGGACAGCCCTACGGATGTACTCTCTTTCCCGATGTTTGAGAGCATTGAAGAGCTGGAAGAACTGAATGGCAGCGGCATAGAAGAGCTTCCTTTGGGGGATGTGGTGATATGCATGGACATGATACGCCGGCAGGCGAAGGAGTACGGTCATTCCGAAGAAAGAGAAACCGCTTATCTATTCACCCACAGCGTACTCCATCTTTTGGGCTGCGACCATATGAGTGATGAAGACAGGAAGGAAATGAGGATGAGGGAAGAGGAAGTGATGAAGGAACTGGATATGAGCAGGGAGGAGAAGGTATGAAATCAGGATTTGCAGGGATCATAGGGAGGCCGAATGTTGGGAAATCCACGCTGCTCAACGCCATTCTGGGAGAAAAAATAGCAATAACAACAGAAAAACCTCAAACTACCAGAAATACCATACGCGGCATATATACCCATTATGCAGATGGTGCAGCTGATGATGAAGATATACAGATAGTATTCATAGACACCCCGGGGATACATAAGCCGAGGAACAAGCTGGGCGAATATATGACCGAGGCGGCAATAGGAACCTTCAAGGAAGTTGATGTGATCATTTTCATAGTGGATGATGCGCTCAGCAGGGGACCGGGAGACAAATACATAGTGGATATGCTCAGGGAAATCGAAACTCCGAAAATTCTGGTGATAAACAAGATAGATAAAATAGACCCTGATGAATTTGCGGAAATATACGGTGAATATGAGGAACTGGGGATATTCAGCAGTATACTGGGGACCTCTGCGATCGACGGACTTCATGTTGATGAAGTGATATCTGCTGTCGCAGGCTTCATGGAAGAAGGCCCCATGTATTTTCCCGATGATATCGTTACCGAAAATCCGGCGAGGTTTATAGTCAGCGAGATTATCAGAGAGAAGCTCCTGCTCTACATGCAGGATGAGGTTCCCCACGGCGTGGCTGTGGAGGTAGAGCGTTACGAAGAGGAAGATAAGCTGACGAGAATCAGCGCAGTGATATACTGCGAACGCAAATCCCACAAGGGAATGATAATCGGTAAGGGAGGTCGCAAGCTGAAGGGCATAGGAAAAAGCGCTCGTGAGGAGATAGAGGCCTTGCTTGGAACGAAGGTGTTTCTGGAAACATGGGTGAAGGTCAGGGAGAACTGGCGTGACAGCGACATCGCTCTGACCAATTTCGGGTATAGAGATTAATAAGATGAGGAAGGACACAGAGGGCATCGTCCTCAAAGAGACAAAAACAGTGTATAACAGGCGGATGATACATCTGTTCACGAAAGATTACGGCAAGATCAGTGCCGGCACGAGTCTGGGAGAGAGGGGAAAAACAAAAAGTGCTCTGGCATTGCAGCATTTTACCTTCGGCAGATATGTTATCCATGAGGGAAGAAACAGCTACAATATCGATTCGGCGGAGGTGCTGAGGAGCTTCTACGGAATCGGGGAGAATGTGGACAAGTATTTCAACGGCTCATATGTGCTGGAATTTACGGGCAGGGTGCTGGAGGAGAATATTCCCATGCCGGCAGTGTTCGATCTGCTGGTGGAGTTTTTCGAGCTGCTTGAGAGCAGGGAAAAAGGCTTCGGAACTCTGGTACTCGCCTACCAGACAAAACTCTTCGGACATCTCGGGGTCATGCCCTTTCTGGACAGGTGTTCCATATGTGGCAGACCCGTGACGGAGCCAATGTTCAGTATCAAGGACGGAGGCATAGTATGCAGGGGCTGTGCGAGAGATGAAGCATTGATTTACCCGGTTGGTTTTGATATAATTGATACATTCAGATACTTTATTTCGAATCCGTTAAAAAAGCTTGAAAACATCGCACTTAAAGGGGAAACCGGACGGTTTATGCAGCAGATGATCAGGGAGTATGCGGCATACCATCTGGACGCATCCAACATAAAGAGTGAGAGCATGGTTTAAGAGTAAAATACAGAAGAGAGGGAGGAAGAAAAATGGAAGTTACACTGGAAAAGATCGAACTGGTTAAAGACAGAACAGGCGTAACATATGCCGAAGCCAAGAAAGCACTTGAAGATGCTGACGGAAGCGTAGTCGATGCTATTATCGCCATCGAAGAGACAGTGAACACAGGTTCCAAGGGGAGAGGCTTCGGTGAGAAGGGAGAAGCGCTCTTCACTTCGCTGAAGAATCTGGTAAAGAAAGGCAATGTTGCGAAGATCCAGGTAAAGAGGGAAGGGGAAACCGTAGTCAATATTCCTGTAAATGCGGGTATCGTAGGCATATGCATTGCGCCGCTGGCATCAGTGGTGGCAATCGTTGCAGCTTTCGGCTTCAAATGCGTGATCGAGGTTGTCAAAACCGACGGAACGATTATCGATATCAGCGATACCGTAACGGATAAGATGTCACAGGCAGCCGAATTCGGAAGTGACAAATTTGAAGACCTGAAGGGCAAAAGCAAGGAATACTATGAAAAGGCAAAGGGAAGCGATTTTGTCGGGAAGGCAAAGGAGGCGGCTGAAGAGCTCAGGGGAAAGGCAGAAGGTCTTAAGGATAAGGTTGCGAAGGAAGCCGGCGAATTTGATGTAAAGGAAGTTATTGAAGAAGTGGAAGACTCAGCCGAAGAGCTTGCGGCTGAAATCAAGGAAGAACTGAATAAGGACGAATGATGACAACAGAAGTAACAATGGAACAGATAACGGCTCTGGCAAAGAACCGGGGATTCATATTTCCGGGCAGCGAGATATACGGCGGTCTGGCAAACACCTGGGATTACGGTCCTCTGGGTGTGGAGTTGAAGAATAACATTAAGGATGCATGGCGAAAGAAGTTTGTACAGGAATCAAAGTACAATGTGGGGCTTGATGCGGCAATTCTCATGAACCCGGAAACATGGGTTGCATCGGGTCATGTGGGGGGATTTGCAGACCCTCTCATCGACTGCAAGGCGTGCAAGGCCAGATTCCGGGCTGACCACCTCATCGAAGGATATATGAAGGAAAAGGGTATCCGGGGGGTTCAGGTTGACGGATGGTCAAACGAGAAGATGGAGGAATACATAAGTGATAAGGATATTGTCTGTCCTGAATGCGGCAAGAAGGAGTTTACCGGAATCAGACAGTTCAACCTGATGTTCAGGACATTCCAGGGAGTTACTGAGGATTCCAAGGCTGAGATATACTTGAGACCTGAAACAGCACAGGGTATTTTCGTAAACTTCAAGAGTGTGCAGAGAACCTCCAGAAAGAAGATCCCTTTCGGGATCGCTCAGGTGGGAAAATCATTCAGAAACGAGATCACTCCGGGCAACTTCATCTTTAGAACGAGAGAATTCGAACAGATGGAACTGGAATTCTTCTGTAAGCCGGGAACTGAGCTGGAGTGGTTTGAATACTGGAAGAAATACTGTGCGGATTTTCTCAAATCTCTGGGAATCAGGGAAGAGCATATCAAGCTCAGAGATCATGAACCTGAAGAACTGTCACACTACAGCAATGCTACGACGGATATTGAGTTTCTCTTCCCATTCGGATGGGGAGAGCTGTGGGGCGTGGCCTCAAGAACGGACTTTGACCTGATGGCTCATCAGAACCATTCAGGACAGGATATGAGCTATCTCGATCCTGAAACAAATGAGAGATATGTGCCGTACTGCATCGAACCGTCGGTAGGTGTTGAGAGGATGCTCCTGGCATTTCTGGTGGATGCCTATGATGAAGAGGTGCTTACGGATGACAAGGGCAAAGAGGATACCAGAAAGGTTCTTAGGCTCCATCCGGCACTGGCTCCCTTCAAAGCTGCCGTACTGCCTTTGTCCAAGAAACTGGCAGATACAGCCGAGCCGATTTACGAAGAGCTGTCTAAGCATTTCAGCGTTGATTACGATGCGGCAGGCTCAATAGGCAAGAGATACAGGCGTGAAGATGAAATCGGAACACCGTTCAGCATCTGTGTTGACTTCGACACTGCTGAAGACGGATGTGTTACGGTAAGAGACCGTGACACCATGGAACAGGTCAGAATCCCCGTATCCGAGGTGAGGGCTTATGTAGAAGAAAGGCTTCAGTTCTAAACGGTGCTTGGATTCCGGACAGGAATACAATATATTGGATGTGTTGAGTTTGTATAAAGTTTATATGAGGAGAAAAGAAAATGCAGAAATTTGTATATTCCTTCAATGAAGGTTCAAAGGACATGAGAGACCTTTTGGGAGGTAAGGGTGCCAATCTGGCCGAGATGACAAAGATAGGTCTGCCTGTTCCGTTCGGTTTCACAGTTACGACGGAAGCTTGCACCAGATATTATGAAGAAGGTCAGACGATAGGGCAGGACATCGTCGATGATATCTATGTCAAGCTTGCCGACCTTGAGAATGTATCGGGCAAGAAGTTCGGCGATCACGCAAATCCACTGCTGGTATCAGTTCGTTCGGGAGCCAGAATATCCATGCCGGGTATGATGGATACTATCCTGAACCTGGGTCTCAATGATGAATCAGTTGAAGGACTGGCTGATCTGACGGGAAATCCGAGATTCGCATATGACTCCTACAGAAGATTCATGCAGATGTTCGGCGATGTGGTAATGGGAATCAGCAAGTCGGAATACGATGTGATCTTTGACGGTCAGAAGGAAAAGAAGGGTGTGAAGTTCGATACTGAACTCAACACGGATGATTTGAAGGAAGTAATTGCAGGATATAAGGAACTGTACAGAAAGGAAATCGGCAGTGATTTCCCACAGGATCCCAAAGAACAGCTTATGGAAGCCATCAAAGCTGTCTTCAGATCGTGGAATACCGAAAGAGCTATTCTCTACAGACAGCTCAATGATATTCCGGACAGCATCGGTACGGCAGTAAATGTACAGTCAATGGTATTCGGAAACATGGGTGATACCTCCGGTACCGGCGTGGCATTCACGAGAAATGCAGCTACAGGGGAAAACAAACTCTTCGGTGAATTTCTGGTAAATGCACAGGGTGAAGATGTTGTGGCAGGAATAAGAACGCCGCAGCCGATAGCCGAAATGGCACAGGCTTTTCCTGAAGTGTACGCTGAATTTACAAGAATCGCAGATCTGCTGGAAAAGCATTACAGGGATATGCAGGATATGGAGTTTACAGTTGAAAGAGGCAAACTCTTCATGCTGCAGACACGAAACGGTAAGAGAACTGCTCCCGCAGCGGTCAAAATCGCAGTGGATATGGTAGACGAAGGTCTTATCAGCAAGGAAGAAGCTGTTATGAGGATAGAACCTGCACAGATCGATCAGCTTCTACACCCTATGTTTGATGAGAAGGAGCTGAAGGCGGCGAAAAAGATGACAAAGGGACTTCCGGCATCACCGGGTGCAGCATGCGGACAGATATACTTTAACGCAGAAGATGCTGCGGCAGCAGCTGCAAACGGCACAAAGGTGATCCTGGTAAGACTGGAAACATCACCTGAGGATCTCGCCGGAATGGTGGCTGCCGAAGGTATACTGACAGCGAGAGGCGGTATGACCTCCCACGCTGCTGTAGTGGCAAGAGGAATGGGCAAGTGTTGCGTATCGGGCTGTTCGGAAATCAAGGTCGATGAAGCAGCAAGACAGCTTGGAATAGGTGAAAATGTATTTGCAGAGGGAGACTACATTTCACTGAACGGCTCAACAGGAGAAGTTATCAAGGGTGAAGTTAAGACTGTTCCTCCTGAACTGTCAGGAGATTTCGGCACGATCATGAGCTGGGCTGATGAAATCAGAACGCTGAAGGTCAGAACGAATGCCGATAACCCGAGAGATGCGAAACAGGCTATAGATTTCGGTGCGCAGGGAATAGGTCTTTGCAGGACAGAGCATATGTTCTTTGAAGAGGAAAGAATCCCGGCAATCAGGCGAATGATAATGGCGGATACCGAAGAAGAACGAAGAGAAGCTTTAAGCTTCCTGCTTCCTTTCCAGAAAGGCGACTTCAAGGGTATCTACGAGGCTATGGAGGACAGACCGGTAACTATCAGACTGCTGGATCCTCCTCTCCACGAATTTATTCCGCATACCGATGAGGAACTGCATGAGCTGGCGGACTTTATCGGTAAGCCGTATGAGAAGCTGGCGAAGAAGGCTGAAGAGCTTCATGAGTTTAACCCTATGCTGGGACACCGTGGATGCAGGCTTGCGGTGACATTCCCTGAAATTGCCGAAATGCAGGCGGAGGCCATTATTACAGCAGCAATGGAAGTCCGAAAAGAGAAGGGCTATGATATCGTGCCTGAGATAATGATCCCACTGATCGGAAGCCGGAAGGAACTCGCTTATGTTAAGAAGACAGTTGTGGAAACAATTGACCGTGTGTTTGAACGGGAAGGCGTGGAATTCCCTTATCTTGTGGGGACAATGATCGAAATTCCGAGAGCGGCTCTCACAGCAGATGAGATTGCAGAGGAAGCTGAATTCTTCTCATTCGGAACAAACGATCTGACGCAGATGGGTTTCGGATTCTCCAGAGATGATACGGGAAATATCATCAAGGAGTACAAGGAAAAGGGAATATTCGAGGATGACCCGTTCCAGTCACTTGACCAGACAGGTATTGGCAAGCTGGTTCAGATGGCGGTCGAACTGGGTAAGAGAACGAGACCTAATATCCATCTGGGCATCTGTGGCGAACACGGCGGAGACCCTAAATCGATCGACTTCTGCCATAGAGTGGGACTGCAGTATGTTTCATGCTCACCGTTCAGAGTGCCTATTGCACGGCTGGCAGCAGCCCAGGCTGCAATACGCAATCAGTGTCGGTAAGACGCTGACACGATCCGCATAAAAAAGTACAACTCATATAAATAGAGGCAGTCACACCGTTCTTCAGAATGGTGTGATTGTCGTTTTATCCACGGCGTATTTTTATGAAACTGCTGTTCTCCAGTGATTTGACCTGCCGGAGGCAGAGTCCCTGTTCCATAACCGCAAGGATATGCCGTGATCCTGCCGGTACGCAGGGGAACGGCATCAATGAAGCAGTTATACGAGCTACTGAGCCGTCACTACGCCAGCAGCACCACGCCGTAGGTGATAAAAAAGACTATAAGTCCTGCCGCCACAACACCTGCAAATATTACAGGCAATGCATTGCGCATCCGGAGATTGAAGAGTGCGGCAACAAGAGAGCCGGTCCACGCACCGGTTCCGGGAAGGGGAATTGCAACAAGAATGAAGAGCCCGAACATCTCATATTTAACCAGCTTGTCCCCCGCTTTTTCCGCCTTAGCCTCCATTCGGCCGGCAATCTTATCAAAGAATGCGAAGCGGTGCATCCAGGCGAATATCTTTCTTATGAGCAGCAGAATGAAAGGTACAGGAACCATGTTCCCGATGATGCTTACTATCAGTGCAGTGACGGGGGAAAGCCCCATACCCACTCCTATAGGCAGAGCCCCACGGAGTTCTATAACAGGCACCATAGAAATAAAGAAAGTACACAATATTTTTCCTATATAGCTTGATGTGAGCCAGGTAATCATGGGGAGATTATAACACAATTTGTACTTTTCTTGTACATATTTTTTCTTTCGTATACAGTTGTCACCTGTAGCCTGTATACAGTTGTCACCTTCTTCCGGTCAATATTATCTGCATCCTGTACAGCAAATGATACCTTGGGATTTCTTTAATGAGAGGGGAATGGATGCAGGCTGATACACAGTCGCTGTTCATGTGATAATCATGCAATCAAGATATCGCTAACCTGAATCATGATATTACTCCACTATGCCGCTTGTAAGTGTAAAATAATCATTGGCAAATAACAAAAAATAACAGAAGGGCGTGAT
>JAUMVV010000096.1 GCA_030529985.1 Bacillota bacterium
GTAACAAGAGCACTCGTATCGCCTACTGTTTACTTTTTATCATGCCTCCTTTTTTTCTAAAAGATATCTCTTGTGATATTTTAACTGGATATACTCCATTATTTTACTGTAATATATCGGATTGCCAAGTCCTCCGACCACCCCCAGGACAGGCAGTCCCTGGATGAATTTGAGAACGAGCATGTCCAGTGCGAAAACATCCGCCGTCTCCGCTATCTGTTCCTGAATTTCATCCGGCTGCGGAACAGGATGGGTCATCAGAAGTTCATTCACTTCGAGGTCTGATTCAACCCACTTTTCCCTCTTCTGTATAGCCGCTGCCATCATCTTCAGAATAAGGATTCTCTCTTCAGGCTTATTGTAATCGTATCCGTACTTTAGTGCAAGCTCATAAACAGACTGAAGCACAAAACCAATAAAAAGCACTATGTCGGGAAGCCCTATTCCCAATACCCCAAGACCCACTCCTTCAGCGGTAGTAATTATTGACTTCCACTTCCTGGATTTGGCTGCATTGCTGCGAAAACGGCGCAGCTCCCTTCTGGTCCGTATCTCGTCCACGGCAGTGTCCTTGGCCTCGAACTCCCTCATCAGGCTTTCCTTGTTATATGTCTTCTCTATAACATCCACGCCCCTTTCAAAAATGATTGTAAAGGCCGTGGCAAAAGCCGCTTTCAGACTGATATGGACTTTCTCCGGTATAACACTCTCCAGTGTACTTTTCCATGTTTTTTCCGAAGCCATTGCCTGCTTTTGGAGCTTCCGCTCCTGCACCTGAATGTACTTCAATTCTTTTTCACACGCTATGCGGAACTGTTCTCTGTTCATATGTTGATTATACCAAAAAAGGCGGCAAATAACACCTTCATTTGCCACCTTGTTTCCCGGCATCTATCGTTCACCGAATGTAAAACGCTGTCAGCAAGCAACACCTTCATTTGCCACCTTTGCACCTTGCCAAAAGGCTCCAAAGAGAATTTTAACGCCGCCTCTCAATAATTACAGGAATCTGGTCTTTCTGTCGGCCATGCTCACATAGTCCTGCTTTGACTGGACCGTCTTGTATGCAGGTCTCATAAGCTTGCCGCCATTAACGAGTTCCTCCAGCCGATGCGCACTCCAGCCCGCAAGCCTCGCTGTTGCGAAGAGCGGCGTGGCAACATCATTAGGAATATCAAGAGCATCGTAAACAAAGCCTGAATAGAGATCCACATTTGCCGGCATATTGATCTCTTTCCCGTGCACCTCGGCGTAAAGTCTCGGTACATTCTTTTCGATATAATCGCAGAGGAGAAAATCGTCGATCTTGTCCTTGCTTTCCGCCAGCTTTTTGGCCATCTCCTTAAGGATTTTAGCACGGGGATCTGATTTGGTATATATGGCATGACCCATTCCGTACACCAGCCCTGTCCTGTCGTTTGCCTCGCCCTTGAGGATCTTGACCAGATAATCATCCAATGCACCCGCCCTGGTGATATCCTTCACATTTGTTCTGATATCGTTCAGCATCCTGATAACAGCAATATTCGCGCCTCCATGCTTCGGACCTTTGAGGGAGCCCACCGCCGCCGATATGGCAGAATAGGTATCCGTGCCCGTTGAGGAGATCAGGTGAGTGGTGAATGAGGAGTTGTTTCCGCCCCCATGCTCCGCATGCAATATCATGCATATGTCCAGAAGCTTGGCCTCCAGATCCGTATACTCCCCTGTGGGACGGAGCATCCTCAGAATATTTTCCGATGTGCTCAGTTCCTTGATAGGCGGGTGCAGATGAAGGCTGTCACTGTCATAATAACTCCTCTTAGCCTGATAGGCATAGCATATGATAGCGGGGAAATACCCCATAAGCTGCAGCGACTGACGGAGAACATTCGGCGCCGAAATATCATCCGGATTATCGTCAAAGCTGTACAGTGCCAGTACACTTCTGCCCAGCTTGTTCATAATATTGTTTGACGGTGCCGTGAGAATCATATCCCGTGCAAATCCGTCCGGCAGCTCTCTGTGATTGCCCAGTATTTCATTGAACAGATTCAGTTCCTTCTTGCTGGGAAGGGATCCCATGATAAGAAGGAATGCCGTCTCCTCAAACCCGAATCTGCCCTCCATAATGACATTGTTAACCAGATCCTCTATATCATATCCTCTGTAATAGAGTTTACCTTCCTTAGGTATCTTGTTTCCCTGTTCATCCTTAGCATATCCGGACACCTCACCGATGTGGGTGAGTCCGACAACGACCCCCGTTCCGTTTGAGTTACGGAGTCCCCTTTTTACCTTATTTTCTATATATAAATCTTCTGCGATCCTGTTCTCTTTTGAAAGTATTGCCGCAGCATTTTTATAAAGTGACTCGGATTCCACTCCCTTGCCACGTCCCCGGGACGCCTTCGCATCTGCCACTTCTTTTTTCTTCATCTTAAGTTTATCGAGCACAGGCGAACCTCCTCTCTTTTTCTGTTTAAGCGGTTAAAGCAATGACCGAATTATATCATAAATACCGCAAAAAAACAATGCGGCAAAATACCCTGACGGTGTCAAGTTGTTGTGGAGTTTTTTATTGACTTCTCCAAAGTCTCCTTAT
>JAUMVV010000037.1 GCA_030529985.1 Bacillota bacterium
TTTATTCTTACGAATAACTCTATTCGATATTTCTCTCAACTTACGCTGTTCCCAAGGGTCAGTGAACTGAGGAAACCTTAATTTGGGTGTCTTTCTTTTTTCGTTATCCATCTCAGCCTCCTCTTAAAACGGGAATTTCAAGCCAAGTTCATTGAACATGCCTTTAAGTTCTTTTTCTACGTCCGCAATTTCATTTTGAGTTTTCTGAAGGTCATCAGCTACATCTTCAAGATTAATTTCAGGAATCGGTTCAGATGAATCCACGTATCTTGGGATGTTTAAATTGAAGCCGTTCTCTTCGATTTCTGCCATGGTAGCAACATGGGCATATCTTTCAACATCCACTCTGTCTTTATAGGTCTGGTATATCTTCTGAATATGTTCTTCAGTAAGCTCGTTCTGATTCTTTCCTGACTTAAATTCCTTTGAAGCATCAATAAATAGAATGTTATCACTATTGCCATTTCTGTTCTTTTTCAGCACTAAGACGCAAACAGGAATACTTGTTCCATAAAACAGATTTGAAGGTAAGCCAATAATCGCGTCAATAACATTAAGTTTTTCAATCATATACTTTCTGATGACTTCTTCAGCTGCACCTCTAAAGAGCACTCCATGCGGAAGCAGAACTGCGATTCTTCCATCATCATCCATGTGATATACCATATGCTGCACAAAGGCAAAATCAGCTTTTGACTTTGGAACAAACTTACCATATGAATTAAAACGAGGATCTTCCTTCATAAGATCCGGATGCTGAACATTTGCACTGTAAGGCGGATTTGAGACCTGAACTCTAAATTTGTTTTCTGCGAAATTATCTACAGCCAGTGTGTCATCATTAAATATTTCAAAGTTCTGATATTTTATTCCTCTTAGAATCATGTTCATTCGACAAAGGTTATGCGTCTGGGCAGTCAGTTCCTGCCCCCAGAATCTGCGAACATTTGCATGCTTCTGAAGTCTAAGAAGTAACGATCCTGATCCTGCACAAGGATCGCATGCGTCCTGAACATCTGTAAGCCCATCGGTTGCAAGAAGTGCCAGCAGTTCTGCAGGACCTGCAGGAGTGTAGAATTCTCCTGCTTTCTTTCCTGCATTTGCTGCAAACATTCCAATAAGATACTCGTATGCATTTCCAAGAATATCGATCTTCGTATCTTCCATGCTCAATGTAATATCTGCAAGCGTTCCTATTATCTTTGCCATAACCACGGATCTGTCCTTAACAGTTCTCCCAAGCTTGGTTGAATCAAGTTGCATATCATCAAACAGCCCTTCAAAATCACTTTCAGAGTCTGTGCCCATAGTAGATTCCATAACGCTATTCACAGCAGCCTGAAGATACTCGACATCAAAATTATTATTTTCAACTAGTCGCACCATTTCAGTAAACAGATATTTCGGCTCAATCAGATAACCCAAATCACGAAGTGTTTCTTCAATTACAGCTTCTCGATACTCATCATCAGCCCATGCTTCCTTAAATGAAATCCCGTCATCTTTCAGTAAGTTAACCATGTACTCTTCTTCTCGCTTTGAAAGATAATAGTAGAAAATCATTCCAAGAATATAATTCTTGAACTCATACGCTTCCATTGTGCCGCGAAGACTATTCGCCATTTCCCAGAGTTTACTTTCCAGTTCCCTTTGGTGCTGTGCTATTTCTTTTGCCATATTACCGATCTCCTTACTGATATTTCTCTACGAATGCTTTAATAAATTCCACTATTCTGCTCACTAGCGTTTTCTTTTTCAATAATCCCATTGGCGAAGTTATGCTGTCTCTTATTTCGCCCTCATCTATTATTGATGAAAATTCATACTCAGCTATATACCCTTCAAGTACATCTTTCTCAACATCATTACATGAAAGGAATGCATCTATATCTTTGCGTCTCTCTTCTGCCTCAAATTCCTCATATGCAGTATCAATGTCATTATTGCTCATGCCATTTTCAAGCATATCCAGGAATGACTGCAGCAGATCCACTTTCCGATACAGTTGCGTATTACTGGAACGCTCCAGTTCTTTTCTTATAAATTCTATCTGCTTCTTTCTCTTATTTATGTCATTAATATCAATATTTCTTATCAGATTCATGATATAAGCGACATTAATATGATCAGATTCTATTAGCTCAATACAGAAATCTACATCGTCTAACACCGACACTTTTTCTTTACTGTTCTTATACTTCTGATAGAGCATGAAATATTTACTCTTATAATCTTCATATTCCTGTTCTGTTAAATCAAGTTTATCCTTTTCATAGCTATATTCGACAAAAGTCTGAAGTGAAGTAAGTATCTTAGAAATCGCCTTGAACAGCTCTATGAATTTTTTCTGCTCATCTTCGTTCTGCATTGTGTCAATTGCATAAGGAGTAGGTGCGATTGCTTTTAAGTCAACAACGATTTCATTAAACTTTGATACAAATACATCAAAAGAAGGCGTCAAAATTCCAGTTGTATCCTGCGTTTGCGAGAATAAGCAAAGTGCATTATCAGTTGCCTCTTTAAGATTACGGTAGCAGACAACAATACCAAACGGTTTTGTCTCTTTTTCCACTCTATTTGTTCTGCTGAATGCCTGAAGCAGATCATGATACTCCAGTTTTTTATCTACATAAAGAACGTCCAGCGGTTTACTGTCAAATCCGGTCAGGAATTGATTGACAACGAGCAGAATATCTAGCTGCTTTGTCTTCTTTCCTTTCACTCTATCCGAAATGTCTTTGCGATACGCTTCATATGTATCTGTAGAAAAATTCGTATCGTAAAGTTTGTTGTAATCCTTTATTATTCTTTCTAAGCTATCCCTTGAATGTTCTGTTTTGCCCTCCCCGTCTTCATTGGCACCATATGTGAATACACCTGTTATATTCAAATCATGATCAATTCCTTTGAATATATCGTAGTACTTTATAAGCGCCGGGATACTCCATACCGTAAAGATTGCAGTGTACTGTTTATTCCTTGTTTTTGATTTATGATTTGCAATAATATGATTGGCTATGTTGGTCATACGCTCATCGGAGCTCATGAGTTCATCAACATCAATTCCCTGAACCATTTGCTTGTCATATATGTCATAGTCGCCTTCTATTGTCTTTATATATTCAACGTGAAAACCTAACACATTATTGTCGAATATAGCATCCTTGATAAGATATGTATGCAGGCAATCGCCAAAGAGAGATTCCGTTGTCTGTACGATATGTCCTTCAACTTTACCGTTTACCTCAAATCGCGGAGTCCCAGTAAATCCAAAGAACTGTGCTTTGTTAAAATGCCTTACAATATCTCTATGCATGTCGCCAAACTGCGATCTATGACATTCATCAATAATGAATACAACTTTTTCATCTCGATACTGATCCATTACCTTTGCATATCTGCTATTCTTAACGGCATTTGCCATTTTCTGTATTGTGGTAACAATGAGATGCAGATCCTTCTGCTTCATTTGTTTAACCAGCACCGATGTATTATCTGTTACGTCCACAGAACCCTGTTCGAATTTATTGAATTCTTCCATTGTCTGCGAATCCAAGTCCTTACGGTCAACAAGGAATATCACCTTTTTTATGCTCGGATTGTTCGAGAGAATCTGTGCTGTTTTGAAACTTGTAAGAGTTTTGCCGGATCCTGTTGTGTGCCAGATATATGCATTTTTATCAGAAAATCTGGCTCTATCTATAAGCTTTGAAGCAGCATAAATCTGATAAGGTCTCATTATCATTACTGCCTTATCAACATCATTAAGAACTGTATATCTGATTATCAATCTTGTGAGCTGATCTCTGGATAAAAACGCAATGCTGAAATCCTTGAGATTAGTAATTCTTACGTTATCCTCATCAGTCCAGTAGAAGGTCAGACTATACAGAATTTCACGGTCACTATTAGCAAAATACTTTGTTTCAACACCGTTTGATACGACAAAACACTGTATATATCTGTATAAACCAATAAAAGAATGCTTTTTATATCTCATTATCTGGTTTACTGCCTGTCTAAGATCCATTCCTCTTCGCTTAAGTTCAATCTGAACAATAGGCAATCCATTGCAGAGAATTGTAACATCATAGCGGTTGACATATTTACCTACAACCGTTGTCTGATGTGTAACCTGCCAAATATTCTTTGTATGATCTTCATCCATGAAGCTGACATACACTTTACTTCCATCATCGCGCTCAAGAACGTATTTATCTCTTATTACTTTCGCGGACTCAAAAACTGTGCGTCCCATCATGTAATTAAGAAGTCTATCCCATTCTTTATCTGAAAGGTTTTTCTCGCCGAGTTTTTCTTTATTAAATTCATTGAACTGAACTCTGAAGTTGTCTAACAACGCGTCATAATCTGCAATTACAACCTCTGAGTATCCTTGTTCTGCCAACTGTTTTATAAGCTGGTTTTCAAGTTCTGCTTCACTTTGATATCCCATTCATTTCCTCCCGTGTTCAATATGTAAAAGAACACACATTTACAAAAATTATTCTATATAATAAGTATTTTTAGCTTGTATAAGAAGCAAGCATTGCATCAAATTCCTTAATTGCATTCGTAGGATTAATTATCCTTATTCCTCCCCCAAACTGAAATACCCATCCGTAAAATACCGGGCTTAGTTCCACTGTTACTGTTGTTAAGAATGTTCCGTTTTCTGTTGGGCGGACTTTTATCTTTTCGCCGAAGCGATCTATTATGTATTTCATCAGGTCGTTGCAGCATTCCAGTTCGACTTCGGCTTCTGGGCCGGAGTACATGCCGAAGATGCTGTCCGAGTAGTTGCTGACCTTGAATCCTTTCGGGCGCTTTACTGCTTTTGCATCTGTCATTTCGATGTTGACTATCCGATCAACGCGGAAAGCCGTGATGGTTTCGCGCTTGTCCGAGTAGCCCACTACATAATAAAAATCCTCATTCCAGTAAAGCATGTACGGGCTCAGGATATATACTTCGCCGTTGTTACGAAGAATTTTCCTTTTTCTGCCGTCATACTCCTGATACTGGTATCGGATTTTCTTCTTTTCGTTTATTGCTTTTGTAATTGTATCTACAGTATATAACTGCTGTTCGTTTGTTGATTTTGCGCGACCATTAACGCCCGTGTGGCGATTAAGTTCCTTAGCCTGTTCTGCACTGGCAAGACCTGCGAGCTTCTTTGAAAGTTCACGGCTTTTCTTTTCCGTTATGAACCTTGAAGACTGAACTGCATCTATGAGCAGCTTAAGTTCAGGCAGCTCAAATTCACGACTTGCTATATAATATTTGTTTGGTGAACTTTTGATTTTAATCAAATCAAAACCCTGCTCCTGGAGCAGCTTAATATCGGCATCCAAAGTCTTGCGATCAGAACTCATTCCGTTCTCTTTGTAGTATGCCATTATGTCTCTGGTGCTTACAGGATGATCTTCATCTGTATGGTCCTGAAGCAGCTTTATTAACATAAGCAATCGCTTTTTCATGATGTTATCTGACATAATCTACCTCCAGAGGGTACAGTTATGTATATTATACTATGGATGCAATACTGGCTCAATTAAAAAAGTCCTTGCAGTTGCGGACATAATTCCACAAGTAAGGACTTTTTTGACTTGTTTTACCATATAATTACAATTCTGCGATTATGCTCTTTGCTATCAGTTCTTTTTATTGAATACCATCTCGTATGCCCAGGCAGTATTAATTATAATCTCATCATCTCTGATATCCGGCCAGTCTTTTGCTATGTCTTCCTTTACCGAGTCGTAAACCGACTGCTCGTAATCAACGCATCCGACATTTCCGTCTTCTGATAAAACAGCAAAGCATGCACTTTCGGCCGCGTTATCATACAGCACTTCCTTTATTTTAAGTTCAGGGCGCTGTTCCTGAAGTGACGCTATTATGAATATCTTCATCACTTCTATTATTCTATCATCTAGTCCGTCATCGAATATGAGAAGCTTTTCTCTAAGCTGATTCTGTGTGAGAACTATTCTGTTCAGATAGCCTTCTCTACTCTTGGAAAAGATTTCTTCGTCAATTCCTTCTCCCTTGAACATCCTGTAAACGCCTTCTATATCCTCGTCTCTGATTACGTAGTAGATCATCATGCGGTCTTCCATCTGATGATAGAGTACAGGGTAATTCACGTTTATTTTTGCTCCGCAGTGCGGGCATATGAATGTAAATGCACTCATATCTCTTACGGCGCTTTTCATTTCCGGATCTATATCTGTATTAATGCTCTGCCAGACTGTAAACGGACTTTCCTTTTCACAGCTCGGACATTTGATTGTTTCCTGTCGTTCCATTGACATAATTAATTCCTCCTTATCCCTTTTCGCACTTACAAGTTACAAGTAATAATCCTATTCCTCCTCCACCTCAGGGTCGTGCCAGATTCCTTCGTCGTCATAATAACCGCCGCCATCAAATAGGAATCCAGTTCCTGTCGGCTCATTCTCGTCATCGTCAAGGACGCCTGTGGCGAGAGCTTCGCCTACATCTTCAATATCCAAGTCTTCTCCGAATAACCAATCGAACATTTTGTTCCTCCTTTTTAACCCCTTTTCGTGATAATTTCTCCATGCTCATATTTTAATATGTCATATTATATCGTCAAGTTCTCTCCACATCAGAACCTTATCTCTTTCAACAAAATCTCCTTCATCATCTCCTCTTCCCGATGTCCCGATGAACCAATCTGCATCTTCGAATTCTTCATCAAGTTTTACGCCTGTGTCATCATCAAAATACTCAAGTCTTAATTCTGTAAGCCTTGCAAGTCTGATATTATCTGTCTTAACCTCACTTCCTTTCAGCAGTACGAGGACCGGCATGCTCTCCTGCCAATTTTCAATCTGTACAGGATATTCCTTTCCCAGATTATAATTTTTCTTTGCTGTTCCTTTTACAATTAACGGCAGTTCTTCGATAGTCAAATGCCAACCTTTTTCTTTCAATGTTTCTACTGTAGTCATATGATACCTCCTTATATAAGAAAGTCTATCATCCCCTATGTCCGCATTATTGCCCTCAACGCCTACATGTAAGCGACCAGCCGGCCGCTATTTCTCTCCTGCCTTCTTTTCAGAGGTTTTCTCACTCTCCACTTTCTTTTCCGACTTCTTCCCCTTCGGTCTCGGATACTTCGGCACTCCATATAAAAGGGATTTTTCTTTCCACCAGGGCATCTCTCTGTACCTTATTTACCATCGGAAACCAATACACTATATTCATACCTGAAATATCAATATATTTTGCCAGCTGTTTTTCCAATGCAACTACACCAAACTTATCTTCATCAGATAATTCCACGGCAATAAAAGAAATCGTATTAGATATCAGTTCATAGAATTTTCGATTATTCGTCATATAAAAAGGCAGTCCTTTACACCCCGCTACAGACCGCCGGGAGGCCACACTTATCTCGCCATTATATTAACATATCATTTTCTGTCTCATCAATATATATAATCATAGACCGATTATACGGCAAAGTTTTGTTATTTACAATTATCTTTTTATTTAGCCAGTTTCAGAATAACATCATCCACTGCATCCGAATACTTACCTTCTCTGATAAGCATGTTTCTGTAGTCTATCAGCACGTTCAGTATTATGGCTTTCTCTTCCTGAGTTACATTCAGGGTCTCTTTCTTCTTAAACATCTCTAACCTCCTTATTTCGTTGCACCGCAGCTGCATCTGTAGCCTGTGACATACTGCTCTGTGTGTGAACCGCATGCAACTGTTTCATATGTCTCATAGCTTCCGGCATTGTTTCCTGCCAGGGCTTCCTGTTTTCTGTGCTCACTTGCGTGACCTGTTATATCAGCCCCGCAGGCTGAACATCTTGTTATACAGACCTGCTTATAGTCTGTAACTGTTTTGCTTGCATATACAGGCTGCCAGCTGTGTGTATGTACCGGTTTTGAAGCCTGCTGAGTTGGCTTTGCTGCCTTTGTCTCAGCAGGTTTATTCTCCTGTTTCTTCTGCTCCTGAGTCTTTGCTGTTTCTTTCTTTGCCTCAGGTTTATGCCCCGCCGGATCTTCTGCCTTTGCATAAATCTCTTCTGCATGTTCTGTTTCTTTTGCCTTGGTTTCTGTCGTCTGTGCCACCTCAGTGCCCTTGTCATGCAAAGCCTTCGTCCCTGCATCCTCTACGGTATCTGTGCATCCTGCAAGGCCCACTGCCAGAGTTACTGCCAGTACCACCTGGATGATATATCTCTTACTCCTCATGCTATCAACCTCCCTGCCTGGACAATAGCATGTTTCTGTGTATATCGCCAATGTGCGATTTGTTATATATATCTTCTTTTTCAGGTAGTACTGTTAGTCTCTATGAGGTAGGGGTGTGGGGAAGGAGAGGCAAACATACTCCTGATGCAAAAGCTATCTCTCCATGTCCATTTCCCGCTGCCGTTTGAGATAGCGGTTATAGTGCTCCATGGCTTTGACCACATAGTCTTCTCTCTGAGTTACTGGAAGATCCTTCGGGAAGAGACTTGCCACTCTTGTGCTCTTGAGAACGACCTTATCCTTCTGGTTTGGTTTCTCCTCCTGCATTATTGCAGCTATGGACTCAGGCGTAAGATTATCCTCATTCAAAAGCCTTCTCATCCTTATTGTTTGATCGTGGGATGGAGTACACGCTTCTCTCTCCATGTTCATCAGCAGGGACTTCTGAAGCTTCTTTGGGAAGTAGGAGATTTCGACAGCCGGTCTCATGGCAATCTGTCCTTCATCTACCATTTCGAGGATCTCTGGGATGAGTTCGGTGAGGCGGATATAGCGTTGTATCTGATTTCTGCTTTCTCCAACATCTGCAGCCAAAGCAGCATCTGAACGCAACTTCGTCCCCACTGGGGACAAAGTTAAATCTGTCCTCTCTCCCTGTCTGTTCATAGCCTCCAACCTCATCTTATAAGCAAATGCCTTTTCACTAGGAAGAATCGTTGTTCTCTGCAGGTTACTGTCACACATCATTATGATGGCATTATCTCTATCCATCTTCACGACTTCTCCTCGGATGGTGTGCAGTCCAAGTAGCTCACAGGCTCTCTTCCTTCTGTGCCCGGATATCATTTCAAGCTTTCCACCCGGAAGTTCTCTTACAGTAACAGGAGTAAGGACTCCGTTTTCTCTGATGCTTTCAACAAGATTCATCATGTCTTCATCATCCTTAACCTTATATGGATGATCCGGAAAGTCTGCTATCTCCCTTATAGGCAATTCTCTTATTCTTGGAAGCTTACGCTCATCTCTTATTTCCTGTGTAGTGAAGATATCATCTACACTGTTCAGTTCGAACTTTGGCTTTTTCTCTTTCGGCATCACGAATCACCTCCTTTGCCAGGCCCGCATATGCCTTTGCGACATCACTGCCCGGTTCGTATGCGAATATGCTTACTCCCCTTGCTGCGGTTTCGGCGGCCTTAATTCTCATCGGTATCTGGTTATCATAAATCTTGATGTGTTTGCCGTAACTGGTGCGAATTATCTCAGGCACCTCTTTTGCAAAGCTTGTTCTGTTGTCAACAAGAGTCATGAGCACGCCGTCTACCTTCAGGTCGGGATTAACATATCTCTGCACTCTGCTTACTGTTCTCAGAAGCTGTTCCATTCCTTTAGCCGGAAGATAGTGAGACTGAACCGGTATGATAACGCTGTCAGCTGCAGAAAGTGCATTGATGGTTATCATTCCAAGAGACGGCATACAGTCAATCACCACAAAGTCGAAATTGTCTTTGACTCTGTCAAGATAGCACTTGAGTATCCGTTCTCTGTTCATGGTGCTTACAAGACTCATTTCCATGGCTGAGAGTTCGAGGTTTGCCGGAAGAAGAGTGATACCTTCATCACTCTGAATGAATCCTTCTGCTGGATTGAATCTCTCCTCATTGATGGATTTGGTCATCATGGTTGAAACTGTTGTATCTATTTCATCAGTTCTCCCATAACCAAAACAGGTGCTCAGGTCAGCCTGGGGATCCAGGTCAACAAGAAGCACCTTCTTTCCTTCCATTGCGAGAGCAACGCCCAGATTGGCTGCAGTAGTCGTTTTGCCTACGCCGCCTTTCTGATTACATATGGCTATAACCTTACTCATCATCAGCACCTGCCTTCATGTGTCTGCAGCACTCGCAGTCACCGAAGCATGCACCCATGCATCCTCTGCAGTGGTCTTCCTCTTCGGGTTCCTCTTCCTCTTCTTCATCGTCAAAGAAGAGTTCCTCGGCTGCGCAGGCTGTGAAATGTTCCAGAAATGAATCAATGAATGATTCGTTCTTATCTGCCACATAGAACAGCACTCTTCCGAATGACATCTCACCGGCATCAATAAGTCCGGCAAATACAAGGCCCATCGAAAACCATCTTCCTTCGCATCTCGATTCACAGAACTTCTCAAGACAGTATTCGAAATCATCCATGGCATCGTCCATTTCAAAGAAATCTCTCCAGCGATTGAATGCTTCTACTGCAAGGATTCTGCTTACTTCATTCTGAATTGCTTCAGGCGTTACATACTTCTTTTCCTTCACTATAACTTTCTTTACAACTTTCATTTTCTTCATGTCATACCTCCTACATATGGAAATAAAAAAAGCCATATCCCGATTGATATGACCATGTATCTTCCATATGTATTCGCACCCTGAAGTCCCTTTTCGATGAGGGACGCAATCGTTTTGAATGCACTCAGGTGCACCTGTATGCACCCACCTGCACTTTTCGGGAATCGCCGGAACCCTTGGTATTGCTGACTTCCCTTGAAAATAAAGAGACCGGAGCATTATGCTCCGATCTGCAAAGTGTGGTGCGCCTGGAGGGACTTGAACCCCCACGCTCTCGCACTAGAACCTAAATCTAGCGTGTCTGCCAATTCCACCACAGGCGCATGGTCAAATCGGATGCTCGAGCAACATTATAACATATTTAGGCGCTATTCTCACTGGTTTTTTCTAAATCACATCAGCACTTCTCGAAACAGCATCAATTCTTGAACGAGTGAACCGGTGCCGGGATGCGGCCGCCGCGCTGTACGAATTCACTGCTGCTGAAGCTGTTGACTTCCATGACAGGAGCCGCTCCAAACAGTCCGCCCCAGTCCACTTTGTCTCCGGCTTTCATGCCATATACGGGCACGACTCTGACCGCCGTAGTCTTATTATTGATCACGCCTATGGCCGCCTCGTCCGCGATCATGGCGGAGATGGTATCCTCAGGAGTATCTCCCGGTATCGCGATCATGTCCAGTCCTACGGAACATACGCTGGTCATCGCTTCCAGTTTATCAAATGTCAGACAGCCATCTTCAACGGCTGCAATCATTCTGTTATCTTCGCTGACAGGAATAAACGCTCCGGATAGTCCGCCGACGCTGCTGGAGGCCATGATGCCGCCTTTTTTGACCGCGTCCGTCAACATGGCCAGCGCCGCGGTACTGCCATGGGCGCCGCAGCGTTCCAGTCCCATGACTTCTAAGATCTCCGCCACACTGTCGCCGATGGCAGGAGTCGGAGCCAGGGACAGATCCAGGATTCCGAATGGTATCCCCAGCCTTTTGCTTACCTCTCTGCCCACGATCTGCCCGGCGCGGGTGATCTTAAATGCGGTGACCTTGATCTTCTCCGCCAGCTCATCTGCGGTGGCGCCCTGCATATTCTCCAGCGCCGTCTTAACGACTCCCGGTCCGCTTACGCCTACGTTGATGACGTTATCCGCCTCTCCGACGCCATGGAATGCGCCGGCCATAAACGGATTATCTTCTACCGCGTTTGCAAAAGCCACGAACTTGGCGCAGCCAAAGGAGTTGTTGTCCTTTGTCAGGAAGGCCGTCTTCTTGATCAGCGGCCCCATTTTCTTGACGGCGTCAAAATTGATTCCGGATTTCGTTGAGCCCAGGTTGATGCTGGAGCACATTCTTTCTGTTTCCGCCAAAGCATACGGCACCGCCTCGATAAAGCTCTCATCTGTTTTGGTCATGCCCTTTTGCACCAGAACGGAAAACCCGCCGATGATGTCCACGCCCACTTCACTGGCGGCGCGGTCCAGAGCCTTTGCATATTTGATCCAATCTTCCGTACTTGCGGCGCACGCCAGCGCGATCGGTGTTACGGAGATTCGCTTATTGACGATTTCTATGCCGTATTCATTGCCCACCGTGTCGGCTGTGCTGACGAGATTCTCCGCAAGGCGTGTGATCTTGTCATAAATCTTCGCCGCGGTCTTGTCCGCGTCTTCTTCGAAGCAATCAAGAAGCGAAATGCCCATGGTGGTGGTTCTGATATCCAGATTCTCCTTCTCGAGCATTTCGATGGTTTCCATTACATCACTATATATTGCCATCTCTTCACCTCTTTACACCTTGTGCATCGCTTCAAAGATCTCCGCCTTCTGGACGTTGATGGAGATGTTTTCCTTTTCTCCCATGTCCGTGAGGGCTTTTTTGAGATCCCCTATATTTGTCTTCGTTTCGTCTATTCTGACCAGCATCAACATCGTGAAATATCCCTGCAGTATGGTCTGCGTAACATCTTCGATATTTACTTCCTTTTCGGCCAGGATCTTAGAAACCTTATACATGATCCCGACGTTGTCTTTGCCGAGTACTGAAATAATTCCCTTCATTGCTGTACCTCTCGATTATCTGATAAATGCAACATCGCTCAATAGCAAGTATACAATAAAAAACGCTTCTGTGGTATGTCTTATTGCATTTTGCCCAGCTCCTTCTTGATGACGGTCAACACGCCCTCGTTGGCAAGCCGCGCGATTTTGCCTATCACGATATCGATATCTTTCGGCGCGCTGTCTTCATCAAGGGTGCTGAGTACCGCGATGACTCCGTTGATGTGGTATCTGGCATACAGCTGAAGGTCGCTCTCCTGGTTCCCGGTGAGCTGAAGGCCCATGTCACCCATCCGTTTCTGAAGTTCTCCACTGATCATATTCACAAACAGATTCGTATTCGCCTTAAGCAGAATCAAAGGCTTCCACTCCCGTTCCTCCAAAAACTCCGCCAAAGTCCTGACGATGGCGTTGATATCCATGTCTTTTATTTTTCTATCTTCCGTAAAGATCCTGCCGGCAAGATCCGTGACCAGTTCTTTCGCCACCATATCTCTCAGCTCATAAACATCCGTATAGTAGGTGTAAAATGTGGAACGGTTGATCTCGGCGCTCTCGCACAGCGACCGAACCGTTATCTGGGATATGTCCCGGCTGCCGCTCAGGTCCATAAACGCATTGATGATGCTGCGTTTTGTCTTTTCTCTTTTATTTGAGTACTGCATGTTTCGGTTTCTCCTTCTTCAACAGGCATAGTATCATGCAAAGGCTTCCGATGGCAATAAGCCAGAGCATATTCTGGGCGTACATGTTAACGGCCTCTCCGCCTCTATATATAATTTCCCGCGTGCCCTCGGCGATGAACCGCAGCGGCTCCCAAGGGAATACGAACTTTTGCCAGAATGCCGGCAGGTATTCATACGGCAGATTGGCGACTGCCGTGCCGCAGAATAACAGGAGTACCGGAACCGCCACGCCGGGTCTGCCGATGAGACCGATGGCCCCCAGGATAAGCATCATCATGCAAAAGCTGCATATCGTCACAAATACCGTCAGGGTTTCGATCGGCAGATCGAAATCCCCCATCCACGCGACGGCTCTAGGTATCAGCTGGCCGACGCAGATCGCTGTGATCATGGCGATGACGATTTGCGAAGCAAGGGTCCGGAGCTTTTGCTTCCTGTCTCCCTCGAGTTTCATGGTGAATCCCGTTAAAATGGCTGGGATCATCGATGTGAACATGATCATCATCATGAACACCATGGAAAAATAGAAATTGTCCATTCCTTCAGGAATCTCGTTTTCGTTGATCATTTCTACCTGCACGCCAGCGTTCGCGGAAAGTCCCGTCATCATCTGTGTCAATGTGGTGGAGACCATGATGTTTCTGCTGTGATCCAGATGGAACAAAAGCTTCGCCGCCTCCTCTTCATCCGCGTCCTCATCTCCGTTTATCTTATCTATGGCTTCGGTTACTTTCTCATCCATGTTGTCTGACGCGCTGCCGAGACCTTCGGACAGGGCAGTCAGCGCCTGCCCCAGTTTCTTGACATTGCCCGCACCGCTCATCTTTGAAGCCATCTGGCTGAAATTCGAGGACATGGCTTGTTCCGCTCCGCTGATACTGCCCAGCCCGTCCTTGACATTTCCCGACTGCGTCGAAATCTGGGATGATTTCTGATTGATCGTGCTCACGCTGTCGCTGCTGGTGGATTTCGCCTCCGCCAGCGCCGCCATAGCGGCCTCCACATCCGGGGTGTCTCCTGATAAAGCCTCTTCGGCCTTGCCTATGGCTGACTGGACCTTCGCGTCGTTGGCGGTGATTTTATCTGCGGCATTCTTGATATCCGACGCCTCATCATCGATCATGTCCATGGGTTTTTTCATGCCATCCGCCGCCTTGCCAAGTCCTGACGCGGCTTTGGAAAGATTACGGAAGGCTTTCGGGATCTTGCTGAATTTCCCGCTCATACTGTTGATGCCGCTGCCCATTTTGCCGGTGCCTTCAGACATGCCGCTTAATGCGCTGCTCAATTCTTCAAAGGCAGTCAGCGTCTGAGTCTGCTTCTCGGAAAAGTCCTCCGGGATGAGGAGATAACCGTAGATTTGTTTTTCCCTCATTGCCTTTCGCGCTTCTTTCTCAGAAGGATACTGTTTCCAGACAACCGGAGAGTCGCTGTTGTTGTCGCACTCGCTATCCGGATCTGTGACTTTGTCGATCAACTTGTCTCCCAGATTGACTTCTCCATTTTCGAAGGTTTCTCCTCGATCCAGCGTTACGATTCCCAGATGCAAATCCCGCGGCTGCATATTGATCATCGGATACATCATGAACGTGACCAGAGGAATCAGAATCATCAACACCAATACCGGCGCGAAATACTTTCTTTTCATATGAATTCCTTCCTGACTGCTGTAAATTCCGGACATCGATTCCGGATGATGAATTCCAGACATCGTGTTTGATTTCTAAAAAAATTCTATGAAATAAGCATGCGCCGTTCAACCATCAATGAGATACAGTGTGTTGGATTTTGAGGATCGGGTAATAAGAATGCGCAAAAGCGCGCAAAAACGAAAATAAAAACCGGCTTCAATGAAGAAACCGGTTTAAGGTTGGTGATCCTACCGGGAATCGAACCCGGGTTACCGCCGTGAAAGGGCGGTGTCTTAACCGCTTGACCATAGGACCAAAATAAGCGGCAACGTCTTGCTTTCCCAGGCAGTCTCCCACCAAGTATCATCAGC
>JAUMVV010000038.1 GCA_030529985.1 Bacillota bacterium
CCCACATATGCGGTTATTTTACCACAGCATATATTCCCGGGAACAGTGCAAGTTATCTGTTGTTCACAAAGAAGTTTCGCCGGAGACGGACTAAGTGCGAGGTGAAATTCTCCTCCCATAATCGCATCATCTCTATTCGTTATTTCTTTTTACCAAACCGGTAGACAAGCAGAACTGCGATGATGATAAATATGACGATCATCACTGCTGTACTGCCCGAACCGTTGCCTATATGGGATAATGCTTTAATAAGTCCGCCCATAATATGTGTCTCCTGTGATTTCAAGATGTGCGTAAATAATGTGATTGGAAAATATTAATATTGTTTTTTGCCGCGGTAAAAATCTACACACCCTTGTTCCTGAGAAATGCTTACCCTGTTCCGCCGTCAGTGTTTGAATATCTAAAGCAGATCCCGTATGCCTTCCCAGATCTTGATTGCCACATCAGGATCATTCATGGTGTAGATATGTACTCCGTCAGCCCCGTGCTCGATCAGATCCCTGCACTGTCTTACGGCGTAATCAATGCCTGCCGCATAGAGTCCCTCCTTATCGTGTTCGTACCGGGCGATCATTTCGGTGAAACTGTGGGGCAGGCTTGCTCCCGAAAGCTGGACAGTCTTTTCCAGCTGCGATGACTTGACTATGGGCATTATCCCCGCTGAAACGGGAACGCTGATGCCGTCATCTCTCAGCCTCGAAAGGAATCCGTAGAATTTCACATTGTCAAAGAACAGCTGGGTTATGAGCACCTTCACTCCCGCTCCTATTTTGTATTTCAGATTCTGGATGTCCTCTTCAACACTCTTTGCCTCATAGTGTCCTTCCGGATAACAGGCTCCCAGAATTTCCAGATCATCGTGGCACTGCCTTTGGACTTCGATAGCCAGTTCATTAGCATGGGCGAACTCTCTCTTTATCTCTTCTCCCGGAACTATGTCTCCCCTGAGAGCCATGACATTCTCGATTTCCGCCTCTGCAAATCTCCTTATCATGACCTTGACATCCTCTCTTGTGGAGTTGATGCAGGTAAGATGAGCTACGGTTTCAATTCCGTACTGCTTCTTTATAGCGGCAGCTATATCGCAGGTTGAATTATCTGCTATATTCCCGCCGGCGCCGTATGTGACGCTTATGAAATCCGGTTCTGTCACCTTCAGCTTCTCCACCGCCTCGTATATTGAGTTTATGCCGCTTTTTCTCTTGGGAGGAAACACCTCAAGAGAAAAAACCGACCGCCCTGCTTCTTTTCTTTGTCTGTACAATTCCGGTATTTTCATATTCTCACCTGTATAAATTCAGCCTTATCCTGATTCTTTCTTTCCTGCCGGTTCCGCCTATCTCATCCAGAACGGCTCTTCCCTTTCCCTTCATTACTATTTTATCCTTTTCGTGAACTGCCATATCTACCCTGTCCGCCTCCACGCTGTTGACGGAAACGATGCCCCGTCTTATCGCCTCCGCCGCCTTGGCTCTGGAAATACCGAATGCCGATGCGCATACGCTGTCGAGCCTTAAAGATGCCACCGTATCCTGCTTTTGCTCTATGCTTACCGAGCCCCTGTCAAGGCGGTCTATGGGCAGAACTTCAACGCTGAGGTTCATCCTGCCGGCCTTGCTGTAATTCATTTCCACAAAATCCGCAATTTCCGCCTGCACTATAATATCCGCTCCCCCGCCTGACCTTTCATCAGACTTTCTTACCAGAATATCTCCCGTCACCTCACGATCCAGCCCCAGAGACAAGAGGGATCCCAGATAGTCCCTGTGGCTCAGCTGTCTTCCCCCTTTCGGGACTCTGACCCGGACAATACGCAAAAGCTCTCTCACCTCTTCGGGCACTCCTTCTTCGGGCATTTCGATATAATCCGGCAGGAATACGGGCATGCATCTTTCTGCTTCCTCATATCCGCCGTAGAACAGCACTTTTACAGGCAGCCTCCTGCTCCGCAGATAATCGCCTGCAATTCTCCTCTGATGGGTATCTATGAAATCTCCGGCCACAAGCATATATCTTTCATCTGCCTGATTTATCTTGTCCTCAAGCTGCGCCAGCAGCAGTTCGTCATTATTCATCGGTCTGCCCCGGCATAAGGCTCATAGAGCATATAGGTATTTTCAAATCTGTATTCTTCGGATTCGGTCACTCCCAGCACCCTGAATCCGTTCTTCAAATAGAATTTCACATCTCTTTCTCCATTGGTGAAGAGCATTATAGGAAATCCCAGCCCGTCCGCATACTCCTTCAGCTTCGTGATAATTCGGCTGCCTCTTCCCTGTCCCTGAAGATCTTCCCTTACCGCCACATAATCAACATAAATGTGCGGTTCGGGAATTTCCAGAGCTGCCTCCTGTCTATCGAATTCCTCAAAAAAACTGAACCAGAAATCGATCTGTTCATCGGACAGCCCGGCCGCTGCCGCCCTGAATCTGTCGTTCTCGCAATTAGCTTCCTGCCGTTTTTCTTCGGAGTAATCCATTACATCCGAGTGACATATCACAAGTGCATCATTCATCTCATCGTCCAGACTGTAGGCTCCGCCGAATTTGAAGTCGTATGCAAGGTAGTAAGCTATTACCATTTCGATGGCCGCCTGCCTGTCATCCCGGTCAGGATATGCACCCAGCAGTTTCTCATAATTCCTGAAGGCTTCCAGCAGCATATCGTATAGCCTGTCGTAATCTTCTTCTTTTATCCTGTATAAATCTTTAATGTCATATTCCATTTCGCTATACCTCCGAATTGTGATACAATTATAACATAGTAGATATTCTTGAGGAGAATTCTGATGAAAGCTTTTAATAAATATTTTGATCATACTCTGCTGAAACCGGATGCCACCCCGTCCCACATCCTCAGGCTGGTTACTGAAGCCGTAAACTACGATTTCGCCTCTGTCTGTGTAAACGGCAGCCATGTGCGAAGTATTCGACGTTTTATCGATGCCGCAGGTTCGGATGTTAAAGTCGCCGCAGTTGCAGGCTTTCCTCTCGGTGCCATGTCCACCAATGCCAAGGCATATGAAATTCAGCTGGCGCTGGAGGACGGAGCACATGAAATAGATATGGTCATGAATATCGGTCAGGCAAAGGCGGGAAACCGGGCTTATGTTGAAGATGAGATATATTCGATTGCCCGTATGTGCCATGAGGACGGAGCCGTGCTGAAAGTAATAATAGAGACCTGCCTGCTTTCTCAGGCTGAAATCGTGCAGGCCTGCAAATCCTGTGTGGAATGCGGCGCGGATTTCGTCAAGACATCCACCGGATTTTCAAGCGGCGGAGCCACAGTCGAAGATGTGAAGCTGATGCGCCGTACAGTTGATGGGATCGCTACTGAGCAGGGAAGGAATGTTCAGATCAAGGCCTCAGGCGGAATCAGAACCTTGAAAGATGCAAATGCCATGATAGATGCAGGCGCCGACAGACTTGGCTGCAGCGCATCTGTGGAAATATTGGAGGAATACATTAAATGAACTACGGAAAGAAATTTCTGCATATAATAATGGCAGCTGTGGGAATGCTGATATGCATTGTCGGGATCGCCTACAGGACGGGCTACTTCCCCGGACATTCAAACGCCGGTGCAATGTTCTTCATTGTCGCCGGCGCTATAATAACCATATCAGGACTCGCCAAGATGAAAAAAGATTAACATATCCGCGGAAGGCCTTCTCCATACAGGACATCGAATCGCCTGCTTGCTCCCAGGCGGGTTCTGATATATGCACCCTCACCTGTTCTCACCTTCCCGATAATCTCCGCATTGACTCCGTGCTCCGCACTCCTTACCGCTGCCAGTGCCGCCTGAGCCTGTTCATCGGGCACGACAGCGATCATTTTGCCCTCATTTCCCATGTATAGAGGATCAAGTCCGAGAATATCCGCAAATCCCCTGACTTCAGGGTTGACCGGGATAGCCTCCTCCTCCAGTTCGATCTTCACGCCAGAGCTTTCGGCTATCTCATTGATTACCGTACCGAGCCCTCCCCGTGTTACATCCCGCATTGTTTTCACATTTATGCCCGCTCCGTAAAGAGCATCAACTATGTCGTTCAGTGCCGCACAGTCGGACTGAATATTGTTCTCGATCTCCATGCGGTGCGAAAGTATACATGCGTGGTGATCCCCCAGATGACCCGAGCAGATTATCACATCGCCATCCTCGCAGTTGGCGCTCGATACATCTCTGCCCGCCGGAATTTCACCTATGCCCGTTGTGTTGATATACATTCCGCCGCTGCCTTCCACGACCTTGGTGTCTCCTGCTACTATGATCACTCCGGCTTCTCCGGCCTGCTTCGCCATTGACTCAACCACACTGTCAAGCATATCCACATCAAGACCTTCTTCAAGAATGAAACCGCAGGTGAGGTACTTAGGAACCGCACCCATCATCAACAGGTCGTTAACCGTTCCACATACGCAGAGCTTGCCTATATCTCCGCCTTTGAATACCAGGGGCGTCACAACGAAGGAGTCGGTACTGCAGGCTATCTTCCCGTTTACCTGCAGGACAGCCGCATCCTCCATTTTATCCAGCACCTGATTTTTGAAATGCTTTCCAAAGATATCGCCCATAAGCCGGGCTGAGCTTTTCCCGCCGCTTCCGTGCGCCATAGTAATTTTCATATCTGATCATCTCCTGAACAGGGGGACTTAGCCCCCGTTATTTTAATGTTTATTCCTGTACCAGATCCCGCAGGATCCTTCACTTGATACCATGCAGGGTCCGAAGGGATCCATAGGTGTACAGCTTCCTGCTGCGAACATAGGGCACTGATCCGGGTTTATCTTTCCCGTTATAACCGCTCCGCACCTGCAAGCTTCAGGAAGCTCCATATCCGAATCAAGTCCTCTGCTTCCTCCGTCGTACACGGCATACTCTCCCTTGAGGTAAAGGCCGCTGCCTTCTATTACTCCCAGGCCCCGCCACATAGCCGGACCTGCCTCATATACTTCGTTGATCGCTGCCATTGCTTTTGCATTACCCTCATCCCGAACTGCATTGGGATACATATTCTCCACGCATCCCTGCCCCGCTTCGACCTGCTTCACTATCCTGTAGATCGCCGCCAGAATGTGTTCCGCTTCAAAGCCTGAAACCACAAAGGGTCTGCCGTATTTCTCAGCCGGTCCGTCATACACATGCACGCCCGTGATCACGCTCACATGGCCGGGACATATGAATCCGTCAATATCGTTCTGATTGGCGCATATCCAGTCCAGTGCGGGGATCGCTGTCTTCAGAGCGGTCACCAGCCTGATATTATCTATTCCCTGCAGCCTCGCCTGCCGGAGCATGAGTGCGTAGGTCGGCGCGGTGGTCTCAAATCCCACTGCGGCCACCACATATGTTGTATCCGGATCCTCTTTTGCCCTTTCAAGTGCCTCAAAAGGTGAATACATAATGGCGATATCCGCCTTCGCTCCTTCATTGTCCTCAGCCTTGTTCTCCGAAAGGCTCCCCCTCGTTCCCGGCACCTTCATCATATCTCCGAAGGTCAGAAGCTGGCAGCCCGGTTTTCGGGCGTATTCTACACATTTATCTATGAATGCTGTCGGCGTCACACAGACAGGGCATCCCGGACCTGAAATCAGCTTGATCTTCGGTGAAATAAGCTCTCTGATCCCGTTCTTGAAAATCGCAGCCGTATGGGTGCCACAAACCTCCATGAGCTTCAGTTCCCGACCGTCATAGGACTTCAGATAATCTATCACTTCCCTGATTTCCATTATGCCAGACCCTCCAGATCCGCAAACAGGTCGATGATCTCCTGCGCCTGTCCCTTCTCCATCACCTCTATGGCACAGCCCGCGTGAACCAGAACATACTGTCCGGGCTTCGGATCAACCAGCCCCACATTTACGCTCACGCTGTTGCCGTTAAAATCCACCTTTGCTGTCGTGCCATCCGTTTCTATAACTCTTCCGGGTATTGCTACGCACATATTCTATTCCTCTCCGGGCAGTCTGCATATGTCAACCCACCCTATCGCGTTGCTGTATCTGTACAGCTCATAATTTGTAAGTTCAATAGCGCTGTTGTCTGAACCGCATGCAGGGAATACCGTCTCAAACCTCTTCATAGACTCGTCGCAGTAAATATCTACATCGTCCCTGTCTATTGCAAAGGCACACACGCCGCCGATCTCATGTCCCGTATATTCGACTACTTCATCAGGCTTGAGCATCTTCGCCTTGAAGCCGAACTGATCCTTGAATTTCCTGTTGTTTATCCTGCCGTCCCCTGCCATCTGAACCAGGATCGCACCTGCCCCTTCAGGCTTTAGGAATGACATGGTCTTGCAAATCCTCGCGCCTTCAACACCGACAGCCTCAGCCGCCAGATCCACAGTCGCGCTTGACACATCAAATTCCATCACCTTGTCTTCCATTCCGAACCGACGGAAGTATTCTCTCACTTTTTCAATAGCCATTATTTGCCTCCATATTTTGTCTTTGATTTATTATTTTAACACATATTCAGCCCTTTGCGCTGTTTTTGCAAGAAAAAATGCACCTGCGTTCTGCAGGTGCACCTCCGGTTTTTCTTATTTTTCGTCTTCCGCTTTTGCAGCAGCCTTTTTCTTGTTGCTCTTCACTATGATTGCCGCGGAGACAGCAATGCCGCCCCAAAGGCCGATACATGCTATACACATCATTACGATTGCACTTGCACTCATTTGCTTACCTCCTTTTTAGTCATCATATCCCGGTGCATCTGCCGGCTTCTGATAGAAACCCGGCTTGCCCTTCACTGCAGTAAATACGATTGCAACCAGGATCAGGAATGCCACCATTACCCAGCCTATCCACATCGGATATCCTCCGTAACCGTCCTTCAGGAACTGGCTCATGTTGATGATGAATGTATATCCCAGAACTACGATGGTTACGATCTTCAGACACCATGTCCACCACTGGCCTACGCTGAAGTTTGAAGTCAGATTTGCAACAGCTCTCAGCTTTTCAGGCTTGAAGAACCATCCGATAAGTACCAGCTCTATGACGCCTGCCAGAACGATGCCGAAGCTGTTTGCGATATAGTCTGCGAAGTCCAGATAATCCAGACCGGATCTTGTTATAAATACAAACGATACTAGGAATGCAGGAACAAGAACTATTGTAGTAGCTTTGTTGTGGCTCAGTTCCCACTTGTCCTGTATACCTGTGATCACAGCCTGAATGATAGAAATCAGCGATGTCAGGCCTGCGGTGAGCAGCGATACGAAGAACAGGATTCCGAACAATGCATTCAGTGTAGGCAGCGTACTGATTGCGGTAGGGAATACCATGAATGCCAGACCGACACCTGCAGCAGCTACATCTTCAACACCTACACCCTGAACATATGCCATATAACCTATTATTGAGAAAATACCGATTCCGGCAAATATCTCGTAACCGTGGTTACAGCATGCAGTCAGAAATGCCGTATTGACAACATCTTCCTCCTTCGGAAGGAATGATGAATAGCTGATCATGATCGCGAATGCAATTGACAGTGAGAAGAATACCTGTCCGTAGGCAGCTACCCATACACTCGGCTGTGCGATCGCTTTCCAGTCAGGAGTGAACATATATGCCAGCCCGTCTATAGCTCCCGGAAGGGTGATTCCTCTGATTACGATGATGATCGTGCACAGGAGCAGAATCGGCAGGCAGACTTTACACGCAATATCGATGCCTTTGTTGATGCCTCTGTACATGATAATTGCTACAACAGCCCATACGATCAGGAACGGGATGATAAGATGTCCGTTGATTCCGCCGGTGCCGTCTGCTGAACTGGTTGCCTGCAGTACATCGCTTACGAAGAATGTTGTGGAATCATCTCCCCATGCCAGTGTGAATGAGTATCCGATATAGCAGAGTACCCATACTACGATTGCGAAGTAGTATACGGTGATCAGGAATGAAATGCCTACCTGGAACCATCCGAGAGGTTCAAATTTCCTGTTGATTCTCGCGAATGTGCCCGGTGCACCTGATCTGTAGGTTTTTCCCAGTGTGTATTCCAGAATTAGGATTGGAATACCTGCAGTTAAAATTGCGAATAAATAAGGGAAAATAAATGCGCCGCCGCCATTGGTCGCTGCGATGTATGGGAATCTCCACAGATTACCAAGACCTACAGCGGAACCGATCGCGGCCAGTATAAACGCCAGTTTGCTGTTCCATTGATCTCTCAATTTAGTCACTCTCCTCTAATGTAATAAATAAAAATAAAAAACATTGCGCCCTAAAAGACTTTATCATTATATCCCTATTGTTTTTAGCCGTCAATAATTTTTTGTGTGTTTTTAACAAAGAATTTCATATTTTTTTATGCCTGCACAAAAATGCATTTAGCGGATCAAAGTGCTGTTTTTTGTTTCGCCACCAATATATGTCGGGAATATCCGACTTTTATTGGTTGTATGCAACAAAGTTTTCCGCTATAATAATCGTATGCATGAATTACCAATAACACAGCATATTATAGAAATAGCGGAAAATCACTGCCGCGATAACGGGGGAGGCCGTGTTCTCAAGGTGAATCTGGTCATCGGAGATTATTCAGGTTATGTCGGCGAATCCGTTCAGATGTACTTCGATGTGGTTTCAGAGGGCACGCTGTGCGAAGGCGCGATCTGTGAAATAGAGCACATTGAACCTAAAACCCGCTGTGTGAAATGCGGCAAACTTTTCAAAAGGCAGCTTCTCTCCTTTGAATGTCCGTTCTGTGGAGGCGAAGGCGAACCTACCGATATCGGTAAGGAGTTCTACATAGACAGCATAGAAATTGAATGATGACGACATCTCTGCCATGTTGTCATCTTTTTGGAGGAAAAAATGCACGACATCAGAAAAATCGATATTCAGGAAGGCATACTGGATGAAAACGACCACATTGCCGAACATGTGAGAGAACACATGACTGACCACGGGATCCTCGTCGTAAACGAGATGGGGGCTCCCGGTGTAGGCAAGACCACTACACTGAAGAATATCTTCAGATATATGAGTCTCAAGCCCTATGTCATAGAAGGTGATATAGAGTCTGATCTTGATACGGTGGATCTTAAAAACATGGGGGTTGAAGCACACCAGATAAACACTTACGGTGCCTGCCACCTTGATGCACCGATGATCGAACATGCGACTCACCACATTCCCTTTGACAAACCGGGGATCATGTTCATAGAGAATATCGGAAATCTGGTCTGTCCTGCTGAATTTACCATCGGCGAGCATGTGCTGATGCTGGTTTCAACGGTTACCGAGGGCAGCGATAAGCCGTACAAGTACCCTCTCGCATTCGAGAAGGCAGACCTCATCGTTCTCAACAAGGTGGATCTGATACCTTATCTTGACTTTGACGAAGATTTCTACATGAGGGGTGTGCGGGCACTCAATAAAGATGTTCCCGTTTTCAGGGTTTCCGGCAAAACCGGAGAAGGTTTCGAAGAGATAGCCGCATGGCTCGAGGAAAAAGCTAAAAAACTGGAGGTGCATGAACATCATCATGAACACCATGACCACCATCACCACGACTAAAATTAAATTATGGGGCATAGTTCAGGGGGTCGGTTTCCGGCCCTTTGTTGCTAAAGTGGCCGAAAAACTGGGCATGAAGGGTGAGGTCCTCAACATCGGGGGACTGGTGGAAATCACCGTTACAGATACCGGGGAACGCGTTCAGCAGTTCATCGATGCCCTTATCAGCAATAAACCCGAACCCGCTGAAATAGTGCATATCAAATGCACCCCTTTGGAGTATCGCGAGTTCAGCGGTTTCGAAATCATCCGCAGCGGCGAGGGTGATGATGAAGCTGCCATGATCCCCTCAGATCTCGCCATCTGTTCCCATTGTCTGGAAGAGCTGTACGATGAAGACGATCCTCGCTATCAGCATCCTTTCATAAGCTGTATGATATGCGGACCCAGATACACTATAATTGACAGGATCCCTTACGACAGGGACAACACCTCCATGGTGGATTTTCCCATGTGTGATTTCTGTGAGAGTGAATATACGGATCTTCACGACAGGCGTCATCACGCCCAGACGATTTCCTGCCACAACTGCGGACCGCAGCTCATGTGGGAGGAGCCGGGTGCCTGTTTAGGCCTGCCCGATGATACGGCAATTCTGGACAGAGCTGCCGAGCTGCTGAAAAAAGGCGGGGTCATCGCCTTCAAAAGCGTAGGCGGCTACAATCTGCTTGCGGATCCCTTTAACGGGAAGGCCGTGGAAAAGCTGAGGCAGGCCAAAAATCGTGAAAGCAAACCCTTCGCAGTAATGTTCAGAAGCCTTGAAGAAATACGCCGCTACTGCTATGTGGACGATGTGGAAGCAAAGCTCCTGCAGTCATCAGCACGCCCCATCATCCTGCTGGAGCACAGACCCTCCGATTCTGAAGAAATCAACCGCAGCAGATTTATCGGTTCATTTCTTCCCGGCTTTGCTGCACAGTACATGCTTCTGGACAGGATCAGCCCTTTGATTTTCACCAGTGCCAATCCGTCGAATCTCCCCATGATCAAGGATGATGCTGAAATGCTTAACTGGTTTGACAGAGTAAGCCCTCTCGTAGACGCTATCCTCTATAATAAAAGAGAGATCCGCGTTCGTGCCGACGACTCGGTTACACGCGTTATAGATAATCAGCCGCAGATGATCCGCCGTTCCAAGGGATACGCGCCGGTTCCCCTGTATGTGGAAAGCGGCAGCAGCTCTCCGGCTCGCTGCATTCTGGCGACAGGCAGTCAGCTCAAGAACTCCTTCGCACTATCTAAAGGATCTTTTTCCTACATGAGCCAGTACTTCGGTGATATGGACACCCTTGAGAACCAGACTGTGTACAGAGAAAATGTGGATCGCATGGCGGAGCTTTTCAGAATAAAGCCCGAAATGGTGGCCTGCGACCAGCACCCTCTCTACTTCACCACTGCCTTTGCAGAAGAATATGCGAAAGCAAACGGTCTGCCTTTGCACAGGGTCCAGCATCACCATGCACATATTGCATCCGTCATGGCCGAAAATAATCTGGAAGGGCCTGTTATAGGCGTCAGCTTCGACGGTACCGGCTATGGAACCGACGGCTGTATCTGGGGCGGTGAATTCATGCTCTGTGAAGGGGCCGAAATGACACGGGTGGCGCATCTGCGATATGTAGATATGATAGGCGGAGATTCCTCCATGAAGGACGGTGTGCGCTCTGCGCTGAGCTACATCGCCGCCCGGAATCCTGACTGCGGCGATGACGAAATCAGCGTAGATATTTCCGATATTCTGGACTTCGGCAGCGAAAGACTTATGAGAAATGCCGGAGCACCGCTGATATTGAAGGCCATAGAAACGGGCACCAATACCATAAAGAGCTCCAGCATGGGACGGCTCTTTGATGCCGTCTCCTGTCTTCTCGGAATATGCGATTATAACGACTATGAGGGACAGTGTGCCATCATGCTGGAAGATGCGGCCGCCTTTGCATCTGCCAATCCCGGTGCAGACAGAGCCTGCGATCTTGCCCTTTCCTTCCATCGGCGGATAATCGACATGATCATGGAGCAGTGCTGCAGAATCAGAGGACGGACCGGAATATCCCGAGTTGCTCTTTCCGGCGGGAGTTTTCAGAATAAAATACTGATGGAGGGCATTCTTGACCGATTGAGAAGTGATGATTTCGAGCCCCATTACAATATTTCTGTCAGCCCGAATGACGGTGGCATTGCTCTCGGGCAGCTGTTTGTGGCGATGCACCTTAACAAAAAATAATGTATACGGTTTATTCCGTTTGATATAATGTATATGTAAAAATTTACTATAAACAGGAGTTTTTTATTGAGAAGCAAAAGGTGGAAAGAAAAAGAGTTTTCGACTGAAACTCTCACACAGGTCGAAATTGAAGAAATAATGGCCGGATCAAGGGATTATGCAAGCGGCAAAGCCCCTGTCAGCCGCAACACTCAATATGCGGAAGGGCTCGATGATCTGGCTGAACTTCAGAGGAAGAACCATGAGCGGAACGAGATGAGACATACTCACAGTTATGGCATTCTTAATGCTGTACGCAATTACAATCCCGGCTCACGATCTGCTTCCGGAATGCCGGACGGCTCGAAGTCACGGTTTGATTCCGTTATGCCTGATAATGATCCGGACACACCGGAGAGTTTCGGTGTACCGGAAAGTTCGGCTGCCCCGGAGGATACAAATTCGCAGGCAGTTTCCGCCGCACCGGGCAATTCGGATGCGCCGGTTAACGATTCAGGCAGGACAGAGAGTTTCGGTGTACCGGAAAGTCCGGCTGCCCCGGAGGATACAAATTCGCAGGCAGTTTCCGCCGCACCGGGCAATTCGGATGCACAGCCCGGTTCTGACGACATCTGGAAGCCTGATTCCGGGTTCTTCGATGATGAAGATGCCCAGTTC
Organism: Bacillota bacterium; assembly: GCA_030529985.1. Classification (GTDB taxonomy): domain Bacteria; phylum Bacillota; class Clostridia; order Peptostreptococcales; family Anaerovoracaceae; genus Lentihominibacter. The sequence continues at coordinate 12,427 of JAUMVV010000038.1, forward strand.
TATAATGAGATCGAGGGCGATAATGACTTCGCACTCCAGCCTCTTACCCCCGAAGATGAAGACTACGGAGATATCATGGAAAACTACGATGACATAATGGAAAAGATGTCATCCGAGCCTGTAAAGCCTAAATTCTGGTTCAAGGAGCAGGGCGATCACTGGTTCTGCACCTGTGGGCAGCTTAACAAGGGAGATACATGTACAAACTGCGGGCTTTCGAGAGAACTTCTCCGCTCCCTCTTTTTCCTCAGCGAACCGGGGGATGAACCGGGTAAATTCAAGGGTATGGCGGTTCCTTTTACGGAAGTTGAAATGCCAAAGGGTCTTTCCGCCAAGGCAAAGCTCCTGATTGCCATTTCAATCATCCTTATTCTGCTGGCCGGAACCGGTCTGTTCTCATACTTCTACATTATAAAACCTTCTCTTGAGCGCGAGGCTGCCAAGAGTGCGGCAGCTGCAGCAGAAAGCATGGAGAGCAATGTGGTGGTGTTCACCTCCGATATGAGCACCTTCCTGCGAAACAGCTATATTTCCGCCGGAGACAGCTGCTGCAAAACCGATGACTTCGAGGATGCCATCGGATTTTACGGCATGGCTCAGCGCATCAAGGATAATGATGAAATAAAGGGCAAAATCAACAATGCCAAATACGGATATGTATGCGCTCACAAAGACAAGGGCGGTGAGAAGTTCGAGAAATATCTCAACGAGCTGTACAAGGCAAACTACTCCGATATCGGTAAAATATACGATGAATACTACGCATGGCATTTCAAAATTGTTGCCAATCTCGATCCGGAGGATTATTCCACCGATATCAGTACAGCCAGCAGAAATGACATCATATACTTCCATGTAGGTGTCAGCGGCGGCCCGCCCGGGGAAACTCTTGATGTATTCTACAAGGTCAAGTACCCTTCCGGCAGGGAAGAGATCCAGCAGATCGGAACCGAATGGAAGTCCGGCTCCAAGGGAACGGCCAGATGTATGTACGCAGTTCCTCTTCTGGGCAAAGAGGGCAAGCTGACCTTCACTATCTACGACAAGAACACAAACGAGGCGCTCGCCTCGGACTCAGTAACATTGAGCAAATAGGATGTTGGATTTTCGAAATTATTGACGGCATGCCCGTCATACCTAAAAACCGGTCAGCCCGCGGGCTGACCGGTTTTGTTAACTCTGCTTTCTTCTTATTCGATAACTTCAGTTACAACGCCTGAACCTACTGTTCGGCCGCCTTCTCTGATAGCGAATCTGAGTCCCTCTTCAATAGCGATCGGAGTGATCAGTTCGATGGTCATCGTGATGTTGTCTCCCGGCATGCACATTTCCACGCCTTCAGGCAGTGACAGATCGCCTGTTACATCTGTTGTTCTGAAGTAGAACTGCGGTCTGTAGCCGTTGAAGAACGGTGTATGTCTTCCGCCTTCTTCCTTCTTCAGTACATATACTTCGCCCTTGAACTTTGTGTGCGGATGAATCGTACCCGGGTGTGCCAGTACCTGTCCTCTTTCGATTTCTGTTCTCTGTACACCTCTCAGCAGTGCTCCGATGTTGTCGCCTGTCTGTGCCTGATCGAGCAGCTTCCTGAACATTTCCACACCGGTTACTACTACCTTCCTCTTCTCGTCTGTCATTCCGACGATTTCCACTTCTTCGCCTACCTTCAGAGTTCCTCTCTCTACTCTGCCTGTTGCTACTGTTCCTCTTCCTGTGATTGAGAATACGTCCTCTACAGGCATCAGGAACGGCTTTTCTGTATCTCTTTCCGGTTCCGGAATGTATTCATCTACCGCTTCCATCAGTTCCACGATCTTGTCTCCCCAAGGGCCGTCAGGATCTTCCAGTGCCATGAGTGCTGATCCTCTGATGATAGGTGTGTCATCGCCCGGGAAGTCGTACTCGTCCAGAAGTTCTCTTACTTCCATTTCCACCAGGTCGAGCAGCTCTTCGTCATCCACCATGTCACACTTGTTCAGGAATACGATGATGTACGGTACTCCTACCTGTCTTGACAGCAGGATGTGCTCTCTTGTCTGCGGCATAGGTCCGTCTGTTGCTGCTACTACCAGAATAGCTCCGTCCATCTGTGCTGCACCTGTAATCATGTTCTTTACATAGTCTGCGTGACCCGGGCAGTCAACATGTGCATAGTGCCTGTTCGGAGTTTCATATTCAACATGTGCTGTTGAAATGGTGATTCCTCTTTCCTTTTCTTCCGGTGCCTTGTCGATCTCGTCAAACTTTACTTCTTCGCCAAGCCCGTACCTCTTCTGCAGTGTGATCGTTATTGCTGCAGTCAGAGTTGTCTTACCGTGGTCAACATGGCCGATTGTACCGATGTTGATATGCGGCTTATTTCTTTCAAATTTTGCTTTTG
>JAUMVV010000039.1 GCA_030529985.1 Bacillota bacterium
GGAGATAATCTCTATTTTATTTTTCTTAAAAAATCCACAATTATTTTACACTGACAAATACCCTCCTCCGCGCAACAAAATGCCCGCTCCCGCGCGATTTGCCGCACCGCACATCTGCCGCTCTTCAGTTCTTTTATTCAAATACCACATTCGGTGCAATAATCTCTTCAGGTGATTCCACCCTGTCCGTTCTTATCTTGATATCGCCCCCGGCAAGCATCCCGTAAACTGTATCATACTGCCTTTGCGTCAACTTATCCAGCCTGTTATTCCTGACTTCCAGCCCTATGCCCTTGTTAAACGCATTGTACCGGATAATCTCTCCCCCCGGGAACTCTCCGCTCTTGTACTCCTTTAACAATTTTTTTACCGCGCCGCTGATATCGTATGTCGCCGAGGTTATGACCCTTTCCGACTTGCTGCTCTGATCTGTTATGCTTCCTATCACCTTGCCATCGTGCAAATCCGCCGCCTCGATCACCGGATCCTGAATGTTTCCTCCTGCTGCGAATATGCACTCAACCCCGTCATCGTACATGTCGGTAGCCATTTTGCTCACCGCTTCACTGTCCATGGAATCGTCGCAGTACAGGTATTTCATGGACACGGTACTGCACCTTTCCTTTGCCGCTCTGTTGGCTCCTTTGACGAACCCGTATCCGAATCCCTTTATCTCATCGCTTTCGCTCTGCCCTATAAAACCTACAGAAGCAAAACCTTCATTAACGGCGGTATACCCCGCCAGAAATCCCGCCTGTCCCGAATCGAAGGCGACGGCAACAGTATTCTTGTCCACCCTGATGTCTCCGTTTTCATCATAAGGCTCACTTTCGGTCATCGCGAAACTGATCTCCGGATATTCCTTCTGCATATTGTAGGCAACTTCCTGCATACTGCTGTTATCTATAATAACCAGCCCTGCGCCCCTGTTTATGGCCGTCCTGATAATCTCCTCGAATGCCGAATCTGTAGGTTCGGACGCCTTGTAGTATTTGTGCGAAATGCCATTCGTTCCGCCGAAATCCACTATGGCATTCCATGCCACCTCGCTGTGTCCCCCGTCATTTATCAGACCGTCGTCCGTTACCAGGGCGATCTCGTAATCGACATTTTCTTCGGGAATAGCTTCCTCCTGCCCTCCGCAGCCGCCCAATGCGAAGCATAATGCAAAGGCAGCCGCAACACAGACTGCACAGACAATTATTCTTTTCAGCTTGCCGTTCATCATATTCATCTTATCTCCTTCATCAATACAGTTCAGGTCTTCTGTGTTTAAGCAGCGGAAGCTGCCGCCTGATGCTGTTCTCATATTCCGGGTCAATATCCCCGTAGATCATACACTCTTTTTCGTCTGCATGAGCGATAAATTCCGCCCACGGATCCACTATGCACGAATTGCCGTATGCCTTGAAAATGCCGTCCTCATCCCTTGCCGGTGCATTTGCCGCCATGTACACCTGATTATCCACCGCCCTCGCCTGCATCGTAATGTCCCAGTGAACAGGCCCCGTAGTCATATTGAATGCCGCGGGAAGAACGATCAGCTGTGCGCCTGCCAGCGTCATCTTCCTGAACCATTCCGGAAATCTCACATCATAGCATATGGCTACACCTATTTTACAGTATTCGGTATCTATCACCGTCATTTCATTTCCTGCGGCCAGGGTATCCGATTCCATAAATCTGAAACCGTCCTCCAGACCGATGTCAAAGAGATGGACTTTTCTGTGCTTTCCGATAATATGTCCCTCCCTGTCAAAGCAGAATGCAGTGTTGTACACCCTGTCACCATCTATTTCCGCAATGGTGCCGCCAATAAGATAAATGCCAAGCTCCTTTGATATTTCGGACATGAACTGCACGCATCTTCCCTCTTCCGTCTCCGCATATCTTCTGAAGTAATCGTTGGAATAAGGACAGTTCCACATCTCCGGAAGGGATATCACCTGTGCGCCCTCTGCGGCGGCTTCTCTTATGAAGCTGTCTGCTTTTGCAATATTAGCTTCTTTATCGGTCGATCCTGCAATCTGGCATAATGCTAATCTGAACATTTCAGTACCTCCATAAACTGTCTCGTGATGCGTCCCGTAAGCCCCCATATTATCCTGCTTTTGCCGTTGCTGTCCTCCGTCTCGTAAATGGGAACAGGTGCCCTGCCGCTTCTCCACGGATAGGGTTTGCCTCCTGTGACTCTGTCATACGGGAACTCAGGATCCGGTTCCTGACAGAGCAGGCTAACATACATTTCCGGTTCAACCGCTGCGAGACGGTCTGTGGAAACCCGGAAAACCTCCTCGACCTCCTGAGGGTTGGGGTTTATCTCCGTACCATCCTTCACTATTCCCAGGAAGCAGTGTATCTGTGAGCCTCCCGTGGAGAATATCGAATCCAGCCGACTGACTATTTCTATATCGGCCGGGCTGATGCCCACTTCTTCCTCCGTCTCCCTGAGTGCACATTCCAGAGGTGATTCCCCCTTCTCTATCATGCCTCCGGGAAAGCATATCTCCCCCGGCTGTCTGTCAAGCTTCGCGGATCTGACCTCATACAGCAGTCTGTCTCCGTCGGTTACGGGAACAAGAATGGCGAAGTGCCTGTAGTCCTTCTCTCCCGCAGCTTTATAATTCCTGAATACTCTTCTGATTCTGTCCGCATTGTTTATGCTCATCTGTTTGCCTCCAACCTGTGAATTTCCGAACGCTGCTGATCGGCGATTTTTCTCTGATATAGGATATTGAGAAGAGAGGCGGTCAGCACCAGTACTATTCCTGCGATGGTATTCCAGAGAACCCTTTCACGAAGCACGATCACCGCCATGAGCGGTGCGATTGCCGGCTTCAGAAAAAACGCAAAGGACCCCACCGATGCACCGGCAAGCCCGATTGCCCTGAAATAGCAGTAATATCCCAGACCCGTAACCATGATCCCGGCATAGAGTATGATGGGGATATTGGCTGCAATACCGCTGACCACAGGTCTTCCCGATACCAGCAGGATCGCCAGCAGGAAGACCGCTCCGAATATAAAGCTGATGCTTGTCTGCGCCATGAGTCCCAGTTTTTCCTGACTCACCTTCCCCGCCACCGTATAAAGCCCGAAAACAACGGCCGCCGCTACCATTAATCCGATCCCGATAGCTGAATTGCCCTCCTGAATATCCCATGGTCTTATCATGAATATTATTCCCGCCATGGCCACTGCGAGTATCAGAAGCTTTTGCCTGTTCATCTTCTCGCCGGTGAGAAAATGTGCGAAAATCATCGTGAAGAAGGGGTTGATACAGATAATCACCGATACTGTTGAAGCGTTGCACATCATAATCGAAAACTGGAACAGCGACATACTCACCGTCACCCCCAGAAACCCAATGCCTGCCAGTGCCGACAAATCTCTTCTTCGCAGTCTGATCTGTCTTTGCTTCAGCTGAATTACAGCAAAGGGCAGCAGTATCAGTCCTCCTATAAGAAATCTGAGGAAGGTGAGCTGGAGCGGATCCAGCTTGCTTCCCCCTATTTTACATGCCACCTCCATTGTACCGAACAGTAATGCAGTTAATATTACATATGCGTATGCCTTCTTCATGCTCTTGTCGTGCCTGCCCGTGATGAGCCTCCCCCTGTCTGCTAAAAAAAAGGCGGTGTGTTCCACCGCCATGTGCTGCTCTCGCTTCAGACCTGAAGCCTGCTGTAGTTTAATTCAGAATTTCGCAGCCGCCAAAGTTTACTCCTATCATTTCTTCCTTTTCGGCGCTTACACTTACGATGAAATCCAGACCAAAGATTTCGGAAATGGCTTTCAGCCTGTCGATGAATTCCGGCAGATCTCCCAGAGAAACATCCGCATGCTTGAGAATGCTGTCAATGAAGATAGTCTCAATGTCATGATCGGAACTGATTATTCCGTAGATGAATCCGATATACTCGTCTATATTGGTGATGTGTTCGAAATCCTCCATGCAGATTACCCTGATCCTGTACGAGAGTTCATAAGTTAATCTGTGGTTTTTGTTGATAAACACAATGCTCCCATCGCTTGTCCTGATGGTCTCGTTGGCGAGCTGAATCATCTGATTTGTCTTGCCGCTTCCCTTATGGCCTATGAGTAACTTCACCATGGCTCTGTCCTCCTGATTGTTTTAATTCTTTTATCGTGTTAATTATAAACTATCTGTCCCTGTCGGGCAAGATGAAATCCTTCTCAGCTGTCCGCATGCACCGTCAATTTTGCCGCCCAGCTCACGCCGTACCGTAGCCGGAATGCCTGCCGATTCTATGGCGGCTGCGAACTCCTCCGCCCTTTTTCGCGTGGAGCCGTCATACCCGGTCTCCTCAACCCGGTTCAGCGGAATAAGGTTGACATGACAGAGCATACCACCCAGCTTCTTTCCTATCAGTGCCGCATCCTCGGCGGTATCGTTTTCGCCGCGGATCAGCGTGTACTCGAATGTGATCCGCCTGTGGGTTTTATCCGTATATCTGTGTGCCGCTTCAAGAAGTTCATCCAGAGGATATCTGCGGTTTACCGGCATGATTGCACTCCGCCCTTCGTCTGTAAGGCAATGGAGTGAAATTGCCAGATTGACCTGTGGGAAGTCCTCGGCAAAGCGGTATATCATCGGAATTATCCCGCTTGTTGAAACCGTCATGTTCCTGTAGCTCATATTCTTTCCCGCCTCATGATGAAGCAGTCTCAGGAACCCGGCTACATTATCGTAGTTATCAAAAGGCTCTCCCATACCCATGACAACAACATGGTTTATGATTTTCTCATCTGCCTCACCCTTTTCACGGAGATATCTCTCTGCCGCAAGCACCTGATCCAGCATTTCACCGGGACTGAGATTTCGCACGAAGCCGCCCAGCGCACCGGCACAGAACCTGCATCCCATGCGGCAGCCGATCTGCGATGAAACACAGAGCGTATTGCCGTATCTGTACTTCATGAATACAGCCTCAACGAAGTCTCCGCCATTATCCTCGCGCTCCTCATCTGCTCCGCCCACCCGGAAGAGGAACTTCCTTGTTTTATCCCTGCTGTCCTCCTGCACTCCGGCCACACGGCAGCCGCCGATCCTGAAATCACCCCTTGCGAACCCCTTTGTCAGCTTATCCCGCAGCGGAAGTGACAGATCCGTCATCTCCCTGAAATCCCGTACTCCACGGTGAAGCCATGTGAAAATCTGCCTGCCCCGGAACGGTTTCTCCCCCAGCTCCACGGCAAACTGTTTCATTTCTTCAATTGTAAGATCGAGTAAATTTTTCATATTGCCTTTCAGCCGGCAGCGTGACAGGTGTTTTTGTCTGCTCCCTGCCACGCTGTCCGTCAGTATAATCTGAATGTATTTCTTACCTTTTTCCTGTCTGTTTTCCCGGGTCTGACACCGCCCATAAGGGCATTGCCCTCCCCTTCTGCGGCAGGGTCTGTTCCCGTCTGTCCTCTCCAGCCCGGATGAAATCTGTCCAGATATACTTCGAGACAGATGCGATCATTTTCCGGGGTCCCGGAGGCGATTCCCGGATAGAATTTCCCAATGTATTCCTCTATCAGGAGGCGGGACAGCTTCCTGTACCGCCCCTTCCCCGAGTAGTCCAGTACCATACCGAACTCTTCTATCCCCTTTATCGTGTCACGGTTCTCCATAATACTTTCCGCCAGTGCGGGGTTGGCCTCTATATCAGCTGCGGTAATCCGCAGCTTCTCGCCATATCCTTCGAGAAGGTTTATCAGTTCTTCAGGGTCTATTCCAAATTTTATGGACAGATAGTCTATATCATGTCCGACCGTTACATAAAGGTCAAACAGTGCCGTATGATCCTTCACATCACGCTCCGACAGCCTTCTCAGATTTTCAATTGAAGTGCTCATGCTTACCTCCCGAATCCATCTCCCGGATCGTTCCCCCTTAATTTATCTCACGAAACGGCAGAATAACATCGCTCATCGTAAAAAGATGACAAAATTCCTGTCATTCTGTCATCTTTTTCTGTTTTATACACGCCGGATCGCCAGCCCTGTCCTGTGACCGTTAAGATCCACTTCATCAGGTACATCTGCCTTATCTATTGCCGCAGCCAGAGTTTCCTTCATGATGTAATCCCTGTGGGCGTCTATCGCGGCGCTCACATCTGCATCAGCATCCACGGAAATTCTTATCCTGTCCATCATTTCATAGTTGTTCGCCTTACGCATCTGCTGGATCTTGGAAATCATTTCACGAGCCAGACCTTCAGCCTCCAGTTCAGGCGTGATCGTAGTGTCCAGGATCGTAAATACATTGTTAGCCATTGCAACTGCGAAACCCTCCTTGGCTTCAATCTTGACATCCACCATGTCCGGCGTGATCTCAACCCTTTCACCGTTAAGATCAAGGCTGAGTCTGCCTTCAGCTTCCAGAGCCGCAAATACCTCTTTAGGATCAGCCTTGCCCATTGCAGCACCGAATGCCTTGATATTTTTGCCGAGAGCAGGACCGGCAACTCTGAAGTTAGGCTTCAGAGAATAATTCATGTACTCGTCCGGTTTGTTTTCGAAAACAACCTTCTTGATATTCAGCTCCTCCATGATCAGATCCGTCAGATCGCCAATAACCGTTTCATACTTCCCGTCAACCAGAATGCTGTTAAGAGGCTGCCTTACCTTGATCCTTTCCTGCTCACGGATCCCGCGTCCCAGAGCGACCAGATCTCTGACCAGATCCATTCTCTCTTCAACCTTAGGGTCGATGAGAGCCTCATCCGCCTCAGGCATGAATGCCAGATGTACCGACTCCTCTCCTGTAAGATTGGTATACATTTCATCGGAGATAAACGGTGCAAACGGTGCCATAAGCTTAGCCGTTCCAAGAAGCACTTCGTATGTTGTGGCGTATACGCTCTTCTTATCATCGCTCATCTCTTCTGCCCAAAATCTGCGTCGCGCACGCCTTATATACCAGTTGCTCAGATCTTCATTTACAAAATCCTGAATGGCTCTCACCGACTTCATATGATCGTATATATCCATGGAAGCACGAACCGATTTGACCAGACCGTTGAACTTGGAGATGATCCATCTGTCCAATTCAGGTCTCTCGGCATAAGGCACCTCCAGCGAAGAAGGATCCTGCTCATCCTGATTTGAATACAGCACGAAGAAGTTGTAAACATTCTTTATGGTTCCGAAGAACTTGGAGCCGATTTCCTTCAGACCGTCTTCGTCGAACTTCGTAGGTGACCATGCAGGTGATGTGTGGAGCAGATACCATCTCGTGGCATCTGCACCGTATTTATCCAGCATCTCGAAAGGATTTACCGTGTTGCCCACATGCTTGGACATCTTCTTGCCGTTCTTGTCCAGAATCAGGTCATTTACCAGAACATTCCTGTAAGGTGCTGTGCCTTTGATGAATGTGGAAATGGCCATCAGCGAGTAGAACCACCCTCTTGTCTGATCGATTCCCTCGCAGATAAAGCTTGCAGGGAACAGTTCAGTATCGAATCTGTCAGCATTTTCAAACGGGTAATGCCACTGTGCGAAAGGCATTGCTCCTGAGTCGAACCAGCAGTCCATAACCTCAGGGATCCTGTACATCGTCCCGCCGCATTCAGGGCAGGTGAATGTAACATCATCCACATACGGTCTGTGCAGCTCAATGCTCTCATCGATATCCTGATCTGCCTTTGCCACAAGATCCGCCTTGGAGCCTACGCACTCCGAATGTCCGCATTCACATCGCCAGATCGGAATAGGTGTTCCCCAGTATCTGTTTCGGGAAATTGCCCAGTCCTTGACCTCTTCCAGCCAGTTTCCGAATCTCTTCTCCCCCACATAATCAGGATACCAGTTAACGGCATTGTTGTTTGCCACAAGCTGATCTCTCAGTTCTGTCATCTTGATGTACCATGATGGCTTCGCATAGTAAACCAGCGGTGTATCGCATCTCCAGCAGTGCGGATAGTTATGCTCCATCTTCTGCTTCGAGAAAATCTTGTTCTCTCCCGCCAGCCACTTGATGATTTCCACATCGAGCCCGTCGGCCATTACGAATGAGCCCTTCCATGGAGTCTCGGTGTAGCAGCCGCTCTCGTCAACAGGCTGCAGGAAAGGCAGATCATATTTAAGTCCGCACCGGTAGTCATCTTCACCGAAGGCCGGTGCAGTGTGGACGATTCCCGTTCCGTCTTCAGTACTTACATAATCCATGCAGGTTATGAAAAATCCCTTGCGGTCAGGCTCGCAGAAAGGCATTAGCTGCTCATATTCAACATACTCAAGATCCCTGCCCTTCATCTCTTCGAGGATCTCGTAATTACCTTCTCCAAGAGTTTTATCCGCGAGAGCCTTTGCCACATAGAACACATTGCCCTCTTCATCCCCCGAAGTCATCTCGGCCTTGATGTAGTCCACATCCGGTCCAACCGTCAGTGAAACATTTGAGGCAAGAGTCCATGGAGTGGTAGTCCATGCCAGGAAATATTCATCGGCATCTTTCCTCTTGAATTTGGCGGTTATCGTGTTTACCTTCACATCCTTATAGCCCTGAGCGACCTCATGGGATGCCAGCCCCGTCCCGCAGCGAGGGCAGTAAGGCAGGATCTTGTAACCTTCGTATACCAGCCCCGCCTTGAAGAATTCACTGATGATCCACCATCCTGTCTCGATGTAGTCATCTTCCAGCGTAATATACGGATCATCCATATCCACCATGAATCCCATCCGTTCACTCATCTGCTCCCACATATCCTTATATGTGAAAACGGAAGCCTTGCACTTCTCATTGAATTCGGCAATTCCGTACTCTTCTATCTGTTGCTTTCCCTCTATTCCAAGCTGCTTCTCAACCTCAATTTCAACCGGGAGTCCGTGGGTATCCCACCCGGCCTTCCGATTAACCTTGAAGCCCTTCATTGTCCAGTATCTGTTGACCGAATCCTTCAGGGTCCTCGCCATCATGTGATGTATTCCCGGCTTGCCGTTCGCCGTCGGCGGACCCTCATAAAATACGAAGTTTTCACCGCCCTCGCGTGTGCTCACACATTTGCCGAGAAGGTCTTCCTCCTTCCACTTCTTTGCCTGCTCTGTCTGGAGCCGGGCGATTGGTTTTTCTGATAAATTCTTGATCATCTGTTCTCCTCTTTCCGGGGGTTTTTATGAAAAAAACGCCCCTGACATAACTATGTTAGGGACGATTATATCTAACCGCGGTACCACCCTAGTTACGGGACCATCATCCCGTCTCTCTATTGTGTCTGACTCGGAGGTGATTTTCACTTGCCGCCTCACCGGCGTTCTCTCAGCAAAGCCTTTAATGCAAAGGCAATAAACGCGTCTCTGTAAGGATTTTACGCGGGGCTACTGTCCTCTTCACCGTCATGCATATTAAATTCTGCCGGTCATCTCTTCACCGGACGACCACACCTCGCTATTTTACCGTTGAACCCCTCTATTTGTTTCCCATCGTGCTTTATTTGTTTCCCATCGCCAGGCATCCCTGCACATATCCTCAATATTCTTCTCCGCCTTCCATCCCAGAACCTTCTCCGCTTTCGATGCGTCAGCATAGCAGGTGGCTATATCGCCTGCACGGCGAGAACCGATAACATACGGAACAGGTACTTCGTTCACCCTCTCGAAGGCGGTAAGGAGTTGCAGCACGCTGGTTCCTCTTCCTGTACCCAGATTAAAGACCTCGCCGCCTTCCCCGCAGGATTCAAGGCTCCACTCAAGAGCCTTGAGATGTCCCTTTGCCAGATCCACCACATGGATATAATCTCTTACCCCCGTCCCGTCAGGAGTATCATAATCGTTTCCATATACGGTAAGCTTCTCACGCCTTCCCGATGCGACCTGCTGAATATACGGCATCAGATTATTTGGTATCCCCCGTGGGTTTTCCCCGATGAGTCCGCTTGTATGTGCTCCTGCCGGATTAAAATATCTGAGTATAACAGGTCTGAAATTCCCGTCAGCAGCTGCGGCATCTTTCAGGATCTGCTCGCTCATCAGCTTCGTCCGGCCGTATGGGTTGGTGCACGACACAGGCATTGTTTCATCAAAGGGAACCTGGTTATTCATGCCGTAGACCGTTGCCGATGAACTGAAGATCATTCTCCCCACTCCGGCTTCATTCATAACGCGGATGAGATTCATTGTTGCACCGAGGTTGTTCCTGTAATACATGAGGGGCTTCTCCACTGACTCTCCTACAGCCTTGAATCCCGCGAAATGGATAACTGCCCCCACTTCATGCCTGTCAAAAATATCTTTCACGGTATCATAATCGCAGACATCCCCCTCGATTATCTCCCATATTCCCCCCGCTATTTCCCTGACCCTCTCAAGTGATGAGGGCTCACTGTTTGAGTAATCGTCTATCACCACAGGCTCATATCCCGCTTCAAGAAGTTCAATCAATGTATGTGATCCGATGTATCCGGCTCCGCCTGTTACAAGTATTTTCATAAATCCGGTCTCCTCTCAATTCTCAAGATATATCAGGATGGCATTAACTGCCCGTTTCATTTCTCTGCTTCCCGTGCAAAGGCAAGCACCTGCTTCAGTGCCGTCTCTTTTTTCACTCCGGCCAGCCTGAGTTTGTGTGCATATTCCAGTATTTCGCCGAAATTTTCATCAGGTTCAAGACCTTCTTTGATAAGGTCTCTTCCCTTGATATAAGGTTTTGCCATAAGCTCTCTGTAAACTTTCAGGCGTTCCTCAAGAAAGCTGATATTATCTCTTCCTTCACCCTCATATCTTTCAGATGACATATCTATGGCTGAAAGCAGAATCAGCTCTTCGGGACAGACAGAAGAATCAAACATTCTGTTTGTGGCTTTGACCGATGATCTGTCATAGGCCAGCACATTGGGTCTCATGTGAAGCTCCACCATGTTTTTCACATATCTGATAATCTCCCGGCTGCCCGTAATCCTCCCCAGAAATCTGTCAACCGACGGCATTCCGGCCTTTTCATGCCCGTAGGAATGGATGCGGCCATTTACTGCCTCCGTAACAAGGGGCTTCCCGAAATCGTGAGTCAGTACGGCAAGCATAAATCTGAAAGGTTCTTCCGCACGATTCCTGAGTTCTGCCGCCTTATCAAGACATATCATGGTGTGATCCCAGACATCGCCTTCCGGGTGAAAGAGCGGATCCTGCTTTATGCCGATAAGATCCCTGACTTCCGGAAACCAGATGTCAAGCTGCTCCATCTCCCTGAGAACATCGAAAAAAACCGAAGGCCGTCTGCCTTTGCATAAGCCTTTCGCCAGTTCCGCCTCTATTCTTTCCGCAGGAAGGTCTGAAATATCTATGCTGCGGCACAGTTCGACTGTTTCAGGCGCAGGCGTCAAATCAAATCTCGCCGCAAACTGAGCTCCCCTCAACGGTCGCAGGGGGTCTTCGGCAAAGCTGCTGTCATCCACATGTCTCAGTATTCCCCTCTCCAGATCTTTCTTTCCGCCAAAGCTGTCAATGATTTCTCCACTCAGGACATCCTTCATCATGGAGTTTATAGTGAAATCTCTTCGTCTCGCCGCATTTTCAAGCCCCAGAAAGGGATCTGTGAATATTTCAAAATCCCTGTGACCTGTTCCCGTATTTTTTTCTTTTCTGGGCAGTGCGATGTCTATATTGTATCCCCGCAGCGAATAGACGCCGAAGCTTTTCCCTATGCTTATCACTTCACCTGAGCGCTCCAGAATTTCCCTGAGCTCCTCCGCCGCAAGACCGTGCACTTCCACATCGACATCCTTGTTCGGCAGTCCCATAAGCTCATCCCGAACAAAGCCGCCGGCAAAATACGCCCTTCCACCGCAGGCACTGACCGCTTCCGCGATCTCTCCGGTTTTTTCTATGTCCCTTGTCAGTTTCATTTCCACCGTCACTTTTCTTTTCCTTTTATTTTTATCTACAGCGTCGGGGCAGGATCTCATTTGTCAAATCTGTTGTATGTATGGAATGCCTCACAAAGAATCGGATGTTCATCCTGCACGATGCCGGTTTTCTTTCTTAAACTGCGTATCATGCGGCAGTGCAAAGGATAGTTCGGGCGGCAAACCGGGTCTTGCCCTGTGATTATTCCGTCAGCATCAGGTCAAACCCGTAGCATCCCTTCTCAAATCCATATTTTTCATAAAAGCGATGCGCTTCAGTGCGTGGCATTCCGGAATCAAGTACCAATGCCTTGCAGCCCTTTGCCTTTGCGAGTTCTACGGCGTGATCCATCAGCCAGATCCCATGACCCATGCCCCGCTCGTCCTCATTGGTGATTATGCTTGATACATAGCAGGTCATGCCGGTCATCCAGAATGTATTAAAACAGATGCCGTGACAGAAGCCGTGGTAACCGCCGTCATCGTCCATCATAAAGAAAGCAAAACTGTTGGGATCCCCCAGAACCTCTTCGTATACCTTTCGTGTTGGATCCTTCTCGTATTTGTTATATGTCCATAATTTTTCGATATAGTCAAAGGCAACATCAAAATCCGACATTTCCGCATTTTTCATATACATGGTACTTCTCCATTCCGCCGCCTTCTCCGGCAGCATAAACAGTTATACATTCCCGGTCAAAATCATTATAATACATCGGGAAGAATGTTGAGAACAGATTTTTACACTTTGACGATTTCTTGCATAGATAAGTAAATTCTCAAAGTAAGTTCCACAGTGGAAGCTGCTGTGGAATTTACTTCGATAAGAGTTTAGGTGTAAAATTTAGTATAAGAAATCCAGTGTGGGATAAGGAGTTCACCATGACTACTAAAAAGAACAAACACATGACTCTTGATGACCGCATTGAAATCGAAGACAATGCACTAAAACCATACAGCGCCTTAAAGCAATCACGTGTTATCATTGTTTTCAATTTTAATATTTCTCAATATACATTATATGCCACCATATCGTACACATTTTGTGCACGTAAGGCTTCAACTTCCCGAAATTTTCCGACTAAATCTGTTTTGACAGGCTGTCTGAGCAGTTTTTTCTTATCGCATATATCGCCTGACGCCGCTTGGAATATACCCGCTGTCGTCACCGCTGCCTTCGCAAGAAATCACTTCAAAGCCGTTCTTTTCGCTCCATTCTTTTACATAGTAATCGATCTCAAAATCTTCGACGATCGGCTCATAATACTCTTCGCAGGTACAATGCCAATTAAAGTTGCTATCGAGATATTCGCCAAGATGTTTCCCATAGTGACTACCAATCTCGTCAGCTGTCATGAACGGATTCTTCTTCAGCTTCCTCGCCAGATCGTCATCCACGACCAGCGGCTCTATGGGCATCAGTATGATTGTTGCTTCATAATTGCAGTCAATACTGACGGGTCCCGCATCCCATGTTGCAAAGCCTTCCCACTCGCAGGTGAATTCCTGTGATTTGAACTGCTCCAACCCCTGCAGCTCCATACTCTCCCATTCTTCTCTGTTTTCCAACGAGTAGAGCGACAGGAATATTGTTGTTAGTTCATCTGCCATCTTCTTGTTGAAGCTGCATCCTTTCTGTATTTTGCGGGATATGTCCTCAAAACTGTTCTCTTCTCTTATCTGAGCAACAAGTCCACTCACCAGAAAGTACAGTATCGCACCAGCAGTTTTTTTGTCTGCAGCACCCGATGTTACCAGCTCTGTATATACTTTGTAAGGCTCACCAGTCAGGTGTCCCGGGCTTTTTTTATCCACGATCTCCTTGAGTTTTTCGATTGTGCACTCTATCTTTACTGCCATTACGCGTCACCCTCAGCATTTGCACCAAAGAAAGCCATCACTTCGTCGTATGTCTTATTGCTGTCAGCGAATGCTTTCAGCAGATTCTCGTTCAGAATAGCCTCTTCCTTATCCAGGATCTCACTGAGCTCTGCCAGCGCCACATCATGTTGTTTCTTTGTTCTGCTTACTTTCTGCTGAGCTTTTTCTTTCTTCTGTCTCAATGTCTCAAGGGATGTCTGTCTTGCCATAGTGATGTTCCTCCTTACCTGCTGCTCGACATAAACTGGTGGATTGGGCCTCCGCAACAGTTCTGTCTAATTATCACATATCCTTTGAAGGAATGCTATACTCTGTTCCTTATGGACTCCATATTGTCTCCACATGGCAAGGGTTGACTCTATAAATGCCAGAACAGTCAATTTTACGTTTTCATAAAGAAAGAAAACATTGGAGCTGTAACAGGTCAGCCTTATTCCTTTGATGGGACAATTCTTGAATTGTGTTTATGGCAGTTCCAGAATTGTGCTTTTGACAATTCAGGAACTGTCAAAAGCACAATGTAACAATACTGATAATAACTATACTGATTATAGTGATACTGA
>JAUMVV010000040.1 GCA_030529985.1 Bacillota bacterium
GGCGCAGCCTTCTGATGCTTTTTCGGCCATATCGGTGCAAATTGCACCATCAGAAAATGTATCTAAATATACACCTCCACCATCATGGCTAGAATAAAAATCACGCAGGCGATTCCCATGACCAGAGCCATCTTTCCGGCTCTTATGTCATCAATTACATGCTCGGCTGTCACTCCGTAAGCTGTCTGTAAAGCTCCCACAGTCCGCCGGATCCTTCTATTGAATAGTTTCCGTCTTTGTTTCCGCCTTCGCCGTCGTCATAGCAGAGAATATCAGTCCCCTCAAAGGAATATCCCACCCGGCCACCGCCTTCAAGCGAGAATGTCACATAGTGATAGCTATCCGTAACGGATACATCCGCAGGCTCCACAATAACGATATTCTTCAGCGCCTTATAGGCCTTTCTGATTATATCCTGATCGCTGCTTCTGACGGCAGCATTGCCTCCGCCCTGATCGTACAGAAGCTCAACATCGACTATTTCCCCTTGATCAAATGCGTTCATCAGTGCCATGGCATCTTCGCTCTTGTCAAACATTAGAATAGGGGTTTTGCCATCAACTATATCTCCAAGCTTCGGTGTGTCCTCGTCATCAAGATTACCGCCTTTACCGCCGTCACCAAAAAAACCCTTAGGGACACCGACGGACAGTGCGAGAATTATGCAAACCAGTGAGCAGCTTATGAGCACTATTCCTGTTTTCGAAAACCTGCCTTTCATAATAATCTCCATTATGCCGCTTCGTCTGCCGGCTGAATCAACAAAAACTACTTCTTTTTATACTTCATTATACCGCGTACAGAGGGTTGGCACCAAAACACTCATCTCTTATGCGCGAAAATACCGGTCACACGCCAACGGCAAAAACATTTCATCGAGAAGCTCCCCATTCGGCATAGCGTGCTCTGTTCACCGCCACACGCTGCCGCAAAAGCGTCCTTTCAAGATGCCCAATAGGATTATTCTTCCAGCTTCCCGGCAGCTTTGTCCAGCCAGTCGCCTTCAAAGAGTTCTATCATGCCGCGATCACACGCGGCGGCAAGCTTCGGATCAATCGGCAGCTTTGCCAGAACCTCTAACCCGAATTCTGAGGCAACTGAATCAACCTTGCTCGGTCCGAATACCGGTGTCTCCTTGCCGCAGTCAGGGCATTTGAAATACGAGTAGTTCTCTACCACCCCGACAACAGGAACATTCATCATTTCCGCCATCTTGATCGCCTTGGACACTACCATTGAAACCAGATCCTGGGGTGATGTTACAACTATGATCCCGTCAATCGGAAGGGACTGGAATACCGTCAGCGGAACATCGCCTGTTCCCGGCGGCATATCTACGAAGAGGTAGTCAACGCTGCCCCAACATACATCTGTCCAGAACTGCTTCACCAGACCTGCAATAATCGGTCCTCTCCAGAGAACCGGATCGGTATCGTTTTCCAGCAGATTATTCACGGACATGGTTTTGATCCCCGTAGTTGTGGGAATAGGAATAATGCCCGCCTCGTCTGCTTCTGCCTTTGCAGTAATTCCAAATGCCTTTGGAATTGAAGGACCTGTCACATCCGCATCCATGATAGCAGCCTGATGACCGCGGCGCTGCATGGTTGTTGCCATGAGCGATGTTACCAGCGACTTGCCTACGCCGCCTTTGCCGCTCACGATTGCGATGACCTTCCCGATGTCACTGTTCGGATTAGGATCCTCCAGCAGTGACTTGGGATCAAATTCTGCACAGTTTCCACCGCTCGGGCATGAACCGCATTCGTGTGTGCATGTTTCCGGACTTGGCTTCTCGCCGCATGTGTCAGGTTCTGATCCGCAGCTTCCGCAGTCACCGTCACATCCTGATTTTTTGAGATTTTCAAACATTCGCTTTGCCTCTTTTCTGTTTATTGCTACTTACTTGTTGTTTGTCTTTGCCTGTTTGTTATTCTACAGTACCCAGTGCGGTGAAGCATGCATCCTGCAGGTGCTCCTCCTTCCTGAGCCTGTTCCTGATGGGTTTCCGGACCAGAATGCCGTCTCTTCAAACATATTCCTTCGCCACATACGGGCTGGTTGCAGTCTTGAGCAGCGCGCCGTATTCAAGTCTGAACTTTACCGTGTCCCCAAGCTTGTAATCCTCCCCGCATTTTGACATATCCAGAATCATGTGATCTGAACTTCCCCCCAGAATATCGATTCTATCGTCCAGCGGAGTCATACCGTCGATATCTGTGTCCTGCTTGCCTATGCCCAGTATCGCTCTCTTGATGACTCCCCGGTCTTCGTACTCGGGAACCTGACCGAAGGCATCCTTGCCCACTTCGCCGATTGGAAGCGAAGGCTTCTCCTTCAGCTCTATGATCTGCGCTTCGACGAGAACCGCATCGTGAACCGTCCCCGGAACCTCTTCACCATAGGCCGTATCATTGCCCAGCAGGAAGCTTTCGCCCAGTCGCAGGTTGCTGATTTTCTCAGGCATATCCTCCCTCCAGATAAGATAAATGGAGCTGGAGTTTCCACCTGAAATGAGCTCCAGGCTGCGGCCTATCTTTTCCTCGACCCTGCCGGCGATGCTGCAGAGAACTGACAGGTTGTCGTTCTTAGGTATGATTGCTCCATAGCAGGTCAGGTTCGTGCCCATGCCGTAGAGCTCAACGCCGTCCATCGCTTCTATCTCCGCGGCAGCACTGACGATCTCCTCTTCATTCTGATAGAACATTCCCTCACGCAGATCCCCGAGATCTACCATGAGAATGATTTTGTGAACTTTGCCCTGCTTTTTTGCCTCTTCGGCTATTGCCCTGACAGTTTCCATCTCAGAATTCTGGCTGATGTCCACATATTTCACCAGCTCCTCTATCTCGTCCATCATAGGCAGACGGAGCAGCACGCTCTGCTTGCCGTTCGGAGCCATCAGATCAGCATATTTCCTGATGTTCATCACTCTGGAGTCCGCCAGGAAATCCACCCTCGGGTGTTTCGCAATCATTTCGCAGACGGTTCTGTCCGCACAGAGACACTTCGTCACGATCATCATGCTGCATCCGCCGTCATCCTTGGTGATTTTCGCACATGCATCGATATTTGCCTCCAGTTTTTTCATATCAATTATTAACTTGGGATACATTTGTCCTCTCCTACCTTTCTTATTTTTGCTCGCTCCGAACATTATAACACAGTCAGACAAAAAAGGTGGCAAAAGACCATATGCCCCATGTCACCTTTGTCAGCTTTTGAATATTCCCCGTATTGCTCCCCGTATAGCTATCAGTGCTGCGCCCGGTATTCCGCCGGCAATTCCTGCATAGGAGAGCCCTTCACTCATCATAACATACATCATCCGAGTCGAGAGGGCGAGCTCTGCCCCGTCTGCCTGCATACTCCCTCCAAGCATTACCGACATAATCAAAAGCAACACCGCATCCAGCAGTATGCAAACGCCTGCCCACACGAAGCCGGCCATGCTTCCCCCGAATATCGCTATGAGCACAACACACATGACCACTGCAAAGGCAGCCGAACCGAAGCGCACCTTATCGGATACAAGAAGCTTCGCCGTCTCAATATATCCGGCAGTCTCCCTGTCAACGAAGTCTGTGAGATCCATCTGCTTCAGGACATAGTTGATCCCCTCTTTGAGGACAGGCATGGCAAGATTCAGCGCCTTGTCAAATATCAGCCTTTCCGTGCTTCCCATGCTTATGCTTCCCTCGGCAAGACATTCGTCGGCACCCTCGCTAAAGGCTCTGTTCAGCTCATCCGAGCCGATTTCTTCAAGCTCAATATCGTAAATCTGCGATTGCAGTGCTCTCGCGGTATATCCGGTAAAAAATGCCGTCATAGCGTCTGACTTGAGGATGGTCTGCATGGTTTCGCCGTACCTGCCTCCCATGTTCACCGTTCGCTGCGCGATAATTCTGTCGGTCAGCTCATCAACGGCACCGGTGGCCGTTATCGCTTTTTCTATAGCTGTTTCCGATATTGCTCTGCTCGTGGCTGCGGATCCCATGGCGAGTCCTGCCGCCGCGATCAGATTCAACGCAATCATTACAGCTGCGAGAGTTTTAATAATTTTCATAAATCCTTTGACCCCCGAACTATTATGTATGTATTTAATGGCCGCAATTTTTTACAGTGAAGATGTATCGGGAAAAACCCTATTCCCTTTGTACCCTTCCATTCCTGTCGGGTAAAACCCGACTTGCTCAAATCCGGATCTTTATTTCCGTTCCTTCCCCTGGTGTGCTGCTGATGGATATTTCGGCCTTGTGGATTTCCGCTATGTGCTTGACAATTGCAAGTCCCAATCCGGTTCCGCCCCTCTCCCGTGAGCGGCTCTTGTCCACCCGGTAAAATCGCTCAAACACATGCTCCTGAGCTTCCTCGGGAATACCTATTCCATCATCCTTCACCCTGAGCTCCGCCCTGCCGCCGATTTCCGACACGGTTACCCACACATGTCCGCCCTCCCGGTTGTAAGTGATGGCATTCTGCACCAGATTGCTTATCAGCTCTCTCATCAGCGATACTTCCACGCATCTCACAACGCTGCTGCCGGTGCATCTGAGCTCCACACTTCTCTGCCCGGCATTTACCTGCATATCCCGGCATACCCCCTCTGCCAATTCAAATATATCGGAATTCTCAAAGTTCCTGCCTATCTCCTTGTGATCCATCTCCGAAAGCCTGATAATCTCGTCGATCAGCGAGAGAAGCCTGTCTGCATTCCTGTGGATCTGACCTGCAAAGTAAACCTCCTGATCTTTTTCGGCCATGCCGTTCTCAATCAGTTCAGCGTAGCCGGATATTGCCGTCAGAGGCGTCTTTAGCTCATGAGAGACATTGGCAGTAAAATCCTGACGGTTCTTCGCCGCTTTAAGAATGTTTTCGTGCTGACTTTTGATTTTATCAGCGAAGGGCCTCAGCTCCTCATATTCGATCGCGCCGAGCATATCCTTATCCATGTCCTCCGCCATGCTGTTGATGGGCTGCAGTATCTGGCGGGTAAGAAGTCTGGAAATAGCAAGACATATCGCTATGGTTACCAAGGCGATAAGCGCTATCAAAGGAAGCGCTGCCATGAACAGACTGGAGATTGCCTTTGCTTCCATGGAAACCCGCACCACCGTCCCGTTGTCGAGCTTCAGTGCGTAGTAATACGTGTTCATCCGGAATGTATCCGAGCGCCTGACTGACTCGCCGCTGCCCCCGGCAAGCGCCTCCCGGATCTCCGGGCGATCCCTGTGGTTCTCCATCTTCCCGGCCTGAGTGTCATTATCATAGAGCACGGTACCGTCCCCGGCCACCCAGGTGATGCGCAGCTTCTCGCCTGTAATCCGGCTGAACTGCCCGGAACCGATGCTCTCACTTCCGCTGTCGAATATTCCGGAATCCCTAAGCAGCTCCGCATCGATGCGGAGATCCTTTTTTACCTGTTTATCGAACAGATTGTACGACACGGATGTTGCGCCGACCATAGACACAAGCACTGCAAACAGTGCGATTATGGACAGCGTTACATTTATCTTTCTCTTCATCTGCCGCCTTCCTCTGCCTGAATGACATAACCTACATTCCTTACCGTCTTTATCAGATCGCTCCCCTTCCCCAGCTTGCGTCTCAGCGTTTTGATGTGCATGTCCACGGTTCTCGTCTCTCCCTCGTAGTACATATCCCAGACATGCCGGAGTATTTTTTCTCTGGACAGCACTATTCCTTTGTTTATCATCAGATATTTCAGCAATTCAAATTCCTTGAATGTCAGCTCTACAGGATTCCCGTCAACGGTCACCGTGTGCCTGCTGTCATCCAGCTCCAGGCACCCTGCCACATACTTCTCCGGTTCCTCCTCTTTGGAACGCCTTATCAGAGCTTTTACTCTGGACTGCAGTTCGAGAATGGAGAAGGGCTTCCGGATATAATCATCTGCTCCGTCATCAAGCCCCTTCACCATATCTATCTCCGAGGTTTTAGCTGTCACCATTATTATCGGCAGCTTCTGCGTTCTGCGGTTTCCCCTCAACTTCTTAACTATCTCATAACCGTCCTCATCGGGAAGCATAATGTCCAGAAGCACAAGATCGGGCAGCGTTTCTTCCAGCTGTCCGTAAAATTCCGCTGCACTGCCAAAGCCCTTCACCCTGTAGTCGCCGTTCTTTAATGCTATCGTTTCTATTTCCCTGATATCGGCATCATCTTCAACCACATATATCAGTGCCATACGCATGCCTCCTGCTGCTTCGCGAGGGGATTCTTTCTGCGCCCCTGTCTCCTGTTCCAACCGTCAGACACATTATATCATCTAATTATCTAAAATACTCGTGATATGTCGCCGGTCAGGATTTTGCCGCGAAATCTCTCCGGCAATGTGCACCGGCTCACTCAGTTGATGCAAAGCCGGCAAATTGCAACCAGTATCGCAAATGATACCAGGCTTATCATTGCACCGTATACACTTCTTTTTCTCTCTAAACTCATCATTTTTATTCTCCCGTCTGTCGATCATATTTCCTGTTTCTTTTACTTTCAGCTAAATATTATCAGTGCCGGGTAAAAACTGCCGTTTATGTAATGTAAAAACCGTGTAAAACCTCTCTCCCGGTTTTCCTCGCAATAGAAGAAGCGGGCGTTCTCCTCTTCGGCATTGCTTCGCTATATTTTACCTGCGGTTCCCCGCAGTAGAAAAAACCTGCTTCTGCACGGCTCCGCTTCAATGCTCTATTCAGTTGTCTGCCGTCTAAAGGATCTGTATTGCCGCCTCCGGTTTTTATCTGCCGGCTTCAGCCTCTGCCACAATGCAGCCGACCCCTTCCAGTATCGTTGTCGGACGGTATGCGTACATATCCGGGGTGGATTTGTCCGATACGCCCGAAAGCACGAGAACCGTATCCACGCCGCTCTCTGTTCCCGCAACTATGTCCGTATCCATCCTGTCTCCCACGATGACCGCATCTTCAGAGTGGCAATCAAGCAGCCTGAGCCCGGTTCTCATCATCAGCGGATTCGGCTTGCCGCAGAAATATGCCTTTTTCCCCGTGGCTATTTCAATCGGAGCTATCAGTGCCCCGCAGGCCGGTGCCAGCCCGTTCTCAACATTCCCTGATACATCCGGGTTGGTTCCTATCAGCTCCGCGCCCTTCAAAACCAGATTTACTGCCTTTGTAAGGGATTCCAATGAGTAATTTCTGCCTTCTCCTACCACCACATAATCCGGATTCACATCATTCATGGTGAGCCCCGCGTCGTACAGAGCGTTGAGCAGCCCCGCCTCTCCGATAGCGAACACTGAACAGCCCGGTGCCTGCACTCTCAGAAATTCCGCCGTTGCCAGTGCGCTGGTATAAAAATGATCTTCGCTCACTTCCACTCCCATCCGTCTCAGCTTCTGCTGCAGCTCCTTAGGTGTCATGCCGCTGTTGTTGGTGAGAAACAGATACTCTTTGCCGGTTTCCTGAAGCCACTCAATAAACTCCACCGCTCCCGGCAGAAGCTTGTTGCCATGATACAGCACTCCGTCCATATCACATATGAAACCCTTTTTTTCATTATAGTTTATCCTCATATATATTTACTCCTTTCCTCCAATATGATCTTCTGCGGAAAATATTACCCACTCAGCTATATTCGTCGCATGATCTCCTATACGCTCCGGATATTTGTTTACCATCAGCAAATCTGCAGCCTTGTATCTGTAGCTGTACGGCACGATTTTGAGCCTCCTGTGCATTTCGTGTTATCAGTAGCAATACCATTATAATCAATGTCAAGGCACCGGTCAAAAGCGACTGCCCCAGCCCCGGCGTCCGACCGAAGAACATCATCCCGAACAGTCCGAATATTATGGACGGTATTCCTGCCGGCAACTCTATAGATGGATATACTATCCCCGGGATGTAAAACTCCGTACCTTGCTACTGTAAAAACCTTGTAAAATCCGTCTGTCGTCGAAAAAAATATATACTCCTGCTCCTTCGGTTATTTAATAGTAAAACTCGTAAATCGACCTGTCTCCGGGCAGCGTACACTGCTGCCGGCTCGCTTCCCTATATCCTCGCCGCCTGTAATGAGCTTTCCTTATTCAAAAAACAATAAAAAAGCCCGACCACTATTTCATCAGCAGTGGTTAGGGCTTTTGTCGGCATCTCACGGCAATTATTAAGATATAAGCTTGATAAGAAGTAATGTTAAACCGGATTCGGCTAATCGCAAAATTATATGCCTGCTTATCGCCGTGGTGATAGGCAGGCATACCTGATCTGCAGTTATCAGCTACCTGTTATATCAGGCTTTATACGGATCGTTTCCGTGTCATAGCAATTTTCTGCTGCGTGCTGCGGTGCTGTTTCGTTTCCCGCGCCGCTTTTTCTAATTTTGCCTTCGGCGTGAGGCTGCTGCCCCGATGCCCATAAGTACGATCAGACTTGCAAATCCCGCTGCTGCCAGAGCTCCGACAGGGGTTCTGTCATCTGTCTTCGGCTGAGAATCTTTGTTTCCTTTTCCTTTATCGCTGTCGTGATTATCCTTGCCGGGCTTCCCATTGTCTGACGGCTTGTCCGATGGATCGGTATTGTCCGGCTTATCCGACGGGTCAGGTTTTACCGGCGGGTTGTCCGGAATCACCTCATTGGTAACGGTCACTTCTACGCTTGTCTCCTGCTTGTACAGCTTTTGCAGCTTCTCGTTGTCCGGATGCAGCGGAGCGTATTTACCGTATCTGGCACTGCTCAGCCATGAGGTGATTGTCACCTTTTTAGGAGTATCCGGCAGCGAAACCACCAGATTCTCATGCTTGACAACGCTGTTGTCTGAGGATCTGAACAGGTTGTAGCCGTTTGCCTCCATTTCCCAAGTGTCATCGAAATAGCCGTCTGCCTTTATGCCGTCACCTTTGACATCCGCTTCATTGTAAATCCAGACCGGGTTCCCGCTTTCATCAAGCACCATTTCCTTGAACGGGTGCAGATCTCCATTTACAGAATCCGGATCTTTGTATCTGTTATCATTTATTCCCACGAAGTAGTTTGCCTTTGCTTTATCCATCATTGCCAGCTCTTTATCGAGAGCCTCGTCAGTAATCGTCAGGATTTTAAGAGGTATTGCTTTCTTTACCGTAATGCCGCCTCTTGTGAATGTGATAATCAGATCGACATCTTCAATGTCCTTATCCCCTGCGAATATATCCACATTGGCTCTGTATCCGTTGATTCGGATGATCTTATCGCTGCTTGAGCTTACCGTTATCTCCTTGTTGGCAAAAACAAGTTTCCCGTTCTCATCTTTTATTCTCGTATATCTCGGAAGCTGAATATCCCCGTCAACCTTGTCCGGATCGATCGGTTTTTTCGAAACGAAGTCCTGCAGGTCTGCTACTGTATAGTATTTGTTCAGTATTTCCAGCAGGCTCTCTTCGCTCACAGGAGCTCCGCCGCTACCTTTGACTGTCAGCTTGAATTCTCTTTTTACTGTGGTAAAGTATTCGGGCTTTTCAACATAGCTGTTCAGAGCGCTGTCATTTGCTTTGAATTCCGCCGTCAGCGTTACCTCTGTATCTTCTTCCGCCGGTGTTACCTTTCCCTTTTTAGGATCGATAATACTGCCGTATCCTGTATCTTCGATGCTTATTATTCCCGGGTTTGAAGAGGTCCATTTTATATTTGACCAGGCTGTTCTGGCTGAACCGGTCATGATCTGCGGAAGTGTTAAGTCGGTTTCTACCGCATTCATATCTGCATTCCCGTTTTTTATGGTATCCCAGCTCAGGCTTCCCGCCTCTGAGTTGATTTTTTCATTGTAGTAATCCCTGTCCCAGCATACTGTTACAGTCCGCAAATCCGAGACGGCTTCAGCTCCGTTGCACCTGAATCTGAAGCTGCAGCTTATGTTCCTGGAATTGGTTCCGTAAGGGCTGAGGTCGTTTTTGACATAGACTATTGTTCCATCTTCTTTAATATAGCCGCTGTCTGCCGTTGAAGCAACCTCCACTGTAACGCCTGCAGTATCCAGTTCGCTGTATCCCTGAATCCTGTCCAGCACCATCTCATTGACATTCTTGTCTTTTGCAAAATCAGGTCGCAACGCTCCAAATTCCTTGTTGAATTTCTCATTGATCTTGTTTACCTTTTCCGTGTCTTTCGGATCTGCTGTAACCGACTTTCTCAATGTGATGGTCTTCGTGATTTTTTCATTATCTCCGGATGGAGTTATTGTTCCTGTTTCGGTTTTGTAGCCTTCTGCTGCTGCAGAGTATGTATATTCCCATCCTCTTAGCAGAATATATGTCCCGTCCGTTTCAGGCGTCACGATATCATCCTCGTCGTCTGTAACTGTAACCGCTGCTCCGGTCAGACTATTACCATCTTCATCCTTGATTTCAAAAATGACCTTATATCTGCTTATGTTCTTTGTCATTACCAGGTCGATGGTCTTGTCCTCTGTCGGGGTGATGTTTCCTGTCACCTGTCTGTAGTTTGCCGCGCTTACCGTGTATGAATAGCTTTCGCCATTGACCAGATTATATGTACCGTCACTCTGTGGCTCTACTGTTGCGCCATAATATCCCTGCTGCACCTTTACCGTCGCACCCGATACGGGATCTCCATTGCTGTCTTTGATGTTGAAGCTTATCCTGCTCGTCCGGATTTTCTCCATTGGGAGTTCGACAGCTCCTCCCTCTGCCGCCGGAGTGTACGCCGAATTTGAATAGTTTTTGTAGCCATCTGCCGAAGCCTTTACCGTATAGACTTCTGCTGAATCAAGCACATAGCTTCCATCCGCCTCCGGGGAAAGAGGTGACCAGTTGTATTCTACCGTCACCTTTGCATTCTCTATTGCCTCCAGACTGTCCTTGTCGATGGGCTTAAAGTTTACCTTCGGCTTCGCTGCC
Organism: Bacillota bacterium; assembly: GCA_030529985.1. Taxonomy (GTDB): domain Bacteria; phylum Bacillota; class Clostridia; order Peptostreptococcales; family Anaerovoracaceae; genus Lentihominibacter. The sequence continues at coordinate 10,871 of JAUMVV010000040.1, forward strand.
TCTGCCTTAAGAATGAAGGTGAATTCCTGCGATGCCAGAGCTTCCGCAGTTCCATTGTCAATGTCGGCATTGTTTGCTTCGGCCGCAAACAGCTTCAGTGTAGCCTTGAAACTGTAGTCGCTTGCAGGTCTTCCCTTAATACCTCTGCTTATATTCTGTGATGGTTTCTTGTAAACAATATACGGGTTATCGCTGTCAATGTACCATCCGCTTTTATAGCTGCTGCTTGTGCCCTCCATTTTAAGTCTTATACTCGTAATCGAACTCCCCGACGGTGTTTTGGTTCCTATCGTGTATGTCAGCCCATCTGAGCTCTTTATTACTCCATCGCCTCCGGTAGTGATTACTTTGTTCTTTGTAATGTAGTTTTCAACCAGATAAGCACGGGCTTTCTCCTTGTCTTCCGTTCCTGAAAGTGCGAGTTTGGAATCGCTTTCCGCTGTTCCCTTCTCTTCCTTACTCACATCGCTCACACCATTCACATCGGCTCCGGCTTCATCGCGGGATACATCTTTATCGTTTCCCGTCCGGGAATCTTGCCGGGTACTCTTTTCGGTCTTTTCGGCGCCCTTCCCGGTACCTTTTTCAGTTCCCGCCTCAGCTTCCTGCTGTGCAGCCGGGTTCTTTGCTGATTCAGAAGCTCCGCCTTCTGTTCCCGCAAATACATTCGCCGGAACTATGCCGCTTATCACCAGCATAAACGCAAGTGACAGGCCTATGGCTTTTTTTCTGAATTTTTTAGGGTTTTTCATCATGTTCATGTCCTCCCCATAACTCTGCATTAAAAAAACTGCTAAAAAAGCAGTCCGTTTTCACTGTATCAAAAATGCTGTGCCATTTCCCCGTGGCGCAAATAAATTCTCGTGCAGGTCTCCTGGCTAATCGTTCAACATTTACCGTCGCCTTCCCGATCTCTCAGTGGCTGCCCTGCAGCATGACAGTAAATTCCCGAATTACAGTGGCGGGTCCGCTCCGGCTTTTGACCGGATTCCCTCTTAGCTGCTGCCTTCGGCAGCAGAACACGGAATTGATTAAATTTCCTGACAAGATAATATCACTGACCTTCTGTGCCGTCAAGACATAGCGAACCGATTTCGGCCGGGTAAGTTTACCACTCGCTAATCATGACGCTGCCGGCAAATCCCGTTTGGGCCTTTTCCTTCAATTTTCAGGAACTTTAGTTTTTTGCGGTTCAACATCCCCTTTAATTTTCATGGTGGTGCATTCTATCTCCATCCGGGAAGATATGAAACAAGCAAACAGCATGGCGGATATTTCCATAATCGAAAAACCCCCGCAAAATGCAGGGGTTCGCGTCTTTTCAAAAGTCGAGATAATACCTCTTCGGTGCCCTTTGGAGACCGGAAGGTGATTGAAATTAACGCTTTGAGAACTGTGATGCTCTTCTCGCCTTCTTGAGACCGTATTTCTTTCTTTCCTTCATGCGTGAGTCTCTTGTCAGGAAGCCTGCTTCCTTAAGCGGCGCTCTGTAGCTCTCTCTGTCCGCCTCGCAAAGAGCTCTCGAAATGCCGTGTCTTAAAGCACCTGCCTGTCCTGTATACCCGCCGCCTTCCAGCTTAGCGATTACATCAAACTTGCCTTCGCAGCCTGCGATTTCAAAAGGTCTGAAAGCTTCTCTTCTTACGATTTCCAGCGGAAAATACTCTTCGATAGGCTTGCCGTTAATGGTGAATGTTCCGTTACCAGGGATTAATCTGACTCTAGCAACTGAAGATTTTCTTCTACCTGTTCCGTAGTACTGTGTCTTTGCCATTGTTCAATTCCTCCCTTCCTATTTAATAACCAGAACTTCAGGCTTCTGAGCTGCATGTTCATGCTCAGGACCTGCATAAACCTTTAACTTCTTGTACATCTGTCTTCCCAGCTTACCGTTCGGCATCATGCCCTTAACAGCGTGTCTGACAACTTCTGTAGGATGCTTAACCAGCATTTCTTCCATAGTAGTTTCCTTCAAACCGCCCGGATATCCGGAGTGTCTTTTGTAGATCTTTTCTTTTCTCTTGTTGCCTGTTACAGCGATCTTCTCAGCGTTGATTACGATTACATAGTCTCCACAATCAACATGAGGCGTGTAAGTCGGCTTGTTTTTGCCTCTGAGAATCATGGCGATCTGTGAACACATTCTTCCCAGATTCTGACCTTCAGCGTCGATAACGTACCATTTACGCTCAACTTCTGCAGGCTTTGCAATGAATGATTTTTGTGACATTGCGTCATCCTTTCTACCTACTTGGTTTGCCGCTTTTGTGCCGCTTCCCGGCTTATCTTTATCCGCTGCCTCCCGGCCGGCTCCTTCCGGTGAACCTCCGGCTTGCTGCAATAAAAAAGCACAAACGCTTTCGGTTCCGCTTACTGGATTGCCTGCATTCGGCTCTGCCGCAGCCTGCAATTTTTTCAGCGTCTTAAAAATAACTTCAAGTGTGTTCGCTTCCGGGCTAATGCAAAACCCTTGATGACTTTGCCTCTCCCTGCTTGCACTTTTACAAACCGCGCACCTGCGCGACCGTGGTTAGTATATATTACAACCGGCTTAATGTCAATATTTTTTCCTATGTAGGACGGTGTCGTATGTGTCAGTATGTGTCAGTTGTTGTTGATGTTTTTTTGCAGTTTCATACCTAAGTGATATGGATATTACCTTTAGTCTCAGTGTCTCTTGCCTCCTTCGGCGACATTGGATCTCGTTTCAGCTTTCTGGAGAATCAGTCTGGCATTCTGCACTTCTTCTGATTTTTCGTCAGCGTCAGGGTTTTTGCCCAGCCAGTCCTCCGCCTTCGCCTTCTCGCTGAGAACTCTTTCAATGTCAATATCCTCTGACCACTCCACAGCGTCAGTGTATATCACCATGCTCTCTTTCATTTCAACAAAGCCCCCTGCAACTGCAGCCACCTTCCAGTCATTTTTGTCGGCACCTTTCTCAAGGATCCAGAGTTCACCGACCTCAAGAAGCTTACAGGCCCAGACATGTCCTGCCATGAAGCCTTCGTCCCCCTCTTTAGTTGTTACAATGACCATATCAACATCTCCGCGATAAAACTGCTTCGATGGGGTCATCACTTCCAATTTGAAACTGTTCATCGTTTCCCTCTTTCAAAATGAATAGGCATATCGACTCCGCCGACTTGCCACGCTGTAATTCGAATACCGAAGGCAATGATCGCAGCCGCAACCGCTGCCGTGAGCACCATGCATCCTCTGTTCAATGTGCAAAGGTCACAGTGTCCGTGCGACCGCGATATGTCCTTCAACCTTCAGCAAATCAATTGTACCGCAGGTCGAATGCCGAAGGTAATCGCAGCCGCAACCTCCGCAGGCTGACTGTCCTATGCCTTGCTCTTTTCGTACTTGTCGACTACTTCGTCTATGCTCCCCGCAAACAGGAACATCTGCTCAGGAATCT
>JAUMVV010000041.1 GCA_030529985.1 Bacillota bacterium
CAGAATATTACTCTGCTGTTGGTGGAGATAAAAACGAAGCATTTGATGAATATGCATTCTATGGCGGTATGCCGCTTATCTTGTCAAGACCTAATGAAACGGCTAAGATGAATTATCTGAAATCGCTTTTCTCAGAAGTTTATATTAAAGACATTGTTGAACGTAAGAGAATTGCAAGGCAAGATGTTCTGGAGCAGATATTGGATTTGCTTTGTTCGTCGGTAGGTTCATTAACAAATCCGACTAAAATTGCAAACACTCTGAAGTCTAAACAAGGGGGCGGTGTGTCTGCCAATACGATTCGGGCATATATCGGACATTTGGAAGATGCGTTCCTTTTTTCAGGAAGTAAGCGATATGACGTAAAAGGAAAATCCTATTTTGACTCACCCAATAAATATTACTGCGAAGATATTGGACTTAGAAATGCAAGGATAGGTTTCCGCCGGCAGGAAATGACGCATATAATGGAGAACATCATATATAATGAGTTAAATATCAGGCAGTTTTCCGTTGATGTTGGTGTTGTTTACGCAAGGACACTCAGTGAAAAAGGCAATTCAATTCGTACTCCAAGGGAAATAGATTTTGTTGTAAATTCAGGAGGAAAGCGAACCTATATCCAGTCGGCGTATGCGATGCCGACTGATGAAAAAGCTGAGGTAGAACTCAGACCATTTACGCTTATAGGAGATTCTTTTCCTAAAATTGTGGTAAGGAAAGATATTGGAAAGCGTTGGTATGATGATAACGGTATTTTGAACATCAATGTGATTGATTTCCTTTTGGATAAGGAGCTTATATAAAGGAAGGTGCATATAGCGATTGTTGGAGGAAGATAAGTGGGTACAAGATATACAAAAAAAGAATTGGAAGAATACCTCTTTGAAGCCTTAGCTATGTTTAATGATGCTCTGGAGTCAGATCTTACATCTGAAAATGTTGTATTGGACTTTTTTTCACCTACTAACGGACTGCTGTATGCTTGTCTGCTTGATTGACTTGCCCCATAATAATGATTATAATATTAAGAAACAAAGACATCGAAAACTTAATTGAGAATTCACCCCAAGTACATCAAATAATGCCCTGATACTGTTGCAGAACCCAAATGTGGCGGTTGTGGTCTTTGATTGAACCGGGACATACACAAAAACAAAACGGCGGGGAGCATGACACTTACAGGGGATGGCTCGCTGCCGTTTTAAATCAAAACAGGGGGAGTATACAGGGAGGGAAAGGCGAAAAGCGTGTATCCTTTGCGAGTTTGCTAAAAGTTTCAGGTCGCATAGGGAGAGCATACAGTAAAACGAAAACAGGGAAACGAAAAACATGAGTAAAAAGAATCAGGTAGACATGCTGAACGGACCGCTTCTCAGGAAAATGATTCTTTTCGCCATACCAATAATGATCACCAGCACGCTGCAGCAGCTTTTTAATGCTATCGATGTAGCGATTATCGGGCAGTTTGCAGGTCCTCAGGCAATGGCGGCAGTAGGAAGCAACGGCCCAATAATAAATCTCGTAGTAAACCTGCTCGTTGGAATGGCCATAGGAGCCAATGTTGTTATTGCTCATTACATAGGTCAGGGCAGACGGGACAGGGTAAACGCCACGGTTCACACCACAGTGCTCATAGCTCTGGCAGGAGGGGTTTTCTTCGGTCTTGCAGGGATGTTTGCGGCGTGGCCGATTTTGAACGCGATGCACTCACCGCCGGATGTAATCTACATGGCGGCGAGATACCTCAGAATATACTTTGCGGGCATCCCTCTTATGGCATTGTATAACTTCGGCGCATCTATACTCAGGAGCAAGGGCGACACTGTCCGTCCGCTCCTGTGTCTGGCAGTTGCAGGCGTTATCAAGGCGGGGCTTAATCTGCTCTTCGTTGCAGTCTGGCACTGGGATGTAACGGGAGTCGCCGTCGCAACCATTATTGCCAATATCATCAGCTCGGCGATGATAATATGGATGCTTTCCCATGAAACCGATGAGTTCAGACTGGAATTCAGAAAGCTGAGATTTCACAGAGAGCATCTCATCAGAATAATAAAGATAGGTCTGCCCTCCGGAATCCAGGGAATGGTGTTTTCACTTTCCAATATATTCATTCAGGCGGCAATCAACAGCTTCGGTTCAGAAGCCATAGCGGGTTCCTCGGCAGCTCTGAACTTCGAGTATTTCTGCTATTTCGTCCTGAACGCATTCGTTCAGACCACCATGACATTCACCGGGCAGAATTACGGAGCCCGGGACATGGAGCGATGCCGGAAGATATGGCGGCTCGGTCTGATTATGGGCTGTACGGCAACGCTGATATTCAATATGGGATTTTTTGCGGGTAAAGTCGTGCTCATCGGTCTGTTCACCGGTGTGCCTGCGGTGGCCGCATGGGCATATGTGAGAATGCAGCATGTGCTCATATTCCAGTGGATCGCCAATTCCTACGAGATAAGCGGAGCGGCAATGAGAGGAATGGGACATTCGGTACTGCCTGCCGCAATAACAGTTCTCGGAACATGCGTGCTGCGTATCGTCTGGATATTTACGATTTTTAAGGATAGCGGCTCCTTCGAAATGCTTATGAATATTTACCCGATCACATGGGTCGTCACAGGCGTGGTTACGCTGGCGGCGTATTTCATAGTGAGACACAGGGAGGAGAAGGAGATAAAAACCTATGTTAAATGAGAAGGAAATCTCAAGGGCTGATTTCTTAAGGATAGAATTATAGGAGAACATTGATGGCAGAAGTATTAGTTAAACAGTTATTCAGAGAAAGCGGGAGCTTTGCGGACAGCGAAGTGACAGTAAGAGGATGGATAAGAACCAACAGAGGTTCAAACAGGTTTGGGTTTGTAGAACTGAATGATGGTTCGTTTTTTAAGTCGGTGCAGGTCGTCTATGAAGCTGAATTTCTCGATAATTTCAGCGATATCGCCAAAGCGCCTATAGCCGCGGCACTCAAGGTCACAGGCACTTTCGTGCTGACTCCGGAGGCGAAACAGCCTTTCGAGATCAAAGCAAAGGCAATAGAGATCGAAGCGGATTCGGATCCGGATTATCCTCTCCAGAAGAAGAGACACTCCATGGAATTTCTGAGAGAGATTGCACATCTGAGACCGCGATCAAACACTTTCGCGGCAGTATTCAGAGTAAGATCCGTGACTGCCTTTGCACTTCATAGATTTTTTCAGGAGAGGAATTTCGTTTATGCACATACGCCTGTTATCACAGCGAGTGATGCCGAGGGTGCGGGAGAAATGTTCCAGGTCACAACACTGGACATGGAGGATCCGCCGAGAAACGAAGACGGCAGCATCGATTATACGAAGGATTTCTTCGGGAAGCGTGCCGGCCTTACAGTAAGCGGGCAGCTCAACGGGGAAATTATGGCGCTGGCATTCAGAGACATCTACACTTTCGGTCCGACCTTCAGGGCAGAGAACTCCTTTACGGCCAGACACGCATCGGAATTCTGGATGGTTGAACCTGAAATGGCATTCTGTGATCTGGAAGGCAACATGAATGTTGCGGAGGACATGATTAAATATGTCATTAACTATGTGATGAAGGAATGTCCGGAGGAAATGCAGTTCTTTAACCGGTTCATGGACAAGGGACTTCTGAAAAGGCTGGATAACATCGTAAACTCTGATTTTGCGAGAATCACATATACGGAGGCGGTGGATATTCTGAAAAAATCCGGAGAGGAATTCGAGTACCCGGTCGAATGGGGGATCGATTTACAAACGGAGCACGAGAGATATATTACAGAGAAGGTGTACAAAAAGCCGGTATTCGTGACGGACTATCCTAAGGATATCAAGGCATTCTATATGCGGCTGAACGATGACGGCAGGACGGTAGCTGCATGCGATCTGCTGGTTCCGGGAGTGGGGGAAATTATAGGGGGCTCACAGAGAGAGGAACGCTACGATATGCTCAAAGCCCGAATTGAAGAGGATGGCATGAAGGCCGAAGACTACTGGTGGTATATGGAATTGAGGAAATACGGGGGAGTCAAGCACTCCGGCTACGGACTGGGATTCGAGAGAATAATCATGTACATCACGGGAGTGGCTAATATCCGCGATGTCCTGCCTTTCCCGAGGACTCCGAAGTCAGCGGAATTCTAAGAAAGGATTAAGCGGCGGCGACCGGCAGACGCATTGCTATACATCTATACCTGTCATGCCCCAATGACAGGAACATACGGGGATCATGCTGCTTACAGCAGTGAGCAGCGACCCCCGGAGATATTTCAGATTTTGAAGGGAGAAGAGATGAGACTAATATCGTGGAATGTGAACGGAATAAGGGCGGCAATGAAAAAGGGTTTTCTTGACTTCGCGAAAGCGGAGAACCCGGATGTGCTGTGCGTGCAGGAAACAAAGATGCAGGAGGGTCAGGCTGAAGTGTCCCTTGAAGGGTATCACCAGTACTGGTTCTCGGCTGAGAAGAAGGGCTATTCGGGAACGGCGGTATTCACAAAGGAAGAGCCGCTCTCGGTTTCATATGGTCTGGGAATTGACGCACACGACCATGAAGGCCGTGCCATCACCTGTGAATTTCCCGATTTTTATCTGGTTAATGTGTATGTGCCTAACGCCCGGAATGAGCTGAAACGGATAGACTACAGGATGAGCTGGGAGGACGCTTTCAGGGACTATGTCAAGGAGATAGAGAAGAATAGGCCCGTAGTTATCTGCGGTGATATGAATGTGGCTCACGAGGAGATAGATTTGAAGAACCCTAAGAGCAACAGGGGCAATGCGGGGTTTTCCGACCAGGAAAGAGGCAAGATGACAGAGCTTCTGGGTGCGGGCTTCATAGATACATGGCGTTATTTCAATCCGGAACTGGCAGGAGTATACTCATGGTGGAGCTACCGTGGGAATGCAAGGGTCAACAATGCCGGATGGCGGATAGATTATTTTCTGGTATCCCGGTCTCTGGAGAAGAGACTGGCGGCGGTGGATATTCTGACGGATGTGATGGGCAGCGACCACTGCCCGGTGGTGCTGGAGATAAAATAGAGAAGCGGCACAATGCCGGATGGCACCATATATAGCAGTACAATGCTGAGTACACCACCGCGCAGCAGCATAATGCCGGGGATACCTTACATATGCTAATACTATGGAGCAGCAAGAGAACAACAAACAATAATGCGAGGGAAAATACATGTCAAAACCTGAGATGAGAGACAGATTGTGTATAGCCGGTATGTGCCGGAACTGGCAGGATATTGCGGGAAAATACGGGCTGGGTGTCGAGATCGATCACTTCTGTCAGGCTGAAAACATGGATGGCGAAAGGGGAATCCGTGCCAAAGCGGAGCTGGCACAGCTGGTAAAACAGTACGATGTGAGAATACTCCACGCACCCTTCAATGAACTGCACCCGGCGGCAATAGATCCCAAGGCGAGAGAGCTGGCTATGTACAGGCTGAATCAGGCGGCCGAAATTGCCATAGGCTTCGGAATAAAGAAAATGGTGGTTCACTCGGGCTATGTACCTTTCGTGTACTTCAAAGAATGGCACCATGCGAGATCCGTGGAATTCTGGCGGGAATTTATGGCAGATAAGCCCGACGATTTCCGGATATGCATTGAGAATGTACTGGATGATGAGCCGTACATGCTGGCGGAGATAGCGAAAGCCGTAGGAGATGAGAGAGTGGGTCTTTGCTATGATGCAGGCCATGCCAATATCGTGGGCAAAACAGCGGCAGAACCGGGAAGGGATGAGTGGCTTGAGGTGATGGCGCCGTATCTGAAGCACCTGCACATCCATAACAATGACGGGACAGGTGACTTCCATGACGAACTGATGAATGGCACCATCGATATTGAAGGAATACTGGAGGGAGTTCGGGATAAGTGTGCTGCCGATGTGACGGTGAGCCTGGAAATTCTGAATTGCGAAAATTCCCTTGACTGGCTGACTCTAAAAGGATATTATTGATTTGAAAAAATAAACATTCGGATTCAGACAAATCGGAAGCCGGTTGAATTCCGGCACTGTGTCTCAGCAACCGTGATATCAACGAAGGTACACGCCAAGGGGAAATCCGCGGCAAGTCACTGGAGCTGTGCTTTGGGAAGGCGTACCAAGTAGGACGGCGCGAGAGCGCCTTAAAGATTAAGTCGGTAGACCTGTCTGAAGTAACAAATTAGTCTTCTGAGATGGGACGGCGGATCTATTTGTATAATGCAAAATCACCGGATGCACTCGGAGGGAGTGCATTTTTTGATTCCGTTCTGTACTCGGGTGAAAATGGCCTTTTCATCTGCAGGTGCAGGCAGCCTGAAAGAGATCGGGCAACCTGCCCTGCTACTCCTAAGGGGGAGGTCATGTTCAAGGAGGAGGTAAAATGAAAAAGAAAATGGCAAGAACACTGGCGGTGCTCATGTGTCTCATGACTGCGGTAGCATTCATGCCGACATTTGCGTTCGCCACTACTGAAGAACCTGTAACAGGAACAACAAGTGAGGCTCCGGCAGTGGAGCAGCAGGAACCTGCAGCTGATGAGCCTGCAGCCGAAGCCGGGGAAGAGTCCGGAACACCTGAAATGACGCTTCAGGAAGAGCCTAAGCCGGGAGAAACGGTTAATGTGTATATCACAGTGAGCAATTCGGGAGCTCTGGCAACTGACAATGGCGGCAAGGTTATGGCACAGAGAGAACTTGAGGTCACGGATATTGACGGCGACGGACATTTCACATATGATGAGGCTCTCATAGCAGCACACAAGAAGTATAACGCAGAAGACGGGTATGCCACCACTATGGATAGTTCTTATGGCACAACTGTAACTAAACTCTGGGGTGAAACAAAGACTTTTCTGTTCTTTGTTAATGATAAAGCCATTGCCAGTGGAGTTGGTGATTATGAAGTCGCAGATGGTGATTATCTCAACGCTTCTGTAAATCTGGATGATAAATACTCTGCAGACTGGTATATTCACTTTAACAAGAAAACCGTAACAGTTGCGCAGAATGAAAGCTTCCAGCTTGAGGTTAAGGGATGCCAGGGTATGGCATATCCATTTGCAACCAAAAAAATTGATAAAGAAAAGAGTGAATTATTCTTTGGAACTCAGTCAGGCAGTGCATTTAATCCTCTGGAGGATGTCAGTCTTGACGGTGACAGCAAAATAGAACTCAAATTCTCTGATGCAGGAGTATATTATATAACTGCTGAGGGCGCGGTTAAGGATACTGTGACAGACTGGTCAGTAGTTCCGCCGGAGACAATCCCTGATATTGATTGTCCGGTTATTGCACCTGCCTGTAAGGTAATAGTAAGAGATGCCGGCGAGGCCGGGGAAGCGATTGCAGCTTTTGCGCAGAAGAAGAAAGATGCCATAAATAAGGTATCCTCATCCTTTGATTCGTCAAAGTATCGCGCTGCAGAGCAGATCGCGGCACTGACGGCAATTATCAAGGCAAATGTTGAAATCAATCTTGCTGAGGACGAAGGTGCAATTGATAAAGCTGTAAATGCAGCAGCTGCCTACATTGCAGCACTCATGACTGATGAACAATACAAGAATGTCGAGTACTATACGAGCTACAAGATGAAGCTGAAGAGCGTATCGGCAGGGAAGAAGAAGGCGACTGTCAAGTGGACGAAGGCTACCAGATTTGACAGTTACCAGATTTACTACAAGAAGACCAATGCGGATGCCAAGTATGTGACAGTAGGCAGTGACACAGCCTCAAAGGTAATCAAGAAGTTGTCAAAGAAGAAGAAGTACAGCTTCAAGATTCGCGGTATCAAGACTTTGTCTAACGATAAGGCAAAGTATGGAAACAAGGCAGGAATCAAGGTATATGGTTCTTGGTCATCAGCAAAAAGCAAGAAGATTAAGTAAAGTTGGACTGTTATGCGCATAGGTCATAGATAATGTTATAAGAAACCCCGAATGCCGCTTTTCCGGCAGTCGGGGTTCTTATGGCATAAAGAGAAGAGGAAACAAAGTGGAGAGCAGAGCAAAAAAGAAAAGATCAAACATCATAATGGTTGTCCTCATTGTGATAATAGCAGCCTGCGGGGTTTTGGCTGTAGGTATGTTAAAGGGATGGCTCAGCGGCGGAAGCGGCGGAGAACTTGTAAGTACGGACATTAAGGGAATTGCCAATATAGAGCGCAGCAGTGTGGCATATACCTTAAAAAAGGATGTGGCTCTGCAAAGCGGTGATATAATAGCAACAGCAAACGAATCGGAGGCTGCCTTTGCATTAGGAAGCAATCAGCTTGTTCTCGGAGCCTCCGCAGAGATGGAGATGACAGACTGTGGAGAAAGTACAGTCTGTCTAAAACTCAGTCATGGAGAGATGTATGGAGAGCTGCCCAAGGCACCTGACGGATTCGGGATTACCTTTGGGAGCAGCAGTCTGACGGCGGCAGATGCGGTGCTGTCAGTGAGTGCACAGAAGGGCAGTGCCGAGATTGATGTATTCGGTGGCGAAGTCATTGTGACAACGCCAAATGATGGTGAAATCAAGGTTAAAGAAGGAAACTGCCTGTTAATATCAAGCGGCAGCAACGGTAAGGTTACCGCGGAAAAGAAGGTATTGCAGGCGACAACTCTCAACGACTTTCAGATAGAAAAACTAAAAGGCGGCATCAGGGAGATCTGCTTCTCGGAAGAGGAGCTGGATAAGGTCATTTCTGCCAGAGAGGCAGAGAAGAAAGAACAGGCAAAAGCTCTGGAGAAGGAGGCAATAGCATATGCACAGGGAGGAAACGATGGTTCGGCATCCTCTGCAGGGGGCTCCACGGTTAAGATAAACACCTGTACTATTCAGATTCAATGCAAGTCGATTCTCAACAATATGGATAAGCTTAAGGAAGGCAAGAACAGGTATGTGCCTTCAAACGGCGTTATTCTGACTACCAGCAAGGTGGAATTCAAGGAGGGAGATACGGCTTATGATGTAACCAGGAGAGCCTGCTCCGCAACCGGAATACAGATTGAGGCGTCATACGCGCCTGTTTACGGCAGCTACTATGTAGAGGGAATAAATCACCTATACGAGTTCGACTGCGGTAAGATGTCAGGCTGGATGTACAAGGTAAACGGATGGGCTCCGAATTACGGCAGCTCTGAATACAAGTTAAAGAATGGAGACAGTATCGTATGGTATTACACTTGCAGAGGAAATTAATAGCGGTAGTTACAGGTCTGGTGCTGCTGGCAGGAACAATCCCTGCAGCAGTATTCTCCGATGATACATCTGGAAATCCGACAGGCGGCGGTGAAGCTGCTGCAAGCGAACCGGCGGAGCCTGCTGATTCGGCGGTGGATGGACCCGCAGATCCTGCGGCACCGGCGAATGATTCTGAAACGGAAGCTTCCGAAAACACCCTATTGCCTTCAGATAGCGGGCAGGAGGCTGCAGTAATAAGCGTCAAAACCTTTATCACGGGCATCAGCAGCGAAACGGGACAGCCTGAAAGGTGGATCGATAACAGGACTGTGGAAATCGGAAAGACCGCAAACGGCGAGGGACTGCTGACGACTGTTCTGGGAGAGGACGGCAATTATAAGCTGGATGAGGATGGGAACATACAGAGCATAAGGCTCACCAATAGCGGCAAAGAACTGAGTCTGAGTACAGGCGATGCAAGGGAGGGACTGAGGTGGCTTGTAAAAGTCAACGGATATGAGCCACAGAGGTCAATACCTCTAAAAGATTATGTTTTTTCTGATGGGGACAGGGTTGAGTTTTATTATGGCCGGATCGAAGAGAATTGGGCAAATTCTGATGAGGCGGCAGTTCTGACATCCGGGCTCAGCATTATGGCAAGTGATGCTCAGATGGCCTACAGTACCGGCAATACAAAAGATCTTCTTATTGCCAACTGTGATAAGGCCGGCTGGTCCTTTGAAAGCGATTGGGCGGTCATCGGCTGCGCCAGAGGAGGACTGCTGACAGATGTGCAGATCCAGGCGTATTATGCCAATGTTTTGAGCAAGCTTGATAAAAGCGGGACATCCTATGCCGAATATTCCAGCGATATTTCCAAACTGATAATGGCTCTCACTTCAGTGGGCAAGGATGTGACAAATGTCAGCGGTCACAATCTTCTTGAAGCCATCAGCAACATGAAATTCGTAACTGCACAGGGCATCAACGGACCTCTCTGGGCACTTATTGCCTTTGATAGTGGAAATTATGCAATACCTGAAACTACCGGAGAAGGTGCGGTGCAGGCAACGAGAGAAAAACTCATTTCGCTCCTCATCGCAGGACAGCACAGCGATGGCGGCTGGTCGTATAATGGTCCAAGTGATATAGATATGACTGCCATGATAATTACAGGTCTGGCACCATACTATAAGACTGATGCCAATGTCAAGACGGCCATAGATAAAGCTTTAGCGTGGCTTTCATCGAGGCAAAACAGCAAGGGACAGTTTACAACAGGCGATGTGTCAAGCGAATCACAGAGCCAGGTTATTGTCGCTCTTTCGACACTTGGGATTGATGCAGCCAAGGATTCTCGTTTCGTGAAGAAGGGTCGAAGTGCCATAGACGCACTGCTGGACTTTTATGTAAAGGGCGGCGGATACAAGCATGTGGAATCAAACTGGAAATACAACGGTCTTGCGACAGTTCAGGGAAACTATGCGATGATTGCATATTACAGGTATCTGGATGGGCAGCAGTGTTTATACGATATGACGGATTACGGCAACGGATATGTTGTCAATCTGAACTACAAAAAAGACGAGGGCAAGCCGGCCAATCCCGACGACAAGAACAAGGATGTTAAAGCGGAGGGCAAAACCAGAGGTCTTACAAGGGGCGGCGGGCTGATCAAGTTAAGTGGAGCAGCCTCAGAAAAAACAAATGAGGTCATAGCGAAGATAAAGGCTGTTAATGGTCTGGCTTTGCCCGGTGATGCCGAAGATTATGGTCAGGATCAGATAGATAGAATTACTGAGGCTTATAAGGCCTATTATGAGCTTTCTCCTGCGGAGAAGCTTGCCATCGAAAAAGATAAATGCTGGAAGAAATATTCCGGAATAATAGCTAAGCTGGGCAAGGTTTACCACTACGACAGGGAAACAGGAGTAGATTTTAGGGACAATAAAGAAGAAGTGCTCCCATGGTATGTTAAACTGGTAGTAACAAAAAAGGAGTTTACAGACAGACAAAAAGAAAAAATTCTGGGACTTCTCGGTGAAGAGGGAGAGATATTCAGTTCCTATAATGTGAGACTTGTAAACACCCTTGATGGCAGCAAAAAGTGGAAGCCCGGTAAAATACTCGATGTGACATTTGATTTGCCGAATAAGGGTACGATAAAAAATGCAGTTGTGATCCACATAGGAAGGAACGGGCGAGTCGAATTTATTGATGGAGAAATCAATGGTGAGGGAAGTACTATAAGCTTTAAGGCTGCAGAGTTTTCAACATACGGTATTGCCGGCGGTACAGCCGAGCTCAGAAGTACGGCGGTTTATAAGAAGATGAATGTTATCCCCTGGTGTCTGGCTGCCATAGGGACGCTGGCGGCAGTGCTGCTCATAGTAATGGTGAGAAGAAAAATAGCGGAGGCAGGAGACAAGTAGTCTGATGAGCAGGGATTCTTTTTCGACTTACAATCCGGGCATAAACTTTTTGTTTTACATTGGAGCAGTCTTGTTTGGAATGTTCTTTATCCATCCGGCGTTTCTCGGGTGTTCCTGTATTCTGGCAATGATATATTATGCTACGGTAAGAGGAATAAGAGCCCTTAAACTCATAGGAGGCATGATTCCTCTTTTCATTCTGCTTGCTGTGATCAACCCCTTCTTTAACATCTATGGACAGCATGTACTCTTTACCTATCTCGGCGGAAGGCCGTATACCTTCGAGGCAATGTGCTACGGCATGGCGGTGGCGGGAATGTTCGTCACCATAATAATGTGGTTTGCCTCCTACAATATGGTAATGACCGGCGACAAATTCATGTACATCTTCGGCAGGATGGCACCCTCCATTACCTTGGTGCTCACAATGGTGATGAGATTCGTGCCAAGCTTCAGGAAGAAGGCGATACAGATTGCTGCAGCCAGGAAGTCCGTGGGAAAAGCCGGTGATTCAGGATCCGGAAGAGATAAAGTGGAAAACGGTATGATTATAGTTTCGGCTCTCACAAACTGGGCACTTGAAGGCGGTATTATCACTGCTGACAGCATGCAGAGCAGGGGTTATGGCTGCGGACAGAGAACAGCATTCAGCATCTACAGATTCGCTTTCAGGGATGTTGTATTACTGTCAGTCATGCTTTTGCTTATGGCTGCTATTATCTTCTGCGGACTCAATGGAGGAGCCGCTACAACATACACACCGGAAATAAACATTGCAGGTTTTGACAATTTATACTCGCTAATCGGGATCGTATGCTACTTCGTATTTCTGGCAATTCCGACGGCGCTGAACATAGGAGAGGAAATAACATGGCGCATTTTGAGGTCAAGAATTTAAGCTTTTCATATTCGACCGGGGGAGGCAGAAAGGCTCTGAACAATATCAATCTTTCAATAGAACAGGGACAGTATATTACTATCTGCGGCAAGAGTGGCAGCGGCAAGACCACTCTACTGAGACACCTGAAAACGGTTCTGGCACCACATGGACGGCTTGAGGGAGAAATACTGTTTGAGGGAAAAGCTCTTGGCGATGTAGATCTTCGCAATCAGTCGGAGCGAATCGGGTATGTGATGCAGAATCCGGACAATCAGATCGTAACTGATAAGGTATGGCATGAGTTGGCGTTCGGCTTGGAATCACTTGGCGTGGAACAGAAGACCATCAGACTGAGGGTTGCAGAAATGGCCAGTTATTTCGGGATACAGGGATGGTTTCACAAAGATGTCGCAGAGCTTTCCGGAGGGCAAAAACAGCTTTTGAATTTAGCGTCAATTATGGCAATGCAGCCTTCAGTTCTGATTCTCGATGAACCTACATCCCAGCTTGACCCCATAGCTGCAACAGATTTTCTTAATACGGTGAGAAAAATCAATCTGGAACTCGGGACCACTGTAATAATCACGGAACACAGGCTGGAAGATATACTCCATGCTTCAGACCGTGTAATAGTAATGAATCAAGGCAGAATCATCGCCGATGATGAGCCTAAACGGGTTGGCGAATATCTCAGGGGAGCAAACAACGAGATGTTCGCTGCAATGCCTTCGCCTGTTCAGATTTACTACGGCGTCGATCATAAAAAGGGAGAAAGGGATTTCGCGCAGTCCTGCCCGCTGACAGTAAGAGAAGGGAGAAACTGGCTCAGTGAAATCTTCGATACTGATGGCAACGGTGTTTTGCCGGAGTATGTCAGTGTTCCCGAAGAAAAGACGGAACATGAAGATTCGGAAGGATCCTTTGCAGTTACCGTTAGGGAAGTCTGGTTCAGATACGAAAAGGAGCTGCCGGACATTTTAAAGGGCGTTTCGTTTCATGTCAGGGAAGGCAGCATATTTGCCATTGTCGGTGGAAACGGCACAGGCAAATCCACAATGCTCAAGGCAATATGCAATATCTGCAGACCATACAGGGGCAAGATTATCATAAAGGGCAAGAGGGTGGATAAATACAGTGCAGGGGAACTCTTCAAGAACAATCTGGCCATGCTGCCACAGGATCCTCAAAGCCTGTTTGTAAAAAAAACGATCCGGGAGGATCTGGCTGAAATGTGCGAGGAAAAGGCTGAAGGGAAGATTGCAGAAGTGGCAGAACTCTGCGGGATTACGGAACTTCTTGAGAGCCAT
>JAUMVV010000097.1 GCA_030529985.1 Bacillota bacterium
AGCGCACGGTTCGCATCCGTGAGGTTCGAGGGTTCGATCCCCTTCGAGTCCACCATTTAAGGAAGTCTGGTAACAGACTTCCTTTTTCTATGCGCTCATATTCCCGCTGGCCTTCAGACTTTTGAACTCGTCAAACGAGACGTTGAACTCGATCTCGATGTTATAGTCCCGCGATACGCGAACAGACTTGATAAACTGGCTGATAAACATTTTCTTCGTTTCAAAGGAGCAAGTATCATAGAAATCTGCCCAGCTCAACAGCCGGTCAAATTCCACCGTCTCTCTGTTTGCGTCATCTTCTATGATCTCATCCAGAGTACGCTGTGCCTCTTCCACAGCCAAAGCCAATTCCTTTTCTTCTTCGCTCGCCTTTTCAAGCAGCATATTTAAGAGTTCTTGGCTCAATTTGCTTTCTCCTCTGATCACGCGAATCGTTTCAGCCTGATAATCTGCAATCTCCCGTCTCTTTTCTGACAGCTGCGTTTTCGCCATTTTTAATCTGACTTCCGCCAAGTCAATCGTCTTTTGGTGCTGTTCCAGAACCAGGTCTGTATTCGGGCTTGTTTTGATCCGCTGTAATTGCTCACGCACGATCTGATCCACTATGCCGTCCAGTTTCTTCACTCCATAGCCGGATTGTCCGTCGCATTCGCCCGGATGCCTGGGCTTATAGTGGCAGGCATATCTCGGACGCAGCTCATGCGTAACGCTGCCGTCCTTATGCACGGTTTTTCTACCGCTTGTCGTGAGGGTCAGCCGGTTTCCACAGTGGCCACAGTAAATCCGGCCCACCAGGAGTGCGCTGCCCTTCAGATTGAGGGGAATATCGCTGTGATGCTGGCTTCTCCCCTGCATGATTCTCTGCGCTCACTCGTAGGTATCCCGGTCAATGATCTGAAGCTCCGGGATCACTTCGGACTTGGCTTTTCCGTTATGTACAACGCCTGTATACAGCTCATTTTTGATGATCCGGTTGATTGTTGTATTCGGAAAGTTTTCGCCGTTCTCCTTGTAAATGTTCATTCCCGCGAGGTATTTACACAGGCGCTGTGCTCCGAAGCCCTCATGTACATACTTATAAAAGATCAGGCGGACAATTTCTGCGGCATCCTGGTCAACCACAAGATCACCGACTTCCCGGTTACGCTTATTGATCCGCCCGTGATTCTCCAGCTTATAGCCATAAGGAACCGTGCCGCCGGTGAAGTGCCCTTCCTCGGTCAACTGCTCCAAGCGCGTTTTCACTCGGATGGAGGTCTTGATGCTTTCCCCGGAGGCTTGCCAAAAGCGGATGTAGTTCATCAACTTGTCCACATGGGTATCAAACCGCTGCTGCCCCTCCATCGCGCTCCATACCTCGATGTTGTTCTTTACAAACCATTCCACGACGAAGGGCGTTTCATCATCCCGGCGTCCAAGACGGTCAAACATAAAGACTAACAGCACATCAAATTTGCCCTGTACGGCGTCGGCCTGCATCTCTTGGATGGCGTCACGCTCCTTTGCGGATTTCTTAAAACCGGAGACGCCTTTTTCGTAAAGCTCTTTCTCAATCTGCCAGCCCTTTTGCGCTTCCGCAAATTCCCGGCAGTATTGCTTCTGCATGGGAATGTCGTTCTTCTCGACCTGCCCTACCGTAGAAACACGGTAAAGACAATACACACGTTTTATATTTTCCATAACATACACCTTTCATTTGTTGTGTATGTCCCTTGTTTTCTGTATTTATTTTTCAAGGTACAACTTCTATCATTATTATCTCAAATGGATTCATCATCGTCAAATTTTGAGGGGCTTTTCGGTATCATTCTTTGCTTTTCAAGCAAAGCTCTCATCTCATTCAAGGCTTCCGGGTTTTCTTCATCTGCATATTTTATTATGACCCGGCACCCATTCACTATAACAATTTCCTCTCTCGGCATTCCTATATACTCCCTATTACAACCATTGAAGAAACTCTCTTCTCCATAACAGTCTTTCCCTAATAGAACTACACCTAAGCCCAGAACCAAGGCCAGACTTCCTACCAGCAATCCAAGTAACAGATCCAGCATCTTATCCCCCCGTAATAATCCGTTTCACCGTGAAACGGATTTCGACAGTGAAATACAAAATCCGCACTCTCATGTAGTGCGGATCGAAGGTATCACGATGTTTTCAAAGGCAAAGAACAGACGGCGGCGGGGCAGGCCGCTCCGTAGGATATGTGTTTCGTGCCTCCCTCCATGCTTATGGCGGGACGT
>JAUMVV010000042.1 GCA_030529985.1 Bacillota bacterium
ACACCTGCACGCCTTGGTCAACAAATATTCTCACATTATTTTAAATTGTATTCTTACATTATTTTAAATTTCCTTGTCTTTTTCCTTCCTCCTCTCCCCTTTCCCCATATCATCTTGATTTTTAAGATCTTGGTGATGTTGGCCGCTCGAATTCGCCTTTGCTATGTCCCGGCTCCGTTACCAAATCCCGTTATGCGGAAGGCCTGCTCCCTCTGATATGCTCCATTCATGGTTATCGGTGTTTTTGTTTTCCACGCCTTTCATAAGGAGAGCAGGCCTCTTAACAGTCAACAGCCGGCAGCTACTTAAGATTGTAGAATGCATCCATTCCTGCATACTGGGCAACATCGCCCAGAACTTCTTCAATCCTCATAAGCTGGTTGTACTTGCAGATTCGGTCTGTTCTGGAGGCCGAGCCGGTCTTGATAAAGCCGGCGTTCACGCCCACGACGAGATCCGCGATCGTAGTGTCCTCGGTTTCGCCGGATCTGTGTGATACGACAGCCGTAAATCCGGCTCTCTTTGCCATCTCAATAGCATCCAGAGTTTCGGTCATGGTTCCTATCTGATTTACCTTGATCAGGATTGAATTTGCAGCCTTTTCTTCGATTCCCTTCCTAAGCCTTTCCGTGTTCGTTACAAACAGGTCGTCACCCACCAGCTGAACTCTGTCACCGATTTTCTCAACCAGCAGCTTCCATCCTTCCCAGTCATCTTCTGCCATTCCGTCTTCAATCGAAAGAACCGGATATCTGTTGCAGATGTCCTCATAAAATCCGCAAAGCTGTTCGGCAGTCATCACTCTGCCTTCGCCCTTCCAGTCGTAAACATTCTTTTCTTCATCATAAAATTCACTTGCCGCACAGTCCAGTGCTATGCAGATGTCCTTGCCCGGCTCATATCCTGCCAGCTTTATTGCCTCAATGATTACCTGAATTGCTTCTTCATTGGTTGCCAGATCCGGGGCATATCCGCCCTCATCACCCACATTTGTATTCAGGCCCTTTCCCTTGAGAATTTTCTTCAGATTGTGGAAGGTTTCAGCTCCCATTCTCAGAGCCTCTCTGAAACAGACAGCCCCGACAGGCATAATCATAAATTCCTGGATGTCAACCGTATTATCGGCATGGGAACCGCCGTTGAGAATATTCATCATGGGAACAGGCAGAACCTTGCCGTTTACGCCGCCCAGATACTGGAACAGCGGCATGCCGACCGACTCGGCGGCAGCTCTTGCAACCGCAAGTGATACGCCGAGAATTGCATTTGCACCCAGCTTGCCCTTGTTAGGAGTCCCATCCAGCTCGATAAGCAGCTTATCCAGTCCCGGCTGATCATAAGGATCCAGCCCGATTACCTCGTCCGCAATAATTTCATTTACATTTTTTACAGCTGTGAGAGTTCCTTTGCCGAGATATCTGTCCTTGTCCCCGTCTCTGAGTTCAACAGCCTCGTGTATGCCTGTGGACGCGCCTGATGGAACGATCGCCCTTCCTTCGGTTCCGTCATCCAGCAGGACCTCAACCTCCACCGTAGGGTTTCCTCTTGAATCCAGCACTTCTCTTGCCAGAATATCTTCAATATATGCCATATCCGTTTCCTCCTTAAAAATCAATGATCTGCATGAAGTCAGGAGCCTTTAACGATGCTCCGCCGACCAGAGCTCCGTCGATCTCGTCCTGATTCATTATCTCCGTCGCATTGGCAGGCTTAACGCTTCCGCCGTACTGAATAACAACTTCATCTGCAACCTCTTCACCATACATCTCAATAAGAGTCTGCCTGATGAAAGCGCACATTTCCTCAGCCTGCTCCGGTGCGGCAGTCCTGCTGGTACCGATTGCCCAGATCGGCTCATAAGCGACAACGATCCTCTTCATATCTTCAGGAGATATCCCTTTAAGACCGCCCTCGAGCTGGCTCTTCACAAAATCAAACAGAACACCTGAATCTCTCTGTTCGAGGCTTTCGCCCACGCACATGATCGGCCTGATCGATCCTGACAGCAGCTTTTTTATCTTCAGATTAACCGTTTCATCGGTTTCCGCGAAATACTGCCGTCTCTCAGAGTGTCCGACAATACAGAAATCAACACCGATCTCCTCAAGCATCTTCACCGAAATTTCTCCGGTGTAAGCACCCTCGTCCTCAAAATGCACATTCTGTGCTCCTACGCCGATTCCTGTCCCTCTGAAGCTCTCTACCAGAAGTTCCAAATCGGTAAAAGGTGCACATATTGCAGCCTGCACATCGGTGCCTCTGTACAGAGCCTTGAATTCTTCCGCAAAAGCAGCCGCCTCCGTCTTTGTTTTGAACATCTTCCAGTTCCCGGCTATTAACGGTATTCTCATTTCAGCTTGCCTCCCTTAAATCTGTGTTGAGTATTATTTTTCTTCTATACAGGCTATTCCCGGGAGAACCTTGCCTTCAAGAAATTCCATGGATGCCCCTCCCCCTGTGGAGACATGGGTCATCTTTTCCTTCAGCCCGAACTGATCAACCGCTGCGGCCGAATCGCCGCCTCCGATGATAGTTACAGCATCGGATTCCGCCAGAACTTCAGCTATTGCTCTGGTTCCGGCTTCGAATTTCGGTTTCTCGAATACGCCCATAGGTCCGTTCCATACAACAGTTTTCGCCGCTGCGATCTCCGCCCTGTACAGTTCGACAGTCTTCGGTCCGATATCCATGCCCATCATGTCAGCAGGAATCTTATCGGCATCGAATATTTCAACCCGCTTGTTCTCTTCGAAATCATCCGTGCACACGGTATCTACAGGAAGCATGATTTTCACACCGGCCTTGTCTGCCTTTGCGAGAAGTTCCTTCGAAAGCTCAATGCTGTCCTCATCCAGGATCGATGTGCCGATTTCATATCCCATCGCTTTGAAGAATGTGTATGTCATCCCGCCGCCGATAATAATAGTATCAACCTTTTTCATCAGATTTTCGATTACGGGTATCTTATCGCCCACCTTGGCGCCGCCCATGATGGCAACGAACGGTCTTTCGGGATTTTCGACCGCATCTCCAAGGAATTTAACTTCCTTCTCGATAAGAAATCCCGATACCGCCGGTAAATATCTCGCCAGACCTGCGGTTGAACTGTGATCCCTGTGTGCAGTACCGAAGGCATCATTTACGAAAATCTCACCGAGAGCTGCCAGCTCGCCGGTAAACGGCTCCTCGCTCTTCGTCTCTTCGGCTCTGTATCTCGTATTTTCAAGAAGCATCACCTCTCCATCCTGAAGCCCTGCCGCCATTTCCCTGACGCAGTCACAGACTACTGTCGGACATGAAGTGAACTTCACCTCCTGTCCCAGAAGCTCGGTGAGTCTCGCTGCCACAGGCGCCAGTGAGAGCTCCGGTTTAGCCTCGCCCTTCGGCTTGCCCATATGCGACATGAGTATCACCTTTGCTCCGTTTGCTATCAGGTATCTGATTGTAGGAAGAGAGCTTACGATTCTGAAGTCATCAGCGATTTTGCCGTCCTTCATGGGAACATTGAAGTCGCATCGGCACAGAACTCTCCTGCCCTTGACCTCTACATCTCTAACTGTCTTTTTCATATTGATATCCTTTCCTGCCTCAAAATGTGTAAATCCGGCTTCCTCAGCTTTGGCGTCCGGTCAGGCGGAACCCGATCCGAAGCCGCCGTGCGGGCACTATATACCGGCGTAACACCTTCTGAATACAACAGATCATTCGTTATCTACAGCATACATATGCTTGATCAGCTCCAGAACCTTCGTCGCATATCCATATTCATTATCATAGTATGCGATCAGCTTGAAGAACTTATCGTTCAGTGCGATTCCCATCGTTGCGTCGTAAATCGATGTACATGTTTCACCTACAAAATCCAGGGTCACGCACTGGTCGTCCACATATCTGAGTATTCCCTTGAGATATGTTTCCGAAGCTCTCTTCATCGCAGCATTCAGGTTCTCAAGGCTTGTAGCCGTCTTCAGGAAAACATTAAGGTCAACGACTGATACATCCGCAGTCGGCACTCTGTAAGCCAGACCGGTCATTCTTCCCTTAAGTGCAGGAATAACCTTTGCCACTGCCTTTGCGGCACCGGTTGTCGTAGGAATGATATTGTTGAACACCGATCTTCCTATTCTCCAGTCCTTCTTGTTCTTCTTGTCAACAACAGTCTGTTTAGAAGTTGCAGCGTGAATAGTTGCCATAAGCCCCTGATCTATTCCGAATTCATCCTCCAGAACCTTACACATAGGTGCCAGGCAGTTTGTAGTACATGATGCATTGGATACCACATTCATGTCTGAAGTGTATTCTTTTTCGTTTACACCTACTACGAATGTAGGGGAATCGTCCTTGGCCGGAGCGGTTATGATCACCTTCTTCGCTCCTCCTTCAAGATGCGGCTGCGCTTTTTCGGCGGTGTTGTATGCTCCTGTTCCTTCAACAATATATTCTGCACCGCACTTTTCCCACGGTCCCGTTGAAGGATCCGCCTCACTGTATACAGGCACCTTCTTACCGTCAATTATGAGACCGTCTTCATACCTTCCCAGTTCCCTCGGAAACAGTCCGAATGTCGAGTCGTACTTGAGCATGTAGAGCATGTACTCAAGACCCAGGTCATCAGCGCTTCTATAATTGATTCCTGCGATTTCGATTTCAGGCATGTCCATTGCCGAACGAATCGCCAGACGCGAAATACGACCAAAACCACTGATTCCAACTTTGATAGCCATGTCATTACCTCCCGGTTATCCATTCCAATAATATAACTTTTTCTCACACATAAAGCCCCATGTTCCGCTGAGGCTTCGTCAGCAACATTATAGCACAGCTATTCTATTTTATCTACTCTCAGTATGTTGGTGTTCCCCTTAATGTTGAAAGGTATTCCCGCACTTGAAACCACATATTCCCCGGGCTCCGCAAGGCCGTATTCCCTGATCTTTTTCATGGTGACCTCATGCAGGATTTCCCAGTTTTCTTCCGATTCCTCAATCACCGGGATCACTCCCCAGACCAAAGACATACTGTGGAATACATCCCTGTAGGGGGTAACTCCTACAATCGGCTGCAGCGGTTTGAATTTAGCCATCATCTTAGCCGTATGTCCGGAAGCCGTAATAGCCGCCAGAGCTTTTGCATCTGTATCGGCAGCAGTGGTGCATGCAGCATGTCCTATGGCATAGGCGATATTGCTGCGGTTGCCTGCCTTGTCCGGAGGACTGTTCCATCCGCCTTCGGCAAACATATCCTCTTCAGCCTGCCGCACGATCTTCACCATGGTCTCCACGGTCTGCACCGGATATTTCCCGGCAGCGGTTTCCCCCGACAGCATTACTGCCGAGGATCCGTCAAACACCGCATTTGCCACATCTGTAATCTCTGCTCTTGTAGGCATGGTGCAGGTCATCATGGAATCCAGCATCTGTGTTGCGGTAATTACAATCTTCCCGCATCTGCTGCACTCCCTTATGATTTTCTTCTGTATTCCGGGCAGACCCGCATAATCGATTTCAACCCCCATGTCGCCTCTTGCCACCATAATCCCATCGGACAATTCCAGTATTTCGCTGAAATTATCTACGCCCTCCTGATTCTCAATTTTAGATATTATCCCTATATTTTCTCCACCGTTTTCATCAAGAAACCGTCTCAAATCCCGGATGTCTTCAGATGTTCTGGCGAATGAAGCCGCTATGTAGTTGAAACCATGCTTTATTCCAAACAGCAGGTCGTTTTTGTCCCTTTCGGTCAGATATTCCATCCCAACATGCACCCCGGGTACATTAACACCCTTGTGACCGGAAAGCAGTCCTCCACAGATAACTCTGCATCTTATCGTTTTGCCGCTGATCTCCGTTATCTCAAGCTGGATCTTGCCATCGTCAATGAGGATAGTGCCGCCCGGTTTCACTTCATCGCAAAGACAGGCATATGTGATTGAAACACCGGGACATTCATCACTTTCGCAGCAGTATGCAGTATCGCAGTTCTCACTTCCGCAGTACAGGCAGAAGCTCTGTCCCTCCTGAAGCTGCATGTAGCCATCGATGTTTCCGGTCCTTATTTCAGGCCCTTTAGTGTCCAGAATAGCAGCCGCAGGTATACCTGTTTCATCCCTCACTTTCAGAAACCTTTCAAGTCTCTTCTCCTGCTCCGGGTGGGTTCCGTGGGAAAAGTTGAACCGTGCTGCATTCATTCCCGTTTCCAGCATTTGCCTGAGCATTTCCTCACTGTCGCAGGCCGGTCCCAGCGTGCATATTATTTTCGTTCTTTTTACCGATAATTCTCCATAGTCTTTCATAGTTGGTCTCCATTCCGTGCGGCATTCAACCGCATCACGATTACTTGGTATCTGTTGATTATACATGATGCGGCAGCATTATCAATATTTTATATAAACTTTATATAATATTATAGCAAATCCCGAAGGTTTCCCTTCGGGACGGTCTGCTTCCGTACTGTATGCACTATATCAGCAGTCCTTTCTCTCTGATAAGCTTGTTATACAGACACCTTGCCTCTTCACCTTATTCTGTCTGTCATCATATCAATAGCGTTTTCGTTTTGATGAGGATAGTATTCCCAGCTCGTCTCTGTACTTGGCAACGGTTCTTCTGGAAATGTTGAAGCCTCTCGCCTCCAGAAGCTCCACCATCTTCTGATCGCTCAAAGGCTTTTCAGGATTTTCTTCCTCAACCAGCTCCTTGATAAATTCCTTGACGCTCTTCGAAGATATTCCTTCGCCTTCGCTGTTTGAAACGCCTGCCGAGAAGAAATATTTGATTTCAAACACTCCCCCGGGGCACTGGAGATACTTGCCGCTTATCGACCTCGAAACGGTGGATTCATGAATACCCACCTCCTCTGCGACATCTTTCAAAGTCAGCACTTTAAGGTATTTCCTGCCTTTGTCAAAAAATTCCTGCTGGTACTTCACAACAGCGGTAACCACATTGAAAATCGTCTGCTTTCTCTGTTCGATGCTCTTGATAAGCCAGTTTGCGGCGTTCACCCTGTCCGAAAGATACTCGGCCAGCTTCGCATCTGTACCGGCCTCCTTCAGAAGCCCTCTGTAATATGAGCTGACCATCAGATGGGGAACATTCGTTTCATTTATCGTAACGACATATCTGCCATCCACCTTCTCGACCAGCACATCGGGAATGATGTATCTGGTCTTCTGCTCTGAGGCAAACTGCCTTCCCGGCTTCGGTTCCAGACCCTTTATCATATCGGCTATCTCCTGAACCTGCTTGACGGTAATTCCCAGTTCTCTGGCAATTACTGCGAGCCTGTTTGCCGCAATATCCTCCAGATGCTCGTTTACCATGGCTGCCACATTTCCCGTAAACTGGTTCCTCGCCTTAAGCTGGATGGTCAGACATTCCTTCAAATCTCTGGCACCCACCCCTGCCGGTTCAAATCCGTGAATGATCTCCAGTGCCTCATCCACCTTTTCCTCCGGAACGCCGGTCGCTCTGGCGATTTCGGAGACACCGGATGTCATGTATCCATTCTCGTCAAGCGACTCGATTATATACTTACCCACACGCCTGCAGCTCTTGCTCATGGCAGCGAACTGATACTGAAACATCAGGTGCTCCGGAAGAGTGACTTCATTAACCACAGTTCTCTCGAAGTTGTTGTCCTTTTCGACGGAACCCTTCTCTCTTCTGCTGTAATTCACGCCGCCGTAATTGGCATTGCGAATATACTCCTTCCAGTCGAGTCCTGCATCCGCTGCCTGCGCATCCGCGAAATCGGACTCATCCCGGTCGTAATGCTCCGCTGTCAGTTCACGGCCATCATCAGCATGTCCACCTTCTTCACCGTGACCAGCTTCTTCTGAAGAAGCGCTCTCCTTATGCTCAAGTACAGGATTGGTCAGCACCTGCTCCTGCACATAGCTGTCCAGCTCCTGTGAATTAAACTGCAGGATCTGAATTGCCTGAATCAGTTCAGGGGTCATCACAAGCTTCTGACTTTGTTCTATTGTAAGTTCATACCCTAATTTCATACCTACAGTATAACACAAAAGAGTCAGAATGGTTAACTGACCCTCGGACTCTTTTCCCTATTTTTCGCAGTAACGCGTTATATAACTATATCAGTTTACCCATGTATCTGAGTGTTCTTATGAGCTGGCTCACATAACTCATTTCATTGTCATACCATGCTACGATCCTTACCTCGAAGATGTGGGTTCCACACTGTTGCGCCAGAGTCTGGGTGGCGTCAAACAGTGAGCCGTACGACATCCCGATAATGTCACTTGATACCAGCTGTTCTTCTGTATATCCGAAGGATTCATTCGCCTCCTTCCTCATTGCTTCATTAATGCCCTCAACGGATACCGTATCTGTCATGTCCTTCAGAGTGGCATCCAGTATCGTGATCGATCCTGACGGAACAGGAACTCTCTGCGCTGAGCCGATGAGCTTGCCGTCAAGCTCGGGTATGACCAGTCCGATCGCCTTGGCGGCACCGGTGGAATTAGGAACGATATTTTCAGCCCCGGCTCTGGCTCTCCTGAAGTCCCCTTTCCTGTGAGGTCCGTCCAGAATCATCTGATCTCCCGTATATGCATGGATAGTGGTCATGAAGCCCGTTCTCAGTTCTCTGTACTCATTCAGTGCCTTCGCCATCGGTGCCAGACAGTTTGTCGTGCACGAGGCTCCCGAAACGATATTGTCTTCGGGTTTCAGAGTTTCGTGATTGACACCGTAAACGATGGTAGGCATGTCGCTTCCCGCAGGCGCTGAAATCAGAACTTTTCTGGCTCCCGCATCGATATGCGCCTGTGACTTTTCCTTGGAGCAGTAAAATCCCGTGCATTCCAAAACAATATCAACGCCCAGCTCCTTCCATGGAAGATTCTTCGCCTCAGGCTCGCTGTACACTGTTATCTTCTTACCGTCAACAGTTATTGAAGTGTCATCGCTGCTGACTTCATGCCCATGGAAGCCCCCCTGCACAGTGTCATACTTGAGCAGGTATGCCAGCATTTCGTTGCTCGTCAGGTCATTGATGGCAACCACATCAAATTCAGGGTCATTAAAAATCTTTCTGAATGACAGCCTGCCGATACGGCCGAAACCGTTGATTGCTACCTTTATCATCTGTATCATCTCCTCTATTTCCATGCATTAACAACCATTGCGTTTTTACCGGTTTATTGTAAACTGTATTACAATGAGCGTCAACAGTTGATGTGTTAACTTTATATACACTTTATATATTTATCTGGCGAGAATCTTTGCGATTTCTCAAATTGTTTACCCGAATTATTTATCGGTATATACATCGAAGTACCCTTGAATATAAACGAATGGCGTTCCCTTGTCCCCTGAACCTGATGTCAGATCGCAGAAGGAGCCCAGAAGATCCGTGAGCTGACGCGGTGTTGTTCCCATCTGCCCTTCTATGTCTGCTTCCTTCTCACTGATTTTCTTCTCAATTGCCGCCTGAAGTTCTGCTCCCTTCAGATCTGCGAATTCGTTGTCAGCCAGATACTTTAGCTTCAGTTCATGAGGCTGTCCTTCGAGGCCTGTTGTGTATCCCGGTGATACCACAGGGTCTGCCAGTTCCCAGATCTTTCCCACAGGATCCTTGAAGGCACCGTCACCGTAAATCATCACTTCAACGGTCTTGCCTGTCCTTTCCTTCAGATCCGCCTGAACGCCTTCCACAAATTCCTGACAGTTTGTAGGGAAAAGCTTGACTATCCTGTCAGTCGATCTGTTACAACCCAGAATCCCGTACTGAGGGTTGCAACCCGAACCGCCAACCGGTTCAGTCATGATATCATCAAGGCCGATGACTCTCCTACCGCCTGCCTCCCTGACAGCCTTCTTTGTTCCGAAACGGGTGTGGATATCTGCACAGATAATATCTTCCGTGTATTCAAGAATTCTCCTCGGATCATTGCAGAAGATTATTTCCGCTTCAGCACCCTCACTGTTGATAAGTTCTGTGTAGTATTCAGGGTAATTCATGTTTGTAAAAGGATGAGCTGCAGGTCCGAAATGTTCTTCAAATTCCTCCAGAGTGAGGAGATCTGTGAATGGGTTCAGACCGGCTTCCTCAACCTTTTCTCTGCTGACCATATGGTTGCCCACTTCATCGCTTGGATAGCTGAGCATTACAACCACCTTCTCCGCAGCCCCGGCAATCGCCTGAAGACATATTCCGAATCTGTTTCTCGATGTGATGGGAAACACCACGCCGATCGTTCCGTCTCCTACCTTGCTCTGTATATCCCGGGTCAGCTGTTCTATGGTCACATAATTCTCCTGTGCACGGGCAAGTATCGATTCTGTTATCGCCAGTACATCTCTGTCCCTGATGGTGAAATCCCCGCCTTCATGACATGCCATTACTGTATCAACAACAATTTTCCTCAGGTCGTCACCCGCCTTGATGATAGGTGCACGCAGTCCTCTCGCAACTGTCCCGATTCTTCTCTCCATAATAAATCTCCTTCTGTATATCAACTACATATTTTTAACAAAATTACAAAAACAATTATACAATTTTCTGTGCTTTAATACAATTACAACCCCAATATCGATGCTTCTAAAGATACAAAAAAGAACGCGACCCGGTAATCGCAATACAATTCCCGGATCGTCTGATGTGTAAGCTTATATTATTAAAATTTTTTGGAACTACTGTCATTATACTGGTTTATTACAAAATGTCAATGGTTTTGTATAAATTTTATATAATATCTATCGAATTCTTTTTGAAGAAATCTCTGTAGGTCTTATCCGGCTGCCCATCGGTTATTATGGTATCTATTGCATCCGGGTCGGCATATCTGATAAGTGCCTTCTTCCCGATCTTGCTGCCGTCAATAATAAGATAGATATCCGTAGCCATCCCCATGACATGCTTCTTGATATCGCACTCCACAGGTGAATCCTGTGCCAGACCGCCCTCAATACTGTATCCCGTAGCTGCCATGAAAGCCTTATCAATGTTGAAATCCTTCATGATCTCATCCGGACCGGCATGGTCAACGGACAGAGTATCCCGGTTGAACTTTCCTCCCAATATGTAAACATCCATGCTATCAATATCCACACTCGCCATCACTGCCGCCATATTGGAGGTTATTACGGTGACATGCTTATCCGCCAGATATCCGATAATCGCCGCAGCCGTTGTACCGGAATCTATATAGATCACATCGCCGTCGCATACAACCTCCGCTGCCTTCCGGGCGATCTCATTCTTCGCCTCCCTGTGAACATTCTTCCTGTTCTTGAACATATGCATATTCCCGGAGGAATTTGCTATTGCCTTTGCTCCTCCATAAACTTTCTCGATCAGTCCCTGACTTGACAGCTCACTTATATCCTTTCTTACCGTGGGCATAGCGATATTGAATCTTTTCATGAGCTGCTCCATGGTAACGAACCCGTTTTGTGAAATATATTCTTCAATCTGCACTAAACGCTCTTTTCTCATATCTCTCCTTCAAATAGATTTAGCAAACAAGCTTATTTCAAATTCGGAAAACCCAGCTGACGCAGTGCCTCAAACAGAACTATGGCTGCCGAATTCGAAAGGTTCAGCGATCTGAGCCTGGTGTCCTCACTCATTGGGATCCTGATGGAACATCCCGGATCTGCCTCCTCGCGTTCTGCTATGAATTCACGAGGCAGTCCGGCGGTCTCTCTGCCGAAGAGTATCATATCCCCATCTGCAAAGGCAGCCTCGCTGTAGCTGTGGGTTCCTTTTGTGGTGGCCAGAAACATTCTGGGGGCGTTCTTCCCTGCCGCCGGTTGACATTGCGGAGCATATTCCTCCATGAACTCCTTCAGTCCTTCATGAATTTCAACAGTAACATATGGCCAGTAATCCAGCCCCGCCCGTTTAAGAGATCTGTCATCGACAGAAAATCCCAGCGGTTTTACCAGATGAAGAACGCTTCCCGTCGCCGCACAGCTTCTCGCTATATTTCCCGTATTGGGAGGTATCTCCGGCTCAACCAGAACAATATGAATCGCCATATCGCCAAATACCTATCAGTTTTTCCCGCAGCAGTGCTTGTACTTCCTGCCGCTTCCGCAAGGGCAGGGGTCATTTCTGCCGATCTTAGGTGCATCTCTTCTGACAACCTTTGAGCCCTTGTATTTCTTGACGATTTCCTTGATCTTGTCTTGACCCAGAACCTCTTCCCATTTTTCCAGCCCGTAGAGATGATCCGCGTCAACCTTCAGCATATTGTAAAAAAGGGTTTCGGGAATGATTTCGATTTCGAATTCCGATTCCTCATCCATTTTCTCAACGTCATTTTTCTTCTTGATGCTTTCATTTATGCCATCGAGAAATCCCATGAATATTACAGGGCGCACGCCAAATTCTTCAGCCTTTTCCCCAAGCTTTCCTGCCATCTTTTCCTCAGGTCTTTCCAGAATGTGATTGTACAGCTTCATCTCCGCATCCGCATATTCCTTCCAGAATTCTTCGAATGTATCCTGTGTCTGATTTTCGATCAGTTCCTTCCATTGTTCAAATAATGTTGTCATTTTTTCTCCTTATCTGATTGCTTTTGCTATTTCCGTCACATCTCCGAGTACCGCACTGCCTGTCGGGAGCGGACCCGCTCCCGGTCCGTAGAACATAAGCTTGCCAACCAGATTGCCCTTGATGTATACTGCATTGAATTCCTCCAGCACTCCTGCCAGCGGATGGTAATTCTTGATAAATGTCGGGCGGACCTCGTATGTAAGTTCCCCGTCATCCTGAAGCGTTGCGTGGGCGATAAGCTTTATCACGCAGTCATTCTCCCTTGCCTCTTCTATTTTTTCCTTCGTTATTTCCGTAATTCCCGTACGAGGGATTTCCGTCGGCGGAATATACTTGTCAAACATCAAAGCTATCAGTATACTCAGCTTGTTCGCTGCATCTATGCCTTCAACATCCGCCGTAGGGTCAGCTTCAGCGAAACCCTTGACCTGCGCATCCTTCAGAGCATCCTCGTAGCTCATTCCCTCTTCTGTCATCTTGTACAGAATATAGTTTGTCGTCCCGTTTACTATGCCCAGAACTTCGGTATACTGATTAACTGCCGCACATCCTGCCAGCGGTGTGAGAACCGGGATCCCCCCGCCCACACTGGCTTCAAACCTGAACTGTACACCTGTCTTCTCCGCCGCGGCGTTAAGCCTTTCCCAGCTGGATGCAACCGCAGCCTTGTTGGCTGTTACAACATGCTTACCCGCCAGAAGCGCCTTCTCTATATAGCTTGACGCCGGTTCGATGCCTCCCAGCAGTTCGATCACTATATCAATATCAGGATCTTCGGTAATGTCCTCAATGCTGTTAACAAACTGTTCTTTTGATACAGTTATATCTCTTTTTCTGTCAATGTCTTTCTCAAGGATACTGGTGATATTCACGCTGCCGCCAACCAGCTTCTCGATTTTCTCTCTGTTCATTTCCAGCGCCTTGTAGGTGCCTGTCCCGATGTTCCCCAGGCCAAGCAGCCCTATTCTGATTTCCTTCATAAACTTGTTATTCCTTTCTACTTCAATATATTTATCGTTGAATGAAAAACTAACAGTTGACTCATTTATCCACTGATCACATATCATCGG
>JAUMVV010000043.1 GCA_030529985.1 Bacillota bacterium
ACTGCAAGAGCGTGGAAGATTATCACTATGAAGGCGTCGCAGGGCTGGCTCAGGGGGAGAGAATGTCCATGGAACCGGCTCACCTGCTGCGGCACGAGAGAAACAAGAAATAACGAAAGGCGGTAAAAAAGAGAATGGAGAATAAATTCGGAAAGGTAAAATCTCTGGATGCGGCTATGGAGTACATCAACGACGGCTGCACAATAATGATAGCAGGCTTTGGAGGGCACGGCTCCCCTTACGATCTGTGTCAGGGCATAATCGATAAAAACATAAAAGATCTGACCATTATTTCAATAGATGCAGGAGATCCCGATTTGGGACCGGATCACATTATCGGCAATAGACAGTGCAAGAAGCTGATTACGAGCCATATTGGAGCAACGAAAGCTGCCGGAGAGCTCCTCAATGCCGGGGAATTGGAAGTCGAATTTTGTTCACAGGGAACTTTGGCAGAACGAATAAGGGCAGGCGGAGTCGGCATCGGAGGAGTTCTGACAGATGTAGGAATGGGAACAATGATAGAGTATGATAAGCCGAAAATACAGGTGGAAGGAAAAGAATATCTGCTGGAAACACCGCTCAAGGCGGATGTCGCCATTATCGAAGCAGAAGTTGCCGATGAATATGGCAATCTGATTTACAAGGGAACTGATAGAGGACTGAATCCCCTTATGGCGCGTGCAGCAGACATCACAATAGTCGGAGCGAAGAAAATCGTACCGGTTGGTGAGCTCGATCCCGAGCTGGTAATCACACCGGGAGCGTTTGTTGACATAATCGTAGAGGAAAGGGGTGACTGGACATGGCCATGGGCATAAAGGAAATGATGGCAAAGAGAGCTGCCGAAGAGATCAAAAACGGAAATGTAGTTAATCTGGGTTTCGGAATCCCACAGAAGGTGATTAATTACATACCTGAGGAGATGACGGTGTTCGTCCACGCAGAGAACGGAATTTTAGGTGCCGGGCCTGCAGCAGAAGCGGGGAAGGAAGATCCTACGGTAGTGGATTCCGGATGCGTAGCGATTACGGCAGTGCCGGGAGCAAGTTTCTTTGACAGTGCGGACTCATTCGGACTGATCAGATCGGGTAAGCTGGACATCACGATTTTAGGGGCACTGGAAGTTGCAGAAAACGGAGATCTGGCAAACTGGATGGTTCCGGGGGGTAAAATCCCGGGAATGGGCGGTGCTATGGATCTTGCGAAGAAGTCGGCAAGAGTAGTTGTGATTACCACTCAGATGGATAAAAAAGGGAATTCAAAGCTCAAGGAAAAATGCGAATTTCCTCTGACTGCCGATAAATGCGTATCCCTTATCATTACAGATATGGGAGTTATTGAAGTCAATGAAGACGGATATCTGCTCACGGAGCTGTTTGAAGGACATACAGCAGAGGAAGTTATAGCGGGGACAGATGCACATCTGAATGTTGCCGAAAACCTTAGAGTAATCAGGTATGAAGAGCAGTAAGGAGGGGGAAATGAAAAAAGCAGTAATATTGTCCGCAGCAAGGACACCGGTTGCGAGAATGGGAGGCGGATTTAAGAAGCTGGAAGGATATCAGCTTGGAGCCATCGCGGTGAAAGAAGCCGTGAAGAGATCAGGAGTAAATCCCGAAGAGATAGTTGAAGTATATATGGGAAATGCTGAAGGTGCGCCGGGGAATCTCGGCAGATGTGTTGCACTGGAGGCAGGACTGCCACAGTCCGTTCCGGGAATCCAGCTTGACAGACAGTGCGCTTCGGGTCTTGAAGCAATCAACTTCGCTTCAGCAATGGTGGAATCCGGACATGGTGATGTATATGTTGCCGGTGGAGCGGAATCGCAGTCCAACAATCCGTATTTCATGACAAAACCAAAGAGAGCTTACAGCTATGCTTATCCCGGATTTTTCTATGTCATGATGGTTCCTCCGGGATATGAAGGTAATGACATGGGTGAAACCGCAGAAAAGGTTTTGGACATGTATCCCGACATCACAAGAGAAGAAATGGACAAATTCGCCTATGAATCGCACCGTAAGGCTAAGAAGGCGATAGAAAGCGGTGTATTCAAAGAACAGATCGTGCCGGTTACATTTAAAGAGAGAGGCAAAGAGATTACCGTGGATACGGACGATGACCCGACAGCGGATTCCACACTTGAAAGTCTGGCAAAGGCAAGAGCTGTGTTCAGGAAAGATGGCCGGGTGACTGCCGGAAACAGCTGTCCTCAAAACGATGCGGCGGCAGCAGTGGTTGTAACATCAGAGGAGAAGGCTAAAGAACTGGACAGGAAGCCTCTCCTTGAAGTTGTTGATTTCACATCTGCGGGGCTGGATCCTGCTGTAATGGGACTGGGGCCTATATATGCGGTTCGAAAGCTGCTGGACAAGACGGGCATTTCACTTGATGAAATCGAGCTTATCGAACTGAACGAGGCCTTTGCATCTCAATCAATCGCGTGCATAAGAGAACTCGGTCTTGATCCGGCGAGGGTCAATCCCAACGGAGGAGCCATTGCACTGGGACACCCTCTCGGGGCTACAGGTGCATTTCTCACAACAAAGGCAGCCTACGCGATGCAGAATGCCGAGAGAGATTATTGTATCGTAACCATGTGTGTGGGCGGCGGTGAAGGTTCGGCCACTCTGTTCAAAAAATATAAATAAGGGGTGAATGAGTTGAAAGAAAATCATGTTTACAGTATGGAACTTGATCGTGAATATCCCAGAGTCGAAAGGGGAAAAGGCATATATGTATACAAGACCGACGGCACAGAGGTCATAGATGGTGCCAGCGGTCCCGTAGCTGTAGGGCTGGGACACGGAATCAAGGAGATTGGCGACTGTATCGGAGCACAGGCGACAAAACTTGCCTTTGCTCACAGAGATGACTGCGTGACGCCTATACTGGAAGAATCATGCGAGAGGATATATGAATTTTCCGATGGCGATATGTATAAGACATTTCAGGTTTGCAGCGGATCCGAGGCAACGGAAACAGCCATAAAACTGATTACAAAATATAATGTTGCAAGGGGTAAAAAGGAAAAATACAAAATCATTGCAAGATGGCAGAGCTATCACGGTATCACCATGGGGGCGCTTTCCCTTTCGGGCTTCGGTTCCAGAAAAAAGGGGTATGAGAATTATACTTTCGAACAGGGACATATAGCTCCATGCTACTGCTATAGATGTTGGTTCAACGAAAAACCGGAATCCTGTGGACTTCAGTGTGCGAAAGCTTTGGAAAACGAGATACTGGCGCAGGGTCCCGAATCCGTTGCGGCATTTATAGCAGAGCCGGTTTCGGGAATGTCGCTTTGCGGAGCCGTTCCTCATCCCGGGTATTTCAAAGAGATCAGACGCATATGTGATAAATACGATGTTGTCATGATAATGGATGAAGTTATGACCGGATTCGGAAGGACGGGCAAGAGCTTTGCCTACAAGCATTTCGATATTGTGCCCGACATGATTACAACAGGCAAATCCATGTCCGGAGGCTATTTCCCGCTTGCCGGCGTATCCATAACAAAGAAATTCTATGATGTGCTCAAGAAGCACAATGTGTTCTTTCCTCCGGGGCATACATGGTCGGGAAGTCCGCTGGGTGCAGCTGCACATGTAGCCGCGGACAAATACATGAGAGAACATGACTGCATAAAGAACTGTGAAGAAATGGGGAAATATCTGAAATCCAGAATGGAAGAACTCGCTGAGAAGCACCCCACAATGGATGATGTTAGAGGCCTCGGCCTCATGGTCGGAGCAGAGTTTGTAAAAAATCCCGTAACAAAGGAATCCTTCGATGTATCGGAGAACTATGCCGGACAGATACAAGAGGAGTGCCTTAAACGAAACATGTTGATAGAAGCCAGCCAGGGCTGCAACAGAGGCGCGGCGGGAGATGCGATTATGATCTCACCGGCGTTTATAGTAACAAAGGAACAGATAGACGAGATCATCTGCTGCCTTGATAAAGCAATTACAGAGGTAGAACGCAGATACGGATTCGATAAGGTGGCATAACGATATCAGACGGGATCAGCTTCGAGCTGCAAAATGATTATCCTTAAAACGCGCGGATGAAAAGGGACTCGCTGCAGGATGAAAGGATGGTTATTTATGACATTTATTAAGCAGGCCAACATTTCGGTTTCAGTTACGATGGCAGAAGATTCGGTTATCGCACAGTCACTGTACCTGGATAGAGAAAAAGAACTTCAGGGCACAGTGTGTGCGGATATAAATACCTACAATATCAAGGAGGCCTTCTGTGAAATCGTAAAAGAAACGGATAAAGATATGGAGGGATTAAGGAGGATTTCTTTTCCCGAAGGGACAAAATGCCATATAGACGGGAAGAGAAGGGTTGCCGGTCTGCTCGGTGAACCGCGAAATCGCCATGTTAAATATATGATGGATCAGTGTATAAACGGCATGATTCAAGCTGAAAGCTATATATACCGGGAACGCGGATTCGAGGACAGGGAGAGTTACAACAGGTTCTGGGACGAGATAGAGGAAAAAGGCTGTCGGATGTATTCCCACCCTCACAGAGATGACTTGAGATGGATGGATTATATTCCTCAATATGAGAGAAAACACCTGCTGTTCAGCAGGTACAAGAATATTGAGATAAAAAAGGCAGGAAATGCATACGAAGGAAGGGCTCGGTTTATCGACTCTTACCACGAGCTGTATGCAGATTGCTGCTGTGATGAAAAAACAGGGGATATAGAGACCTTTGAAATATCCTATTGCAGAGCACCGGGAAAATGTTGCTTCGATAACAACATTCACAGCGGCGAACTTCTTGGCAGGAATATCTTCAGGCTGACGAAGGGGGAGCTGGTGGAGATCTTCGGCCGTTCGGAGGGCTGCTATCATCTTGTGGAATTGAGCAAAGATCTGGTGGAGTTCTTTCAGGAGTCCGAAGCAGAACTGACGGAGGTGTCCCATGGTATATAACTTTGGCGGTGAACGCGTTTTAGAACCTAAAGGCTATATCCCGACAGCGGCATGGAAACTTGATAACAGCCACAGCATTTCCGATAAGGAGATGAGAATCAGAGTCGATACGATAAAGATCGAGGAATGGAATTTCAGACAGCTGTGCAATGAATGCAATTATGACAAGAAGCTTATCGGCGATAAGATACAGGAACTCGTCAAAAAGCGCGGAAAGATGCATAACCCTATTACGGACAGTGCCGGCATATGCTTCGGAACTGTAGATGAAATAGGAAGAGAATATAATAACAAAGGCGGGCTTAAACCCGGAGACAAGGTTATATGTACGACATCACTCACTTCGATACCCCTGTATCTGGAAGAGGTAGTTGAGATAGACTTCAATTATGCCCAGATTAAAGTTAAGGGGTTTGCGGTGGTATTCGGAAGCTCGACAGTAAGACCGGTTCCCAAAAATCTGGAAATCCCTTACACCCTTATAGCAATGGATGAAGTCGGCTCACTGAAAAAAGCTTTCATGCTTATGCGTAAATCCAAGCGCATACTCATACTTGGCGACGGTCTGCTTCATATACTTCTTTATGCAGCGGTCGCCAGAAGAGCGGTCAAAGATGAGGGCTATGTCATCGCGGTTATGGATAAGGGCTGCATGCTGAATTTAAATAAGAAGGATATCAATGATGTTCTGGATCCGTATGTGGATAATCTCTATTTTACAGACATACTTCAGCATACGGAGAGTTTTGAATATTTCAGCGACATGGAGCCGCAGGAGTTTGACCTGAGCATTAACTGCGCCAACATGCTGGGCGGCGAGGTGTTGAGCGTAATGCTCACAAAAGATAAGGGGAAAGTGTTCTTCACAAGTCTGATCAGCAATTTCAATACAGCTGTTCTGTTTGCGGAATCGCTTGGCAAGGATCTGGAAATGATAGCAATAGAGGAATTTACGGAAGGTTTTGTAGAGTTTACGGAAGAGCTGGTCAAGAGCATATTGCCGGACATCAGCAAAGTTGAACGCATCTATGATTCAAACAAGCTGATCAGGCAACTTCCGATAACGGCTTCGGACATGATGATGGAAAAGAAAATGAAGCGTGTGGACGGATTCATGTTTGGCAGCGAGAAAACGAAGCAAATGCTGACAGAGGTGCTCAACATAGCCAGCTATGACTGCAATGTGATCATAGAGGGGGAGACGGGAGTCGGCAAAGAAAAGATTCTTGAGGTCATCTACAAAAACAGCAGCAGGAGATTCAACCCATGCGTCAAGATTAATTGTGCCACCATACATGAGAACCTGGCGGAATCGGAGATTTTCGGGTATGAGCCCAATTCCTTTACAGGTGCCGGCAGCCGCGGTAAACCGGGGTATTTCGAGATGGCAAACAGCGGCATCCTTTTTCTGGATGAGATAGGAACAATGTCATTGAATCTGCAGGGAAAATTACTGCGTGTA
This sequence comes from Bacillota bacterium, assembly GCA_030529985.1. Lineage (GTDB taxonomy): Bacteria > Bacillota > Clostridia > Peptostreptococcales > Anaerovoracaceae > Lentihominibacter. Next base: position 6,421 of record JAUMVV010000043.1, read on the forward strand.
TTGCAGGAGAAGCAGTTTTACCGGATAGGCGGCGAAAAGCCGATCAATGTTGATGTGCGGGTCATATGTGCCAACAATGTTCCTTTGAGAGAACTCGTCAGCCGGGGGGAATTCAGAAGAGACCTGTATTACAGGTTGTCGGTATGCGAGATACATGTGCCGCCTCTGCGGGAGCGGCCGGATGATATTATTTGCCTCGCAAACAGCTTTTTAAAAGAATATAACGCACAGTACAGCACGAACAAAAGCCTGGGACGGGATGGGGAAGAAACCCTTGAACGGTATATATGGCCGGGAAATGTGCGTGAGCTTGATAATGTGATCCACCGGCTTGTGGTAAATGTCAAAGAAAATATGATTATGGAAAATGATGTCATTCTGGCGATAAAGAACCGGTTTTCCGACAGCGCCGGGGCAGATGACGAGAACATAGAACTTCGCGAGAGAGGACTGCATGCGACCATGGGTGATTACGAGAGAGACATAATCGCGAAGGCCTTAAAAGAAGAAGGGAGCACTCGGGCTGCGGCACGAGCATTGGGGATCAGCCAGTCACAGCTGATGAGGAAAAAGAAAAAATACGAACTGTAGCGATTGACAGTAGAATGTACGATACTGTTCATTTTTGCCGGGATCTTCCAAGCCCGGTATGGAGATAAAAATGAGAAAAATCGGGAGAACAGAGAAAAACAGAAAGCGAGGTGGATTAAATGAAGAAGTTATTTTTGGTTGCGCTGCTTTGCAGCGTGTTGGCAGTGACGATGACTTCATGCGGCAACAATGGCAACTCTGCCGGCAGTTCAGACGGCGATGTGATTAAATGGAAACTGCAGAACAGCTACGGTCCGGGCGATCAGACATGGGATATACAAATGCCTATGCTTGTAGAGGCTATTGAAGAAGCAACTGACGGCAAACTTCAGATTGAAGTGTATCAGCCGGGAGCTATATGTGAGCCGGAACAGGCACCGGCCTCTGTGTCCAAGGGTATGTTTGAATGTGCGATGTCAACGGCCGGTGATACGGGGGTTATTGTGCCTGCTGCATATGCCGAACAGGGAATACCATACTACTGGGAGAACCAAATGGAAATGTATGAAACCTATTATGAGTTCGGTCTGCTGGACTATTTGAGAGATCAATACGATAAAGAAAACATCTATTACGGTATGCCTGTTCCAAATGGGAAATATGCCATGATGACAAGCTTCCCGATAAAGTCTGTAGACAGCGTTAAAGGGAAGAAGATCAGAGCCGTTTCCAGTTGGGCATATTTCGTAAAAAACCTCGGGGGAACGCCGGTTTCATCAATAACCGGAGGAGAAATCTATCAGGCAATCAAACTGGGAACGGTTGATGGCTGTATATTCACATTTGCGGAACTGAAGGGAAGCGGGCTTTGCGAGGTAGTGGATTATGTTACTGCGCAGCCGCCAAGCGGTTCAGGATATGTAAACTTCATCGTCAATAAGGATGCATGGGAAGCTCTTCCCGAAGAAATGCAGGAAGATATAAACAAAGCGATGGAGAAGGTTTATCCGGAGATCACCGAGAAGTGTATAGAAGCTGATGAGGATGCTGAGAAGTTTGCTAAAGACAGCGGCGTAAAGATACTGAAACTCAATGATAAGACATTAAAGGCATTTCAGGATGCAGGTCTTGCTACTGCAAAGCAGGTTGCAGATGAGAATCCTGAGGCGGCCAAGGGTCTCGATATAGTAAAGGAATGGTACAAATCCAAGAAATAGCAGACAACTGTGACAGGAACTGTGGAGCATTTTTAAGTTACCCCACAGATAATAGGGAAGCATAGCTTTGTAATTTTTGTAATTTGTACCGCTGCATGAAAGGCGGAATCAGGATGGAAATTTTGCGAGGTGCCGTAAATTTAATAGAAAAAACGAACTGCATTATAGGGAATACGGTCAAATTCCTTTTATTGTATATGGCTGTCACGCTTACGATAGATGTGATTGCGCGCTATGTTTTTGACAGTCCCACAGTATGGATATTTGAAATGTGCAAACATGCAATGCTTTATATAGGTGCCCTTGGTGGGGGGTACACATTGATGGTCAACGGGCATGTGAAGGTAGATGTCATCTACTCAATCCTGAGTTCTAAAATAAGGGCAGTCCTTGATATTGTCACATCCGTCTTATTTTTCATATTTATCGCAATCATGATATGGAAATGCAGCGAGCTTGCCATATCATCCTGTGAGCATATGGAGCATTCGACTACAGCGCTGGGGGCTCCCATATACCCTATGAAAGTTGCTGTCGTAGTGGGAGCTGTACTTGTCCTGTTGCAGGGGATAGCGAAGCTTTTTAAGGATATTATACTGCTCATTACCGGCGAAGAACAAGAGTACAAAACTCTTAATTAATGGCTGCTCATATGCGAAAACGAAAGGAGTGGATTGAGTTGAGTCCTGTTTATTTTATTGTCCTGATATTGATCATGCTTATAGTGCTCTTTACAGGAATTCCGGTAGCCTTTGGCTTGGGTGCGGTCTCTGTTATAACGGCTCTGATGATATGGGGTTCGCCGGGTTTGATGATGGTAGCAAATTCGGCATACAGCACCTTCACCACGGACAATTATCTGGCTATTCCCATGTTTCTAATGATGGCGAGTCTGCTTCAGAAGTCCGGGATGGCGGATGACCTATATGAGATGATGTATAAATGGATGGGCAGCCTAAAAGGAGGCCTTGCCATGGGAACAATCATTATCTGCGCTATATTCGGAGCCATGAGCGGAGGCAGCGGACCGGCCACAATCAGCATGGGTCTGATCGCGCTTCCTTCGATGCTTTCCCGCGGATATAACAAACATCTTGCCGTTGGCAGTGTGGCTGCGGGAGGCATTTTGGGAATTATCATTCCGCCCAGCATTCCGATGATTATTTTGTCCGGTTTTTCCACCGGATTGTCAGTTGGAAAGCTGTTTACGGCAGGTATATTGCCGGGAATACTTTGCGCAACTATCTATATCATATATATAGCAATCGTCTGCAGGATAAAACCTGAACTCGGACCTCCCGTTCCTGCAGACGATAGGGCAACATGGCAGGAAAAATTCAGACTGCTGTGGGCATTGGTTGCCCCACTGTTATTGATTGTTCTGGTTTTAGGTTCGATATACAGCGGCGCAGCAACACCGACGGAAGCGGCAGGGATAGGTGCCATGGGCACACTGGTCATCACGATATTAAAGAGGAAACTTACAGCAAGGGTTTTGAGCGATGCGCTCAGCAGAACTCTTTCACTTACGGCAATGATACTGTGGATACTTATAGGAGCCGGCACCTTTAACACTATATACAATTATATGGGAGCCGCTACTATCATGGGAGATATAGCCGACAGCCTGCCGGGCGGGCGTTATTCCGTTCTGCTGATAATTATGCTGATCAATTTCCTGCTGGGGATGCTTATGGATGATTATGCTATCATCACGCTCACGGCACCGCTGTACCTGCCGATCATCGCTATGCTGGGCTTTGACCCGCTGTGGTTTGCGATGCTGTTTATGCTGAATCTGCAGATGGCTTACCTGACACCTCCGTTTGGATTCAACCTGTTTTATTTGAAGAGTATCGTGCCTGCAGATGTGAAATTGACGGATATATACAGAGGTATTGTTCCATTCGTTCTTTTGCAGATATTGGCACTGATTTTGGTAATCTTATTCCCTCAGATAGCAACATTTTTGCCGGGAAGGATGTAAGCCCCGGGAAAAGATAGGGGGCGCATAAAAAGGGATTCATTAAATTTAAGTTTATTGTAAAAGGAGGAGATTATGATGACAGAAAAAAAAGAAGATGCCGGTCTTAAACGGGCGCTGAAGGTAAGGCATGTCAATATGATTGCCATCGGCGGAGCGATAGGCACCGGCTTGTTTGTTGCCACAGGAGGATCGCTGCATGAAGCGGGTCCGGGCGGAGCATTGGTTGCCTATGGCGCAATAGGGCTTATGGTTTTTTTCCTGATGACGAGTTTGGGAGAAATGTCCACCTACATGCCGGTAACAGGTTCATTTGAAACCTATGCCACTAAATTCGTAGATCCGGCTCTCGGCTTTGCTCTGGGCTGGAACTACTGGTACAACTGGGCAATCACAGTCGCGGCAGAGCTGGAGGCAGCAGCCATAGTTATCAAATTCTGGCTGCCGGACTCAAACTCATTGCTCTGGAGTGTGCTGTTCCTGGCCATATTGTTCCTGCTGAACTATTTCTCAGTCGGAGCATACGGAGAGAGTGAATTCTGGTTCGCGGGAATCAAGGTGCTGACGATTATCATATTCCTCATCGTCGGAGTATTGATGATATTCGGCATTCTGGGAGGAACTTCCCCGGGTGTGAGCAACTGGGTGAAAGGTGAGGCTCCGTTCCCGGGAGGATTTGCAGCAATTATCAGTATTTTCATGATAGCGGGGTTCTCTTTCCAAGGAACAGAGCTTATAGGCATCACTGCAGGTGAGGTGGAAAAGCCTGAAAAGAGCATACCTAAGGCGATCAAAACCGTATTCATACGAATCATGCTCTTTTATATAGGAGCAATTATCGTCATTGGATTCATTTTGCCGTATGATGATCCTAACCTGCTGCAGACAGGGATAGAAAACATTTCAGTGAGTCCGTTTACGCTCATATTCCAGAGAGCCGGCATCGCGGTAGCGGCTTCTGTTATGAATGCCGTTATCCTGACATCCGTGCTATCCTGCGGAAACTCAGGAATGTATGCTGCTACGAGAATGCTCTATTCTATGGCGGTTGAAGGCAAGGCACCATCCATATTCGCTAAAGTGAATAGGCGACAGGTGCCGGTCAATGCACTGATAGTTACCACAATAATCGGAATGGCAGCATTCATGGGTTCACTGGTTGGAGACGGAACAGTTTACCTGTGGCTCGTAAACGCATCGGGTGTGGCAGGATTCATTGCGTGGCTCGGAATCGCAGTGAGCCATTACAAGTTCAGGAAGGCCTTTATTGCACAGGGACATACTCTCAACGAGCTGAAGTACAAGGCAAAATTATTCCCGCTTGGACCGATCATCGCGATGGTTCTCTGCGTGATAGTAGTGGCCGGACAGTTCTTCGTGAATAAAGAATTTACCCTGCTTGGCTTCATGGTAGCTTATATCGGTGCTATAGCGTTTGTTCTTCTTCTGGTAATCTACAAGCTGGTAAAGAAGACTAAGATCGTTAAGCCTGAAGAAGCGGATTTCAGTCAGGGCTTTGCAAAGAAAATTTAGAATATTGGTGCTGACTTGGTATATTTGAACAAATAACAAAAGCGGTGATGCCCTGCCCTCATAATGGTGCGGAGGCACACCGCTTTTCAATGGCTTCAGGCGAGGGGTTTGTCCGGCGGAGCAGGTCGTCGGCAAGCCGCCCTGCCGGTGCGATTAGTGCGGTGCTTTTTAATATCCCATAGAGGTAGCATTGTCCGGCGGAGGCGGGTATATCGGTAAGGTGACAGAGCTATCTCAGTGCATCACATGCCAGCTCGAAGAGGCTTTTGTTTATCTTCTTGGCGGGCGCATTAGATATATTGGAAAGCACCGCGGTTACGATTTCAAGTGGGGGACATATCCAAAAACTGGCACGGAAGCCGTCATCTGAACCCTCATGTCCGTACAGAATCTGAACGGGGGATCCGGGATCAGTTCTTGACATTTTCTGGCGGCGCATGAACCAGCCCAGTCCCATCTTCTCTCCGTTGTTAGGGATCGTGGCGTATTCGCGCCATATAGAATCGTAGGTCTCTTTGCTGAACAGCAGCTCTCTTTTACCGGAGGCACTCGATATATGAGCGCGACCCCAACGGAGAAGATCTGAGAGAGTAGATGTCAGGGTAGAGCTTGGAGCGTGCTGCCGCGTATAAGGATAATGCTTTACGGGAACAATGGAGCGATCAGAAGCCCTTTCATAAGGAGCAACCATACTGCATGTATTTCGTTCATCTGCATCGTTAAAATCACATCTCTCAAAAGTTTTCATCGTAGAGGAGTGCATACCTGCAGGTTCAAGCAGATAACGGGCAACGAAATCCTCATAGGAAAGCTTACCATCTGCACCGGGCATCCTGTCCGAGTACTCGGCGACAATCTGTCCGAGTATTTCATAGGCAACATTGCTGTAGCGGAACAGATGTGCAGGATTGCCTTTGCTGTCGAGCAGAGGCTTTCCCTCTGCATCAGTTTCAGGAACACCGTAATACTCCGGATTCACCTGGGGAGACCGGAGCATGGGTAAAGCTGTCGTATCCGGAGATTCGTAGACATAGCGGCGCAATGCATCGCTGTCCGTAACAGGCTTATCCCACCCGTAGCAGCTCAGATCCCCCAGACCGGAGGTATGTGTCAGCAGATTCCAGAGACGTATTTCTCCAAATCGCCAATCGCCGATAGGTGCGTCATTACCGGAGCTTCCATATTTCAGGTCGGGCAGAATGTTGGAGAGTCTGTCGTAGAGCCCTAATGAACCGGCTTCGACCAGCTTCATGATGGCCGAAGAAGTGAAAAGCTTTGATAGAGAAGCACAATGAAATATGTCATCGGGCATGAGAGGGATCCCGGAGTCATAATCTCTGTAGCCCCGTGCGCCGGTGAAGCTGAAGCCTGGATGTGAGTGTTGCGAGTATCCGGAGCCGGCACAGTCACCGTCAAGGCCGATAGATACTCCGACGGCGAGACCCGGCAGGTCATTCAGATCCATGGTTTCATCAAGGAATTGCTCAATTTTTTCTTTCAAAACAGTAGTATTCATATGTTCGTTAAGTCCTCAAAATCTCAATAAAAAAACTAAAAGCGTGCAATATCCGGCATTACTTCTATGTTCACGGGGGCGTGAAGTTATAGCTCTGTCACACACCCACGAAATCTTCGAAATCCTCAAATCCGCTGTTTATAAATTCAAAGAAGACAGGCTCCGGAAATTCATAGCGAGCCACCGGCATTATATATTGCCCCAGCGGACCGGCAGCAAGCCTTGCCTCCAGGAGGGCGGCGTCCTCCACGGAATATGCCATGATTATAAGCTGACCGTAATCCGTGAGGTAATATACGCCGCACACATCGTTGCTGAGCATGAACACACGCTCACTCACATGGTCGTTG
>JAUMVV010000098.1 GCA_030529985.1 Bacillota bacterium
CATCACGCCCTTCTGTTATTTTTTGTTATTTGCCAATGATTATTTTACACTTACATATGGCGATAGGGAGCTTCACGCCTCTTGTCGCACAGTACCTCGCATCTACCGGGCTTGACGGTGCCGGTATAGGCACGGTGACGGCTGCGGGAACCCTGGCTGCGATTTTCGCGGTGGCACTGTGGGGAAGAATATATAACAGAGCTTCTGCAAAGGCAGGCGTAATAGTGTTGCTCTGTCTGGGTGCCATCGCATTAAATAATGCGCTTATGTTTACCGCATCTATGATGCCGGTGCTGGTTATCTACAGTGCGATGTATTTCTTTCAGGCACCTGTGATGTCCCTTGTGGATTCGTATACTGTTCTCGGACAGTATGACAATTTCGGAGCGAAGCGGGCATGGGGCGCCGCAGGCTTCGCACTCGGGGTTTTGATTGCAGGGCGGCTGGCCGATGCAATATCTCTTAAAATTATTTTCGGTATGTATGAAATCTGTTTCGCACTTACGATTGCCGCCTTGGTAATGCTCCGGAGGGGATACCGGGAAAGTTCACCTGCAGAGCCGGAGATGCACACGGAAAGGGGCAGGAAATACAGAGATCTGTTCAAGAGCAGACGGGTAATAGAGATAATCATATGTGCTTTTTTCATGGGAGGTACAAATGTTGCCAACAATACTTATTTCAGCTTCCTTTATTTAGAGGGTGGGGGGACACTTGCAGGAGTGGGTCTGTGCATGCTCCTTATGGTAGGAAGCGAAGTTCCATTCATGGCATGGAGTAAAAAACTGTCGGACAGATTCACCGTTGAAAAGATTGTTCCGGTCGCCATGATCATATCGGCGGTGCGCTTCGGCCTTTACGGGATGGGTCTACCCTGGTGGATCCTTCTCGCCCTGTTTTTCACTCAGGGGGCAGTGAATGGCATACTGCTTGTGGAATTTGTCCGATGTGCGGCGCTTTATGCTCCGGAGGGCTGCAGCAGCCTCGCGATATCCGCCTATTATATTGTAGGTAGTAATATCAGCACGGTTCTGTGCCAGCTCGGGGGAGGAATTCTTCTTGATGCTTTCGGGGCGACCGGAGTTTACTGCTTTTTCGCACTGTTAAATCTGGTGGGAACGGTTCTCTACATCCTATTTGGTCTGCATAAGGGATGATGCAGAGGATATGGAATATTCAGATGTCAGCACCGGGTTCTTCCGTTTGCATCTGCAAAGCACAGCCGCTCAAGGTCTAACAGCTCGGCGGCACCGGAAATAGTCGTTCCGTAAAACATAATTTTTTTTCTTCTGAATCCGTAAGAGCTTTCACACAGTCGAGGGAAATGAATCTGTCTCGCAATATTTCAAAAAGCTGCTGTGTCGTCATGTGAATGTGAATGTCATGTGATATGCCTCCGGTTTTTCTTGTAATAATGACAGGTTGTAGTATAGAATGATTGTGAGGTCAAAAGGTGTTCATGGTGCTGACAGCATACGAGATGATGTGTCCTGTTTTATCACGGAGAGCTCTGTAATGTACAATGAGTTCGGCCGGTGGTATCGTACACTCATATCAATGCAAGTTATAACATATGGAGTAAATCAGTGACAGAGATGATCAATGGGAGGTAGAGTAATGGTAAAGAAATTAGAGAATGATGCCGTATTCGACAACTTCGGTCAGGGAATCAACTGCTGTATGCAGGTGTTCAGTGCAGTAGCTGAAGAGATAGGCTTTTCCGAAGCAGAAGCGAAGAAAATAGGTGCAGGTTTTGGCGGCGGAATGGGATTGGGTGGAACCTGCGGTTGTGTCACCGGAGCCTTAATGGCAATCGGCTGCAAATATGGAAATTTTGAACCCGGACAAACCGAGGAAATGGAACTGTTCAACGGCAAGAAGAAGGAATTTCTGGACGAGTTCAGAGCTCAGGTCGGCGATACGCAGTGCATTGAACTTCTGGGCGGTCTGAATCCGGCAGTGCCGGAGCAGAAAGCGCAGATTGTAGAGAAGGGTCTTATGAAAACCATATGTGCCCCTGCTGTGTGTACAACAGTAGAAATACTGGAGGAAATACTGTAACTGCATATGCAGCAGTGGAAATACCTGCAGGATCTACCCGTATAAATCAGTTGTTTGTGCACTTTTTAAAATTCACGGTTTAAAATGCATTCTGATGGTGCAATTTGCACCGATATGGCCGAAAAAGCATCAGAAGGCTGCGCC
>JAUMVV010000099.1 GCA_030529985.1 Bacillota bacterium
ATTCTCCTACATCTCGGGTCTTTTTTGTGCTGTCCGCACAATCTGGTTCGGTTCAAGATCCGCCAGGCGGTTCTGCTGGCAAACAAGGCGTGGGAGTTGATAAAGGAAAAGCTGTATATGTGTCTCACCGTGAGACACATTTATTTGGAAGGCTTTTTCACGATCCAACTTGCGGAATATAACACCAACTTTTGCATTCGTTATAAGCTCTTGCTATAATCCATAAAGAATGAAGGATATCGAGAAGATTTTTTCTCCGTTTCCGCAACTTTTCCTCACAAACCGTTTCAATTAAAGTGAGGGACCTCAGAAGGGAGACACAAACATGGACGATACAAAAATCGTTAATCTTTATTGGGCGCGCTCCGAGGACGCTATTTCAGAAACCGCAGCCAAATATGGTAAATACTGCCGTGCGATTTCGTTCAATATTCTGGCAAATGGTGACGATGCTGATGAATGTGTCAATGATACATACATGAAAGCGTGGAATTCCATGCCGTCCCATCGACCAAGCCATCTTGCACCTTATCTCGCAAAGCTGACTCGTTGGTTGTCCTTGAACCGGCTGCGTGAGGATAATAGTCTCAAGCGAGGTGGCGGAGAGTTGCCTGCTGTATTGGACGAGCTCGCCGAGACTTTGGACTCCGGTATTGACACAGAAAAAGAGCTTGAGATTAAAGAGCTAAACCGGGAGATACGGCGTTTGCTTGACGCGTTGGACAAAACCGAGCGGGATGTATTTCTCAGCCGATACTGGTATGTCGCATCAATCTCGGAAATAGCGGAAAAGAGCGGATTTACGGAAAGCAAGATTAAATCCATGCTGCATCGGACTAGAAAGAAACTATTGAAACAGTTGAAGGAGGAAGGGCTATGCTGAATAGCGAAAAAACTATGTTCGCATTGAACGACGTGAGGGATGATCATATAGAAAGTGCTCGTTCCATGCTTGGATACAAGACCGAAAAAGGGAGACGACACTTGGGGAAGAAACGCATTGTTACCTTTGCCCTGGCGGCGGCGTTAATTTTGGGTCTGGGAGCAACCGCCTACGCAATTGGTGTTCATAGTGGCTTTTTCCATAACGCTTTTGGTACAGGTGTGCCGGGGCACGAGGCAAAGTCGTTTGATGTTATAGACCCTGAGGGAAATGTCATCACCGTTGAACACTATCCCGCGGAGGAACGCGTGGATATGGAGGAGGAACGTGCAGAAGAACTGATTGGCACCTATGTCTCCGCCGTAGGACAGAGCGTCAAATTGGGCGATTATACCTTTACGGTACGCGATGTTACGGTAGATGAAAACGGCAACGGAGCTGTTACGGTAGATATCGACAATCCAAGAGGTCACGGCCTGACCCCTGAAGGGGGCTTTATAGGGGATGTGGTTCCAGAGCCTTGGTTTGGTTATTCCATTCAAGGTAGCAAGGGAACACTGATTTCAAGTCATGATCACGCTGTTGCAGAGGGATATTCTGAAACCCATATTTCTTTTGTTTATAGCATAACTCCCGCCCAACCGCTCGCTTCGGATGAAGATATCATTCTCCGTTTTGGCTTATATTCCAGAGACAATAGCCAGGAGGAATCTGAGATTACAATCCCTGCGGTGGAACGAGTCCCCGCCGTCGGTTATACTGTGGATGGCCTAACGGTTTGGATTTCTCCTGTTGGAATGAAGCTGTGCTTCAACGACGCGTATAATGATGGTAAGTATGAGGAATATCTCGTGCAGGAACTCGTCATTTCCTTTAGCAATGGCAGCAGATATGTGGTTAAAAGCTCCGATATGGTAAATTATATGAGTGCGGTGCTTGATTCGGAGGATCGTGGGGTCTTGCAGATTACCTTCAATCGGCTGGTAGATGTGGACAACATTCAAGAAATCTCTCTTCAAGTCATCCACAACAGCGCCAACGGGGAAACAGAAGCCGCATATACCATATCTTAAAGTGATATGAACAAAAAACAAGAGATAGAATACCTCTGGCTCCCATGCCCCAAGTGTGGAGCCAGGACGAAGATCAAGATTTATGAGGACACCGTACTTCTGAATTTCCCCTTATACTGTACCAAGTGCAAAGAAGAAACCAAACTCGGCGTGATAAAATTCAAGATCGTAGTCAGCGACGAGCCAGACGCTTAAAGTCAAGACCACCCGCATAGCGGGTGGCTTGCACTGGCCCTATAAGGGCCTTG
>JAUMVV010000044.1 GCA_030529985.1 Bacillota bacterium
CAGAGGCAGATGCAAAGCCAAAGGCAGCTACAGAGCCGGAGGCGAAGCCAAAGGCAAGGAAATACAAGCGTTCTAAAGAAGCACCTGCCGGAGAAAAGGTTCCGGCAGATGCGGGAGGGGCGGAAGGTTCGGGCACGACCGCACACGCTGCAGCATACGAGGACAATGCTGCACGCACCGCGACTCAGGAGGATACGGTCGTACGCCCGGCGGCACAAAGAGAGACTGCCGCACACACCTCAGCATACAAAGAGACTGCCGAACATAAAGACACGACCGTATACCCTGCCGCACATGAAGACGACACCGAAGAAAAGCCGAAGCGAAAGGGCACACGCATCACCCGGGGTGACAAGGTGCCGAACCGGGTGGTGCCTGACAAGGACGACAGATACGAAGCGGAAGGCATTCTGGATATGGCCGACGACGGATTCGGCTTCCTCAGGTTCAACAATTTCCTGACCAGTGAAAAGGATATATATGTTGCTCCTGCCCAGATAAGAAGATTCAACCTGAAGACAGGGGACAAGGTTAAGGGAATATGCAGACCACCTAAAGGTGATGCCCGATTTGGAGCGTTGCTCTATGTGATAAGCGTGAACGACGAGGAACCGGGAGCTGCGATCAGGAGACCGGACTTCAGCTCCCTGACGCCGGTTTTCCCTTATGAGAAACTGGTGATGGAGGATGGCAGACAGGAACTGTCGCTAAGGATAATTGACCTTATCGCTCCAATCGGCAAGGGGCAGAGAGGCCTTATCGTCGCTCCGCCAAAGGCGGGAAAGACGGTGCTTTTGAAAAAAATTGCAAACAGCATTGAGAAGCATTATCCGGAAGTGGAAATGATAGTTCTTCTCGTCGATGAAAGACCGGAAGAGGTGACGGATTTCAAACGCAGTCTGATCAACGAAAAGAGCGAAGTAATATATTCAACATTCGATGAACTGCCTCAGCACCATGTGAAAGTGGCAGAAATGGTTCACGGCAGGGCCCAGAGACTTGCCGAGCAGGGAAAAGATGTAGTTGTCCTTCTGGACAGCATCACGAGACTGGCCAGAGCATACAATCTGGTGGTGCCGCCATCGGGAAAAACCTTAAGCGGCGGCTTTGATCCGGGAGCTCTCCACAAGCCGAAGAAATTCTTCGGTGCAGCACGAAAACTGGAAGAAGGAGGAAGTATTACCATCCTGGCAACAGCACTGGTTGAGACAGGAAGCAGGATGGATGACCTTATCTATGAAGAATTCAAAGGAACCGGTAACATGGAACTCTTCCTTGACAGAAAGCTTTCAGAAAAGAGGATATTCCCGGCAATCGACCTGAGCAAGTCAGGCACACGCCGCGAAGAACTGCTGATGAATCAGCATGAAGTGCAGGCGGTGTGGACGATGCGAAGAGCTCTCGGAAACAGGGAAAACATCGAGGTTACAGAAGCGATCCTGGATAACCTGCAGATGACAAAGGATAACGCAACATTCATAGAAGTAATTCAGAAAATGCGGTTCAGATAATTCCGCAGGATATTAACACGCGGAGAGCTTGCGGGAAGCATACGGCAGACCCGCAGTCGATACGCAGCAAATTTACAGCCGATGGACAGCGGAGGCAGAAGGTTGGGGGAAATGGATCTAAAGAAGATTTTCATTAAGGATGCCTGCCCGACAAAGATGGGCGGGCAGGCCGTAATGGAAGGCATCATGATGAAGGGAGAAAAGAAGACGGCACTGGCCGTGCGTCTCCCGAACGGAAATATAGAAATAGAGACGAAGAAGACGCCGAGCTACGGCAGGTGGATGAAGATTCCCATTGTCCGCGGAGTGGTGGCTTTTGTTGATTCTCTCGTGTACGGATGCAAAACCCTGATGGACTCAGCCGGTATGCTGGAAGAATTCGATGACGAGGAATACGAAAAGACAAAATTCGAGCTGTGGGTAGAGAAAAAATTCGGATCAGAAGCATTTTGGAACTTCCTTATCTATTCCTCAGTGGCCATAGCGCTGGCCTTTTCAATAGGCATTTTCATCCTTTTGCCCACATGGGTAGCATCGCTGGCGAAACTTGTGACGGCAAATGTGCTCTGGATAAACTTTATCGAGGGTCTTTTGAGGATCGCACTTTTTGTCGCATATGTTTGGGCGATTTCATTTATGCCGGACATCAAGCGTGTTTTCAGGTTCCACGGAGCAGAACACAAGACGATCCATGCCTTCGAGAATCTGCCGAAGAATGAAAAAGGAGAGGCGGAAATCAATCAGCTTACGGTTGAAGCCTGCAGAGAGTACCCAACACTCCATCCGAGATGCGGAACCAGCTTTCTCATGTTCGTATTCATTATTGCTTTTGCATGTCATGTACTGCTGGGCTGGCCGGTACTCTGGCTTAGAATCGTCACCCGCATTCTGCTGCTGCCTGTTGTGGCGGGGCTGTCCTACGAGCTCCTGAAATGGGCGGGGAGGAGCGACAACCGGCTTGTGAAAATACTCAGCATGCCCGGATTGTGGCTTCAGAAAATCACAACAGCGGAGCCTGACACTCAGATGCTGGAGGTGGCGATAGCGGCGGTAAATGCGGTCTGCGACGATACACAGCCGAGGAAATACACCGTCCGCAAGCTGCCGGAAGGAGCATGGCCGGAGAGCAGACACGAATATCCGCACAGCTGGGGATGAGCCGGGAATCGGGAAAAAGACACACAGCGAGGGCGTAAACTCAGGGGCAGGGTACCCGACTATAACGAAAAAGGAGAAGACTTGAAGACAAGAATTTTAATAAAAGAAGGAGAATACAGACTTGCAAAGGCAGGGGTGATGGATGCCAAAATCGATGCGGAAGAGCTGTACTGTTTCGCGTGCAATTGCGACAAGGTCGTCATGTTTTTGCGCAAGGAAGAGGAGGCGGACAAGGATGTTGAGGAGAAATACCTGGAGCTTATAGAGCGCAGAGCGAGCAGGATCCCGCTGCAGCACATTACGGGTGAACAGGAATTTATGGGATTCAGGTTCAAGGTTACACCGGATGTGCTGATCCCGCGGCAGGATACCGAGACGCTGGTCACCGAAGCGGTCAAGACGATACGGCAGGAATCTGAAAGAGCGGCGGAGGAAATGAAGAAGGCGTCAATCTTCAGAAAGCTGAGGCGGCGACAATGCTTCGAGGTTCTGGATCTGTGCTGCGGCAGCGGAAGTGTGGGCATATCCCTGAGCAGGATGCTGGATACTGTTTCCGTGAGCGGTACGGACATCAGCCTGCCGGCACTCAAGCTGGCTGCCGCAAATGCGGCACTGAACAGAGCGAAAGTGGAATTCTTTCAGGGAGACATGTTCGATGCTGTCCCGGAGGGAAGAAGGGTTACCGCAGAAGGTCTCTCAGCAAGAGCGAAGGGAACGAAGACCGGGCAGTTTGACATGATAGTGTCCAATCCTCCTTACATCAGGAGCAGCATAATTCCCCTGCTCCAGGAAGAGGTAAAGAAGCATGAGCCTATAGAGGCTCTCGATGGAGGCCGTGATGGTCTGGATTTTTACAGGACAATCGTAAAGCAGGCTCATCAGAGGTTAAAGCCGGAAGGATGGCTTCTTTTGGAAATCGGTTACGACCAGGGAGAAGAGTTGAGGAAAATGATAAAAGATTCCGGATTCTATTCCCCGGCAACGGTGGTGAAAGACCTGCCGGGACGGGACAGAGTAGTCAAGTGCAGGAAGAAATAAAAACATCTGCAAAGATGCAGCCAAAGATGATGAGCGAATACAGCGGCAAAAGAGGACATCCCCTTTGCCGCCTTTTTATGGTACAATGAGAGCATGAACAAGGGAAATTTTTTATTGTTGCTGGCGGCGGCGATATGGGGCTTCAGCCTTGTTGCACAGAAAGCGGGAATGGATTCCATGGGTCCGTGGAGCTTTACCGCAGTCAGGTGCTTGCTGGGAGGAATATGCCTGATACCGGTCGCCATATATCTGGACATAAAGAAAAAGGGAGAACAGCCGGACTTTGATGCTAAGGCAGACACGCTACACGCCATAAAGCCGGCCTTTTGGTGTTTCATTTTTCTTGAAGGAACCATCATGTTCCAGCAGTACGGACTGCTCTGGACGGGAGTGGGCAAGGGAGCCTTCATCACCGCCTTCTACATTTTCCTGACTCCGCTCTTCGGGCTTTTCCTGAAGCAGAAACCCGGCAGGAGAGTGTGGGCTGCGGTTCTGATAGCCATGCTGGGGCTCTTTCTCATAACCATGACCGGACCTATGAGCGCCGCCGACAAAAGCATAAATTTCGGAGATTTTCTGATGTTTCTGGCTGCCTTTGCGTATGCGGGATACATCCATTCAGTGGATAGGGCAGGTGTGTGGAATATCGCCAAGCTCTCCGCCATCCAGTTTTTCATGATAAGCATCTTCAGCTTTGTACCGGCTCTGATCTTCGAGCCGGGGGACATCAGCCCGGCGAATTGCATGAGCGGTCTGATACCTATACTGTATGCCGGCGTTATCTCCGCGTCGGTGGGGTTCACTCTTCAGATGGTGGGGCAGAGATATACGAAGCCAAGTGTGGCATCGATAATATTGAGTTCAGAAACCGTATTTTCACTGTTCGCAGGGTGGATAAGCTTTCATGAGATTCTTACTCCGATGGAATATTTGGGCTGCGGGGTCATGGTTGTAGCCATTGCGCTGGCAGTCGCGCCGGAAAAAGAAAATGAGCAGAGCAAGTGAGCAGATTCGCAGGACGATAAGCGAACACAATCTGGTAAGAGAGGGGGAACACATCGTAATAGGTCTTTCGGGAGGACCTGATTCGGTGTGCCTTTTTGATGTGCTTTGCAGAATGTCGGAGGAAATGGCGCTGACCGTTCATCCCGTTCATCTCAATCACAAATTCAGACCGGGAGCGGCGGAAAGAGATCAGGTCTTTGTGGAAAACCTGTGCGAGAGCCGGGGGCTTAAATGCACATCCTTCGTTGTCGACTGCAATGTTCTCGCAGAAGAAAGGGGCATGACCGGAGAAGAAGCCGGACGCATGGCGCGCTACGATGCTTTTTTCAGGGTAGCTGAAGAAGTCGAGGCGGCTTTACCGCGAGGGGCAAAGACAGAGGTGAAAATTGCCGTGGCACAGAATGCGAACGATCAGGCTGAAACCATACTCTTCCGCATTCTCAGAGGGACCGGCACCGACGGTCTTGCCGGGATCGCCTATGAGCGGGAAGAACGGCGGGAAGGGAAAGCCTTCAAGGTGATAAGGCCGCTGCTGGATGTTTGGCGTGAGGATATCGAGGAACACTGCCTGGAATACGGTCTTGAACCGGTCAGAGATCATACAAACGACGAAGAGATCTATGCCAGAAACAAGATAAGGCTGGATCTTATCCCGTATATAGAATCAAAATACAACAGCAACCTGAAGGAGGGGCTTGTCCGTTTGGCGGGGATCGCAAGAGAGGATAAGGACTTTATCTGGAAGGAAACCGAGGCAGCATATGGCAGGCTCAGGCTTTCGAAGGACGGAGCCGGCAGAGACTTCGGAGCGGAAAGGAGAGTCCTTGACCGGCAGGGACTGGCGGAGACTCACAAGGCCGTCAGACACAGGATAATTTTCAAGGCCTTCGGAGAAATCGGGCTGGACAGGGATATTACGGCAGAACGGCTTGAGGCGGCGGACAGTATAATCGGCAGGAAGCAGGGGAAGAAGACAGTGGAGTTTCCCCGCGGATACCGGCTGATAGTCACCGGAGGAAGGGTGTATTTCGAAAAAATGCAGTGATTAAAAGAGCAACGGAAGAGGAACAGGGACTTGAGCCCCGGGGTCTTGGAGGCGGTTCATGGGAGGCGCTCAAAAACGCCTTCTTTTGTTGTGCCGTTGGTGCTTTTGTGATAAGATATAGTACAAAATTTGTTAATTGACAACAAAAAACGGAGGAAATAAAGTTTGAAAAAGGGAAGATTAGGCAAGAATTTAACTGTTTATATGCTGATATTCATTCTTGTTCTCGGCTTCTTCTGGTTCTTCAGCGGCGACAAGGAGAGCGGAATGAAACAGATCAAGACTTCAACCATGGTAAACCACCTGAAGTCAAATGAAGTTGAGAGCATCAATGTGACCGAAACCAAGCTGACAGCCCAGCTCACATCGGGAGAAACGGTATACGCATATGTTAACAGCGCTGTTGATTTAAGCTTCATTTATGAGGAATATATTATGCCGCAGGTTGACGCGGGCACGCTGAAACTGGACAGCAATGCGCCAAAGGAGGATTCCATCTGGCTGTCGCTGCTGCCTACACTCGTTATGATTGCCATCATGGTGGCTTTCTTCGTGTTCATAATGAGGCAGAACGGCGGAGGCGGCAAGGCGATGTCCTTCGGCAAGTCCAAGGCAAAGCTACAGAAAAAAGAGGATCTGAAGAAGATTACATTCAAGGATGTGGCAGGACTCAAGGAGGAGAAGGAGGAGCTTGAGGAGATTGTGGATTTCCTGAAGCACCCTGCTAAATACAACAGTCTGGGGGCGCGTATTCCTAAGGGAATACTGCTTGTGGGGCCTCCGGGAACAGGCAAGACATATATTTCAAAAGCAACCGCAGGTGAAGCGGGAGTTCCTTTTTTCACTATCTCGGGTTCGGATTTTGTGGAAATGTTCGTCGGCGTGGGAGCATCCAGAGTCAGGGATCTCTTCGAACAGGCGAAGAAGAATGCCCCGTGTATAGTGTTCATAGACGAAATCGATGCCGTCGGACGAAAGAGGGGGGCAGGTCTGGGCGGCGGTCACGACGAGAGAGAGCAGACCCTCAATCAGCTGCTCGTCGAGATGGATGGTTTCGCGGAAAATTCCGGGATAATCATCTTGGCTGCAACGAACAGACCGGATGTGCTTGACCCGGCACTGCTCCGACCGGGCAGATTTGACAGGCAGATCGTGATAGGAGTTCCTGACATTACGGGAAGAGAAGAAATATTCAAAGTTCACTCCCGCAACAAGCCTCTGGGTGAAGATGTCAACCCTAAGGTGCTGGCCAGAAGAACTCCGGGATTTACACCTGCAGACATTGAGAACATGCTCAACGAAGCGGCTCTTCTTGCTGCCCGCAGAAACGGCATGATAATAAGAATGGAGGAGATCGAGGAGGCAATTACCAAGGTAATTGCGGGACCGGAAAAGAAGAGCAGAGTGATCAGCGAGGAGGAGAGGAAACTTACAGCCTTCCATGAGGCGGGACACGCGGTGGTTGCCCACCTGCTTCCGAAGACCGATCCGGTTCACCAGATCACCATTATCCCGAGGGGAAGAGCCGGCGGATTTACCATGATTCTCCCTAAAGAGGATAAATTCTACGGAACCAAGGAAGAGATGAGAGAGCAGATCATCCACCTGCTGGGTGGGCGTGTCGCCGAAAAGCTCACTCTCGATGATATAAGCACGGGAGCATCAAACGACATTCAGAGGGCGACGGATGTTGCCAGAGAGATGGTTACGAAGTACGGCTTCAGCGAGAAGCTGGGTCCGGTGAACTACGCATCCGACGATGAAGTGTTCCTGGGCAACCAGATGACGGCAAGAAAGAGCTACTCCGAGGAGACGGCAAACGAGATAGATGAAGAAGTGAAGGCGATCGTGGAGGAAGCATACGATGCTGCCGTGACGATACTGGAGGAGCATCTTGAGCAGCTTACCGCTGTGGCAGAGGGATTGCTGGCAATCGAAACTCTGGACGGAGAGCAGTTTGTCAAACTCTTTGAAGGGAGCAAAACGCCGGAGCAACTTGCAGAAGAGATGGAAGTCCGGAACGAAGAGCGGAAGGTGAAGGACAAAGCTGAGGCCAAAGAGGCTGTCAAGCAGAGAAAGAAGGCACAGGCACAGGCCAGAGCAGAGGCGGAAAACAGAAGGCAGGAGGCTCTGAATGAGCTGTCGGACATGATCGAGGAACAGGGGAAGAATGCTAAATTCAAGCCCAGAATCATGACTTATAACGAGATGACACAAAAGGCTGAGCCTGTTGAGTTCAACAGGAAGCCGGCGGATGAAGAGGCGGAAGACGCGGAGTTCGAGCCTGTGTCCGAAGAAGGTATTGATGATACAAAGGAAGAGCACAATGAGAGTAACGATTAGGGACTGTCTTGAACTGGACGCATTTAAGGGTGCGGCAGTGCTTGCAGGTGAAAGCGGTCTTGATGGTGAAGTCAGAACGGTTTCGGTTCTTGATGTGTGCGACGAAGAAGATTTCGACCTGATAGAAGGGGAGAAGACGGAAATACTTCTGACCAGATTCCTGAATGTGAAAAAAAATCCCGAAAAACAGTGTGCGCTGGTGAAGGCGGTGGCGAAGAAGGGCTGTGCGGCGCTGGCGGTGTTTAATGCGGGGAAAAGAAACTTCGATGTAGATGAAAGCGTACTCGATGCGGCGCGCAGGGAAGGGCTGACTCTGATAAAAATGCCCCCTGCGGCGGGATATTCAGAGGTCATATCGGAGGTGATGGACGAGGTCATATATGGCGAAAATTTCAGCAACTCCCTGATAAGCAACACTATATTCCATCTGCTGAATTTCGAGAAGCATGCCAGCTTTCAGTCGGCAGTAAAGGAAGCGGCGATAAACAATGATTTCCAGCTGATCCTACTGAGCGAGGATTTCAATCCGGTGCTCACAATAGAAACGAGACACAAGGCGACGGTGGCTGATGCCATCAGGCTCGGCCGTGAACGAAATGTGGTCGGTGACAGCGGCAAGGTCTATACC
This sequence comes from Bacillota bacterium, assembly GCA_030529985.1. GTDB lineage: Bacteria > Bacillota > Clostridia > Peptostreptococcales > Anaerovoracaceae > Lentihominibacter. Next base: position 8,729 of record JAUMVV010000044.1, read on the forward strand.
ATGATCGATGTCAACGGCGTGCTGACCTACTGGGGACCGGTGGAAATAGGAACAGACAAGTACTACATGTTCATAGTGGATAATGAAGACTCATACACTGCCGGTGAGATAACAAAACTGGCAGAGATTATCGAGCTGGCTATGGGCATGTGGAAATACACGCCCGAAAGGGATGCGAAATCTGAGTTTATAAAGGCTCTCATCAGAGGCAACAAGTCCCTGGCATATACGCTTCAGGATGAAGCTAAGCTCAGCGGCGGAGATATTGTGAGCGTATTCCTGATAAAGGGACTGGACAAAGAGAAGGAGGGAGCTGCCTTTGCAGATTTCGAGAAGCGAACTGACATGGAAATCCTCAAGATCTCCGAGAAGGATGAAACCTACGGCATGATTTTGAAGACGGTGCAGAGCCTTGAACTGGAGGGCTGGCAGGGGGACTGCAGCGGTCTCTTCGCGGAGCTCAAGGAGAACAGGGGTGTGCGGATCTTTCATGTGACCGGGCTGAGCGGTATCGAGGGCGCCGGCGACGGCTACAAGCTCATCAGTGAAAGCTGGACAATCGTGCAGAACGTGTTCCCGTATAAGAGGGTGTTCACAAAATACGAAATGGCGCTGGTGAATAACTGCATAAACATCCAGATCCAGGGAGGCTTCGTCAAGAAAAATTATGTGGAACTCCTCGAACCCTTCAGGGAACTGGGAGAAAACAAGGGCAGGCAGCTTCTGGACACACTGGAGACCTTCGTGCTGGACGCGGGAATGAACAGCGGCAAGACTGCAGAGCTTATGGATATACATGCTAACACGGTTCAGTACAGGCTTAAAAAAATCAATGAGATGCTGGGTGTGGAGGTGACGGGGAACAGGGTGATCCCGGGGCTTACGATGGCTCTCGCACTGAAGCGGCTGGAGCGTGCGGTAAGCTGATATGAATGCCGCCGGGATCTTCCGAAAGGATTTCGCAGTGCTTCTGAAACGCTTTATTCAAATAGAGCAGCAGATATTTGTATACTTTATCGCTTTTGGAAAAACACCTGACACAGCGAGGGAATTTTCTGTATAATGGGTGTGTTGAAAAAGTAAAATAATTTTTTAGAATAAAGGAGAGACAAGATGTATTTTAACTATTTAGAAAAAGCAGACCCTGAAGTTGCCGCTTCGATCAAGAGGGAAATCAACCGTCAGGAGACTAAAATCGAGATGATAGCTTCCGAGAACTTCGTGAACTATGAGATCATGGAGGCTGCGGGAAGTGCGCTTACCAACAAGTACGCAGAGGGTTATCCCGGCAAGAGATACTACGGCGGATGCGAATTCGTTGATGAAGTGGAGCAGCTGGCAATCGACAGAGCATGCAAGCTCTTCGGTGCAGACCATGCCAATGTTCAGGCTCATTCAGGTGCGAATGCAAACACTGCGGCATATCAGGCGGTGCTCGAATACGGCGATACCGTGCTGGGTATGGATCTTTCGAATGGAGGACACCTTTCACACGGATCCCCGGTCAACATTTCCGGCAAGTCATATAACTTCGTCGCATACGGTCTTGGGGAGGACGAGAAAATAGACTATGACAACCTTAGAGATATGGCGAAACAGCACAAGCCTAAGCTTATTGTGGCGGGAGCATCGGCATACCCCCGTGCAATAGACTTTAAGATTTTCAAGGAAATCGCGGATGAAGTCGGAGCGCTGCTCATGGTTGACATGGCACACATCGCAGGACTGGTTGCCGCAGGGCTCCATGAAAATCCGGTTCCTTATGCGGATATCGTGACAACGACGACTCACAAAACACTGAGAGGCCCAAGAGGCGGTATGATCCTCTGCACGGAGGAACTGAAGAAGGCTATCAATTCAGCAATATTCCCGGGACTCCAGGGCGGCCCTCTTATGCATATAATCGCTGCCAAGGCAGTATGTCTCCACGAGGCAATGCAGCCGGAATTCAAAGTCTACCAGCAGCAGGTTATCGACAACGCTCAGGCGCTGGCTGCAGGCATGAACGCACACGATTTCGAACTGGTATCCGGCGGTACTGATAATCACCTGATACTGGTCAAGCTCCTGAACAAGGACATCTCGGGAAAGAAGGCGGAAAGACTTCTGGACGAAGCTAACATCACAACCAACAAGAATGCTATTCCTAACGACCCTCGTAAGCCTATGGTCACATCAGGACTCAGAATGGGAACACCGGCAATGACCACGAGAGGCTTCAAGGAGGATGATGTGAAGCTGGTAACTGATGCGATAGCGCTGGTAATTGACAACCCTGAAGACGAAGGCAGGATGGAAGAGGCCAGAGCAATTGTCAAGTCGCTGACTGACAAGTATCCGCTCCACAGAAACTTCCCGTACTAAAAACATGAAAATCAGAAAGATGGCAAGGTGACAGACATTTTGCCATCTGTTTTTTTGCAAAGGCGAAAATTGACGGCTCTGTATTCGCGTTCCTGCCGCATTCGCTGCAAGCCTTGAAATATAATGTATACAAGCATATAACAGTTGAATTTGTCAGGGGTTTGGGATATAGTATTTGTGGTGTGTTATCTCTGCGTCAAAGTTTTAACAAGACCGGGGAAATGTGCCGGCTCGAAAGAGTAAAAATATCCGGAATACATTTTATTAGGAGGCGTAATTATATGACCAAGCTTGAGAAGCTCCTCGAAAAAAAAGAACATCTGAGAATGGGTGGAGGAGAAAAAAGAATCGAGTCACAGCACGCTAAGGGCAAGCTGACAGCTCGCGAAAGACTTGACATCCTGTTTGACAAGGACACTTTTGTGGAAATGGACACCTTTGTCAAGAACAGATGCCCGTTCTACGGAATGCCTGAGAAGGATATGCCGGGGGATGGCGTTGTTACAGGATACGGCCAGATTGATGGCAGGCTGGTATTTGCTTTTGCGCAGGACTTCACGGTTGGCGGAGGTTCGCTGGGCGAATATCATGGAGAAAAAATCGTAAAGGTACAGGGAATGGCTCTGAAGATGGGAGCTCCTATGGTGGCGCTGCAGGATTCGGGCGGCGCGAGAATCGAGGAAGGCGTTGCACCGCTGTCCGGCTTCGGAAAGATATTCCATAATAATACTATTTCATCAGGCGTTATTCCACAGATTTCCGTGATCATGGGACCGTGTGCAGGCGGAGCGGTATATTCACCGGCAATTACCGACTTTATCTTCATGGTTGACCGGACATCACAGATGTTCATTACGGGACCTAATGTAATAAAGACGGTAACAGGCGAGATCATAACTTCAGAGGCGCTGGGCGGAGCCAGAACTCACAACACGATTTCCGGCGTGGCACACTTCATGGGAGCTAACGACGAGGAGACGCTGTTGTCAGTAAGAGAGCTGCTCACCTACCTGCCTTCAAACAACAAGGAGATGCCGCCTGCATACGCGTGCAGCGATGATGTCAACAGACTCATCCCTGAATTTAATGACATCATTCCTGATAATCCTAACAAGGCATACGATATGTACGACATCATCAGGGGAATCGCTGACGACGGCAAGTTCTATGATGTAAACGCTATGTACGCCAGGAACATCATTACCTGCTTCATCAGAATGGATGGATCAACGGTTGGCGTTATCGCAAACCAGCCGGCAGTTGGTGCGGGATGTCTGGACATCAACGCATCGGACAAGGCGGCAAGATTCGTAAGAAGATGTGACGCATTTAATATTCCTGTTCTCACCCTTGAGGATGTTCCGGGATTTCTCCCGGGTTCGGATCAGGAGCACGGCGGAATCATAAGACACGGAGCCAAGCTGCTCTATGCATACTGCGAGGCAACGGTGCCAAAGGTTACCATGATACTCAGGAAGGCATACGGCGGAGCATATATCGCCATGTGCAACAAGGAGCTGGGTGCGGATATGGTTCTGGCATGGCCGTCAGCACAGATTGCCGTAATGGGAGCCGAGGGTGCCGTAAATATCATGTCATCGGTAAAGGCCGAGCTTAAGACGGCAGAGGACCCTGATGCTCTGAGAAAGCAGAGAATTGATGAATATGAAGAACTGTTCAACAATCCGTATTACGCTGCAAGCCTGGGATATGTTGACGATGTGATTGAACCTGCAACTGCAAGGCAGAGGATAATCAGCGCACTGGATATGCTGAAGACCAAGAAGGAAACTCTGCCGCCTAAGAAGCACGGCGATATTCCGCTCTAAGGAGGTGACACGATGGACACTTCAAACATGAGTTTAATGGAGATTTTCTCAAATCCGGAGACTATACATACACTGTCCTTCGGAGCTAAGATGCAGGCATCCCTGATTACCATGATCATGGGACTCGGCATTACATTTGCGGTACTGATTCTCATCTGGATTTTTATCGCGATCATGGGCAAAATCATGGAAAAAGCAGACAAGAAGCCGGTAGCACCTGCAGCAGCTGCACCTGCACCCGTAGCGGAGACACCTGCACCTGAAGCAGCATCGGACGATAGTCTTGTAGCCGTCATCGCGGCGGCAGTAGCGGCATATACGGGAGCAAATGCGAACAACCTGGTTGTAAAGAAGATACAGAGAATTGCCGGAGATAATACTCCCTGGGGCGTATCCGGCTTGGAAGACCGACTTGAAACCAGAAAGTTTTAGAGAAAGGAAACGATAGAAATGAAAAAGTACAACATCACTGTAAACGGAACAACATATGCAGTCGAGGTAGAAGATTTAGGTGGAGCACCTGTACCGGCAGCAGCAGCGGCAC
>JAUMVV010000100.1 GCA_030529985.1 Bacillota bacterium
ACTTAGGATGCAAAATCCGTCAATAAAGCAGGTGCGAAAACTTACAATAAAATAAGTACAAAAGAATTTAGCGGTCGTCCCTGAATATCAGGAGACGACCGCGTATTTTTATCTATATCTATTTCAGCGATTCTAACAACTCAATCATCGCAGCGGCAGTATCCGTGCTGTTTGCCTGCCGGCGGACCGCGGTCGCCCCGTGCATGCCCCTCGTGTAATATCCGACGAACTTCCTCATCTCCTTCACACCAATTCGTTCACCCTTATCTTCACACACCATTTCGATATGACGGATGAGCATCTCTATACGCTCTTCCTTTGACCGAGCTTCTAAAGCAGGAATGTCCGGAAGCTCAAGTGCTTCCTCCGAAGCTCCGCCCTTCTTCCCCGGGTGCCTATCCGCCTCCCAAAGAGAGTTTGCCTCGGCAAATATCCACGGATTTCCCAATGCGCCTCGGGCGATCATTACGGCATCGCAGCCTGTTTCATCCATCATGCGGATAGCATCGGCTCCTGTCCTCACATCACCGTTTCCGATAACCGGAATGTTGACCGCCTTCTTAACATCCGCGATTACCTGCCAGTCGGCCTTGCCTTCATAGTATTGCATGCGGGTTCTGCCATGGACGGTAACCGCTGCAGCCCCTGCCGCTTCAACAGCTCTTGCCGCTTCAACGGCAACATTTTCTCCAAACCCGAAGCCCATTCTGATCTTTGCTGTTACAGGTTTAGGTGTACGATTCCATTCAGAATCCGCACCTGCTCCCCTCTGGGCACCTGTCACCATGGCGGCAACACATTCATATAACAGATCTAAATTTTTCAGCAGCGCTGCACCCTCGCCGTTCTTCACTATCTTCGGCACAGGGCATCCGCAATTAAGATCCAGCACTGCATTTTCACAGGCTGCAAGCTCCTCCGCCGCGTACATTAAAATCTCCGGTTCGCTGCCAAAGAGCTGGTAACCGGTAAAATGCAGCCTTCCGCCTCCGCCGCTGCCCGGGGCTGCCGAATCGCCGCCGGAAGCCGTATAAGGAGCTGTATGCGGCAGTTCCTCTTCTCCCAGCTCCAGCAGCTTTCGCGTCTTGCGGTCACCGTATTTGAGCCCCTTGCCACTTACCATTTCCGTAAATGTCAAAGAAGCCCCCTGCCGGGCGCAAAGGGCTCTCATAGACTTATCGGTAAATCCCGCCATAGGTGCCAGCAGGAAAGGATTATTCAGTTCAAGATTTCCGATACAGAATTTCCTTTTCATTAGAGATTCCTCTCAATCTTAATATATTAAAGCTTCCCCTCATAGAGCATGTCGTCCTTCTCTATCTCCTCCTGACTTAAATGCCTCTTACATTTCTTGTTTTTGCGGTAGAGCATTTCCAGGCCCTCCAGAGTCAAGAGCTTATCGACATAGTTAATGCACTCTACCCCTCTGTTGATCAGGGTTGCCAGCCCGCCTGTTGCAATTACCTGAATGTCGGATTCGGCAATGGGCTCTCCGGCAGCCGCACAGTGTTCTATCAGCTCCTTCTTCATCTTTTTCACGATAAACTCCACCAGACCCATATGACCGTACACCAGACCGGACTGCATTGAGTTGATCGTATTCCTGCAGATTGTACTGCCCGGCTCTTCCAATTCTACCTTTGGAAGCTTGGCGGTTTTCTCGAAAAGTGCGTCCGATGATATTTTCAGTCCTGGCGCTATCGTGCCGCCGATATATTCTGCCTTTGCAGTAATGGCACAAAAGGTTGTCGCCGTGCCCAGATCTATTACTATAAGCGGGCCGCCATATTTGGCGTGTGCTGCGACAGCGTTCACTATTCTGTCCGCACCTACCTGCTTCGGATTATCATACTTTACTATCAGTCCCGTTTTGATTCCGGGTCCAATTACGATTGCTCTCGAATCAAAATATTTCTGTGAGAGATGCTGGAGCGTGTACAGAATGGAAGGTACAACCGTGGATATTATCACATCCGTTACTTCCCTGACCTCCAGGTTTTCATATTGAAACAACTGATGAATTATCATGCCGTATTCGTCGGCACTCTTACGGTTATCCGTTTCCAGTCTCCAGTTGGTGACCATTTCACCGTCTCTGAAAACTCCCACAACTATGTTCGTATTGCCTACATCAAAAGCTAATAGCATATTTACCTCCGCTTTGCCGCTGCCCTTTTGGCAGTCGCCCTGCAA
>JAUMVV010000045.1 GCA_030529985.1 Bacillota bacterium
TATGCCGCAGCCTTCACAGTCGCCCTGGTCGATCTGTATTTTCTTGTGCCTGATATCCGGCTGGTAGTCCTCCGGCAATTTACCTTCAGCGAACAGGATCAGATCATCGACCTCCTTCTTATTGCCCAGACCAACCATCTGGGTATGAACTCCCAGGCTTTTCACATAGTTCAGTGCCTTCATATATGTCCCCGTAAGGTTTCCCCCACCGAAGGTTTTCATGCCGAAGATACCTTTTCCGGCATCAAGGCATTTCTTTATTGCCTCGACCATTTCTTCACTTGTACCCCTGCGGCTTCCCCTGCGGATTCCCAGCCCTGCATAATTGATAAGCGGGAAAACAATATCGCATTCAGGCTCCTCAGCCATTCTTTCCACAACATCAATATGATGAGTTGAGACACCGATAGCCCTGACAATGCCCTTTTTCTTATAATCGCAAAGGCATTGCCACGCACCTCTCCTGTTATCCCAGTCCGGATCCTCCCTCAGCTCATGCATCTTGAAAATATCGATCTGTTTCATGCCCAGCGTATCAAGGCATTCATGTATCGCCTCCTCCATTTCTTCATAAGAACTGTGCAGGGATTTGCTTGCAATCACCGGTCTGTCCGGATTTTCAAGCGAGAGGTCTACATCCCTGAAGGCCTCCCTGATGTAAGGATATGTCTCATAATACTGTGCCGTATCAAAGAGATTTATCCCCCTGTCATAGGCATATCTCACTATCTCCGCTCCTTCCTTCAGCGGAAGCTGAAGCTGTGTGAATCCTATTGTCAGCACGCCCATCCCCACAGGAGTGACATATATATCAGTATTTCCTAATTTGACCTTGTTCATTTCAGTTTCCCTCCGTTTCGATCAGATGCTTATAAAACCGCCGCCAACCACCAGATCTCCATGGTAAAACACGATGGACTGCCCCGGGGCAGGTGCTCTCTGAGCTTCTGCAAAGATAGCCGTTACCATACCGTCATCACCGTATGACAGAACAGCCTCTGCCGGTTTCGCTGCATAGCGGATCTTGGCTTTAACATGTCTTTCTCGTTTACATAATATATTTCCTGTTGATTTCACTGTATAGGAAAACAGATCTTCATTATCTCCTATGATCACAGCGTTCTTTCCCGGCTCTATTCTGCTTACGAAGGCGGGTCTGCCCAGTGCTATTCCCAGTCCCTTGCGTTGACCTATTGTATAGCTGCAGATGCCCTTGTGCCTGCCAATTACCCGTCCTTCGGAATCAAGAAAGTCTCCTTCAGGTGCCGTGCAGCCCTTTCGCACAAGAAAATCAAGATAATTATCATCCGGGTCAATAAAACAGATCTCCTGGCTGTCTTTGTTTTCCGAATTATCTATTCCCGCTTTTCTCGCAATTCGCCTTACCTCTTCCTTATCAGCATATGCTTCCAGCGGCAGCAGCAGTCTCGAAATCTGTTCCTGTGTAAGTCTGTAGAGCATATAGGACTGATCCTTTGCTTTATTATCGGATCTTCGGATGAACCAGCGGCCTGTTTCGGCTTCATAAAATGTACCTGCATAATGTCCCGTCGCAATGTGATAAGCTCCAAGCTCATCTGCCGTCTCTGTCAGTGCTCTGAATTTGATTTCGGGATTGCACATGATGCAGGGATTGGGAGTGCGGCCTGCCATATATTCGCTGCAGAAATTGCTGATGACGGTCTTATCAAACTCGTCAGACATATCCTTGTAGACCAGCTCTATCCCCAGCTGCTGTGCCGCGCTTTCAGCCTTTCTGCGCCCTTCGGCTATATTTTTCTCACTGTTAAGGCAGTATCCGCCCAATACATTAAAATACAGACCTATAACCTTATAGCCCTGCTTTTGCAATATTAAAGCAGCGGCAGTGCTGTCCACACCACCGCTGAGTCCCAGTATTACCTTGTTCCGGTCTTTATTACTGCACATTTCCGCAACCTGAACAGCCGCTTTCATCTTCGTCACAGTCATCGTGATGCTCCGCATCGGGGTCATAGCCTTCAAGACCCGCATACTCCTTGCCGTGTGTCTTGGCGTAGTCGTAGATCGCATTCTTTATCGCATGCTCGGCAAGCATGGAGCAGTGGATCTTCACCGCCGGAAGACCTCCCAGCTCTTCCACAATCTTCTCGTTTGACACCTCCAGAGCCTTTTCTACCGTCATACCCTTTATGAGTTCAGTAGCCATACTCGATGAGGCGATCGCGCTGCCGCATCCGAATGTCTTGAACTTCGCATCCGTAATCACTTCATTTTCATCAACGCTCAATGTGATGAGCATCATATCTCCGCATACCGGGCTCCCGTATACGCCCTTGCCATCCGGGTTCTCAATTTCACCTACATTTCTCGGATTCATGAAATGCTCCATTACTGTATCGTTATATAATGCCATTTTCTTACCATCCTTCCGCACCGTTTACCGGTGATAATTCTCTTAGTTTTGCAACAACCTGCTTCAGCGTATCCACAACGAAATCCACATCTTCTTCGGTGGTATTGTCGCCCACAGTTATTCTGATTGCACCGTTTGCCTTCGTAACGGGCACTCCGATCGCATCCAGTACATGTGATGAGCCCAGCGAGCTGGATGAGCATGCGGATCCCGTGCTTATGCTTATGCCGTTAAGATCCAGCATCAGAAGAACCGATTCGCCTTCAATATATGAAATGGCAATGTTCAGATTTCCGGGGTGCCTCTTTGAGAAGTCCTTCGGGCCATTCAGAATAATGTCCGGGATTTCCTTCTCTATTCTGTCCCACAGCCTTGCCCTGAGTTTGCCTGAATGATTCATATGGGAATGCAGATTGAGCCTTGCCAGCTCGGCAGCCTTGCCGAAACCTACGATCCCGGCGGTGTTCTCCGTACCTGCTCTCTTCTTTCTCTCCTGTCCGCCGCCATGAATGAAATTCGGAATTTGGATGCCCCTTCTCTTGTAAAGCGCTCCCACTCCCTTAGGTCCGTAAATCTTATGTGCCGACATCGAAAGGAAATCAACATCAAGATTTCTCACATCCACAGGAACATTCCCCACAGCCTGTACCGCATCGGTATGGAACAGCACGCCGTGATCATGAGCTGTCTTCGCCAGCTCTTTTATGGGTTCAATGGTGCCGATCTCGTTGTTTACCATCATGATGCTGACCAGTATGGTACTGTCTTTTATTGCAGCCTCCAGTACCTCCGGACGCACGAAGCCTTCCCCGTCAACATCAAGATATGTGACTTCCACCCCGTGTTTTTCAAGATACTGACAGGTGTGGAGAACAGCGTGGTGTTCAATCTTAGTGGTGATAATGTGATTGCCCTTTTTCCTGAATGCATCAGCCACAGCTTCGAGAACCCAGTTGTCAGCCTCTGTGCCGCATGAAGTGAAATATATTTCATCTGCATCTGCATTTATCAGTTCAGCCACACGCTGTCTGGCCGTTACCATTCCCTGCTTTGCTTCAAGCCCCTGTGCATAAAGACTGGAAGGGTTACCGAAATGTTCGGTAAAATATGGAAGCATTTCCTTTACGACCTGCTCCTTGACGGGAGTTGTTGCCGAATAATCCAAATAGACGTTCCTCATATCGTATTTATCTCCTCTCATATGGCGGGATATCTGCCATGTTGTTATTTTTAATCTGTACCCTTTAAGTACAGTTACATTCTATACCTAATTAGTCCTCTTTGCAAGTTCTTCTTTCAGTTCTTCTTCGGCGAGATCCTCCACAAATCTGACATTTTCGAGATTGGCTCTTACCTGCCCTCTGATAGCTGCCAGATATTCCCTGTACAGAACCTTCTGTTCTGCCTGTTCCTCGTCTGTCAGACCTTCGGCTTTTTTCTTTGCCGCAAGCTCATTTATCCTTGCTATCATTTCCTTCGTGATTCCGTTACTCATGTACTTCTCCTCCGTATTCGAATGCAGGCATAGGCCTCAACTTGAACAGATTTCTGCGGTGCTTCATGTCGATTGCCGCTTTTGCATCCACATCATCGCACACTCCCGTTCGGATATATTTGTCCAGCACTTCGTATGAAAAGCCGAGATTGTCTTCATCGGTCTTTCCCTGAAGTCCATCTATAGGTACCTTGTCCACGAATCGGGGCGGCAGCCCCAGTGTTCTGCCGACGGCCTTCACCTCCTGAACTGTCAGACGGCTCAAGGGGCTGAAATCGCCGGCGTTATCGCCGAATATGGTGTTATATCCCACATAGTCCTCTGAGAGATTGCAGGTATTCGCAACCCTGCCGCCTACGGTCTGGCATACCGCATAGAGCATAGTCATGCGTATTCTGGGCGGTATATTTGTCTTTGTCTGAGGGGAAATGTCGCCAAACTGAGCTTTTACCTGCTCCTCTATGGCATTGCAGGCGTCATCAACATTCACTGTAATGCCTCTGATACCCAGATGCAGGATAAGAGCTTCAGAGACATCGATGTCAAACTGCTCCCCTCTGGGCATCATCACCCCTATAACATTTTCTTTTCCGAGAGCCTCGGTACAGAGTGCAGCAACTACTGAGCTGTCCTTGCCGCCGGAGACTCCCACCACTGCCTTGCAGCCTTTACCGTTTGCGTCGAACCAGTTCCGGATCCATTTGATTATATCCTTAGTCGTTTTTTCTGCATCAAACATTTTCATCTCCATTGATTTCTCTCATAAGCGCCTTAAGTATATGCCCGGCGTTTATCGCAAAGGCTTTATAGGGTTGTTCCGCCTCCTTTGCAGGTGTCCAGTACCTGTCCGTATATCTTTCAAACATTTCCTCTTCGCTAAGACCGCCGGCGATCATCTTCCTGACAAATTCGATCTTGTTCCCGCATTCTTCTTCAAATTTATCGAAGAAAATGTCATTGTATTCAGGCGGCAGCATGCCGAAATGAGGCAGGCACAGGAACTCGGGGGCGAGGCTTCTGCACTTTTTTGCCGATCTCAGGGCGTCGGAAAAGCTCTTCAAGATCGGTGTATGCACATAATCCTTTCCTTCAAGGATGCCTGTACTCTCGCTTGTAAACAGCAGACCGGCAGGCTCCAGATAATAGCTCAGGGAGCAGTCGGTATGTCCCTTTGTCTCCAGTGCCGTAACGGTTTCTCCGCCCAACTCGATGGAATCACCGTCGCGGAGGATCAGGTCGACCTGAAGCCCGTCGGTTCTGATCACGGCACTGCTGTCGGGAGCATACAGCTCTCCGGCTTCATGACCCAGCCTCTCCATCAGCCTCCGGGCATTCGGCTTTTTGACTATCCTCGCGCACCTTTCACTTCCGCAGACAAGTGCCTCCGGAAACCTGTCTCTTATATAGGGCAGCCCGCCAATGTGATCGTAATGAGAATGGCTCAGCAGAATATAATCAAGTCTGTCCGCTGCCTTCGCCAGATTGTCCGCAGTCTCTTTCCCGCAATAGGCCATACCGCAATCAATAAGAGCGTTCTTCTCTCCGCCTGCAATCAGCAGAGCCTCTCCGCCGTGTCCCGCCGTAACCCTGATCACTTCGCAGGGAAAATCGAATCTGTCAAAATCATCTCCAAAGACATTATAATATTCCCGGTTCATCATTCATCATCCTCAGCTGCCAGCAGTTCGACAAAAGACATAGTGTAACTGTCAATTTCATAGTTAAGCGCATCTTCATAATTATACCTGTGACTATCGTCGTTTATCCTATCCACACGCGCTGTGGTAATGGCATCCCTTACGCAAAGGCAGTCCGCAGGTTCGCAGCCCTCGTCATCGGGAAGAACTTCCACCTGTGAATCGTAGGAATACCAGGTTCTGAATCTGTTGAATTCATGGGTAAACCTTCTGAAGTCGCTGTCATCCTCCGCATTGTCAATAAGACCTGTCAAAAGCAGCCTTATCCGGTCAAGAAGAGAAAACATTTCGTCGGAATCATCCGGAAGAGCGTTTGTAATCTCCTCGAAATATTCATCCAGCAGACCGGATACTTCAGCCTTGTCGGCTCCCCGCACGAGCCGATATATTGCCTCCTGTTCAATATCCTCTTCGCTCTCTATAAGGTCGGCCATCATTTCGAAGTAGGTCAGTTCTTCAGGGCTGTCGATATCGAGATAAATGAGCAATTCATCGTAATTCATTTTACTTCCCCCTCCAGGTCAAAGTTCAGGAACTTTACCTTTTTGTCCTCTTCTTCTTCCTCAAAGATATGCTCTATCATATTGAGAAAGTTCTCGCTCAAATCGCTGGCGTAGAACAGATTCGTGAAATCAGAGTCCACCGCAAGCATATCGTTGTCCTCAAGCAGGTGATGTATTCTGCTGACAACTATGCTGGAAGGGTCTATAACCGTCAGCCCCGGGTAAATTCTCGCAATATTCTTCTTAATCAGCGGATAGTGAGTGCAGCCGAGAATAACGGTATCCAGCTCATTATCGTTTACGAATCCGTCCATATAATACTTTATGGTGAGATCCATGATCTCGTTTTCAGTTATCCCCTCTTCTATGAGGGGCACAAAAGCAGGACAAGGGGATTCGAAAATATTCAGGAAATTATTGTATTTGCTTATGGAATCCTTGTACGCATGCGCCGCAATCGTGACCTTGGTTCCTATAATTCCCACATTGCTGCCGGTCTGGCAGGTCTCCGCCACCTTCTTGGCCGCTGGCTCAATAATTCCGACAATGGGAATTTCAGGAAACCTCTCCCTTAGTTCATCCACACAGGTCGCACTTACCGTATTGCATGCTATGACGATCATCTTGACATCGCTCTTCACGAGAAAATCGGCAATTTCCATGCTGAAATTCCTGATGGTGTTTGTCGCCTTGGAGCCGTATGGGGTTCTGGCAGTATCTCCGAAATATATTATTTTTTCCTCCGGAAGTTCCTTCATCAGATATGGTATGCATGTGAGCCCACCAAGTCCTGAATCAAAAAAACCGATAGGTCTGTTATCCATCTTTTAATTGTCCTCTCCATTATTGAATAATCAACTTTGATATTATACAATATAACGCAGTTAAAGTAAATTGATATGGAGGCAATAAATGAGTTCAAAAAAGCTGAAGACACGGGAACAGATTGACAGCAGATACAAGTGGAACATCGAGGCCATGATGCCTGACGAAAGCATAATCGATGATGAACTTCAAACAATCACCGAAATGTCCCGGGAATATATGGAATATTTTTCAGGACGACTTGCGGAGAGCTCCGAGGTGCTCTTTGATGCTTTTGCGAAAAAAGATGAAATCTGGCGCAGGCTGGAGATGATATATGTGTACGCTCACATGAGACGCGACGAAAACAACGCTGAGAGCCGGTATCAGGGTATGACCGATAAGTCCATGAGCGCAATCGCATCGGTTTCGGCCGGTCTCTCCTTCTTCACTCCTGAAATACTGGCTGCTGACAGCGACAGGATCCTCGGTTTTGTTGAGGAAAATGATGATCTTAAAACCTATGAGTTTGTTATCAGAGATACCCTCAGACTGAAGAAACATGTTCTGTCCGAAAGCGAAGAGGCGATTCTCGCCCGCATGAGTGAGATAACACATGCTGCCAAGGACAGCTTCACCATGCTGAACAATGCAGATTTGAAGTTTGAACCGGTAAAACTCGGCAAAGACAAGGAGATCGAGCTTACCCACGGGAGCTATATCAAGCTTATGGAAAATAAAAACAGAACCGTGAGAAAGAAGGCCTACAATTCCATGTACAGTGCCTACAAGAGCATGATAAACACGATTTCCACCCTTTACAACTACAGCACCAAAACAGATGTCGTCAGTGCCCGGATAAGAAAATACGACTCCGCACGACAGGCCGCTCTTTCCGGAGATAATGTTCCGGAGCAGGTATACGATAACCTGATCGAGGTCGTAAATGAGAATCTACCCAACCTTCACAGATATATCCGGCTTCGCAAGGAGCTTCTCGGTCTTAAGAAGATGTACATGTACGATATGTATGTGCCCCTTATCAGGATCCCGGAAAAGAACATCTCCTTTGAAGAGGGTCTCGATATCATCAGAGATGCAGTAAGACCTCTGGGGGATGACTACATCGCCAAGATGAATACCGGCATCGAACAGGGCTGGATAGATGTCTATGAAAATCAGGGCAAGACCAGCGGTGCATACAGCTTCGGCTGTTATGACAGCTACCCTTATATACTGCTCAACTATACCGATACTCTCAAGGATGTATTCACGATCATCCATGAAATGGGTCACTCCATGCATTCCCGATATACCAGAGATGAGCAGCCGTACATTTACGGAGGCCATTCGATTTTCACTGCGGAAGTCGCCTCGACGGTGAATGAAGCTCTTCTCATGCATCATCTCCTCGGCAATGAAACTGATCCGGATATGCGCAAATACCTGCTGAACATGTACCTGGAGGAATTCAGAACCACCCTCTTCCGTCAAACCATGTTCGCTGAATTTGAGAACATTACCCACAGCTCCATCGAGGCGGGAAATGTACTCACCGGCCGGTGGATGTGTGAACAATACGATGAACTGAACCGGAAGTACTACGGTTCTGCAGTAGAAGCGGACGACACTATCAAATACGAGTGGGCACGCATCCCCCACTTCTATAATGCCTTTTATGTATACAAATATGCTACGGGATATTCGGCAGCCACAGTAATAAGTGACAAGATACTGAACGGCGGAAGCGGAGCAGCCCGAAACTATATCAGATTTCTCAAGACCGGGGAATCTGACTACCCTATAGAGCTTCTTAAGATAGCGGGTGTGGATATGAGTAAACCTAAGCCTATCAGACAGGCAATGGATACATTCAATAAGCTGCTTGATGAATTTGAGGAACTGGTGAAATAAATGGACAATACTATCGTTTCTGTATTTTCAAATGATACGGAACTGTCAAAGGGTGTCAGGTCAGTGCTGACAAAGAAGCTTATCAGCCGCGGCTATACGGTCGTAAATGAGTTCTCCGATAATTCATCCCTTATTATCTGCATAGGCGGGGATGGAGCTTTCCTGGAGACTATACACGAGTGCGATTTCCCCGAAATTCCAATCGTAGGAATAAATACCGGGCATCTGGGTTTCTTCCAGGAAGTGCTGCCGGAGAACTTCGATAAGTTTATCTGCGACTATGAAAACAATGATTACACCCTTCAGAGGCTGAGTACGGTAATGTGCACCGTCACCACCTCCAAAGGTACTGTGAACAGACATATCGGACTTAATGAAATTACCATTACCGGACGGAAATCCTACTCCATCCACTTCGATATTTCTATCGACGGTAAGCCGATTGAGAAATTCAGCGGTGACGGGATACTGGTTGCAACTTCTGCAGGGAGCACGGCCTACAACTATTCCCTTGGCGGTTCCATCGTTGACCCGAGACTCGAACTGCTTCAGGTCACTCCCCTTGCTCCGATGAATACCACCGCCTACAGGTCATTCACCTCCAGCATTCTGCTGCCTGATGACCTCAGCCTGGGAGTGGTTCCCGAAAGCCCCGAAAACCGCATATACATCACGAATGACGGTATAGAGACCGGATACTCGAATGTCAAGGAAATCGAGGTCTCCGCATCGGATAAACATGCAAATCTCATAAGATTCAACAACTATGATTTCTGGAATAAAGTAAAGGATAAGTTCCTCTGATGACACAGTTCAGACACATTGTAACAGCCGAAGATAACAATATGGAAGTGCGAGAAATAACGAAAAAATATTTTGATTTCTCGTCCAGACTCAGGAACAGAATAAAACGCGAAAAACTCACGATGAGAAACGGCAGACCTACAGAAGGCTGGCACAGAGTGGAGACCGGAGACGAAATCTCCATTACCCTGCCCGACGAAAGAAGCTACTTTCCCCCTCAGCCCATTCCTATAGATATAGTCTATGAGGATGACGATCTGATGGTGATAAACAAACAGCCGGGTCTGGTGGTACACCCCACCAAGGGACATCCTGCCGGAACCCTCGCCAACGCTCTCACCTATTACATGGAGCATACAGGACGATCCTGGAAGATAAGATTTGTGAACAGGCTTGACATGGACACCTCAGGTCTCCTTCTTGTGGCAAAGAACGCCTACTGTCAGAATCACATCACAAACCAGATGAGAACAAACCGGATAGAGAAGAAATATCTTGCCATAGTATGCGGAAATATTGCCGGAAATGCCGGGAAGATCGCCCTGCCCATCGGCAGACCTGACCCGGAAGATGTAAGACGCGGAGTAATGAAGGATGGAGCCCCTTCTGTCACTCGCTATACCGTTCCGGAGCAGTTAAGGGATCACAGTCTGGTCGAACTGATTCTGGAAACGGGAAGAACTCATCAGATCAGAGTACACATGTCACACATCGGACACCCTGTTCTGGGAGATCAGCTCTACGGCGGTGAAAATGTCAGCCTGATAGGAAGACAGGCTCTCCACGCAAAGAGCCTGTCTTTTATCCATCCCATCACAAAGGAAAAGGTGAGCTTCGAAGCCCCTCTCCCCGATGACATGCTGAAGGCTATTGCCCTATTATCTCCGCAATAGTCTTTTTCTTCATTTCCCGCTCCAGTACTCCCTGTATGCGTTCCATTTCCCTGTGTATCCTGCAGGGAACATCGTTTGTGTTTCTCTCACACTCCTCTTTCATGCAGCAGGCTATGGCAATATCTTCTTCAGTTATGCTGACAATGTCGTACACCGTCAGATCTTCAAGCCTTTTTTTCAGGAAATATCCCCCCTTGTTTCCCCGCACGGATTTGACTATACCGTTCTGTTCCATCTCTCTGATGATTTTATATGCGAAGGCTTTAGGAACATCCTCCTTTTCGCAGATTTCTCTGACATTGTGCGTTTTGCCGTCCTTGAGTGCCCTGCATATTCTGAGTGCATAGTCACTTCTCTTGGTTATTAGCATTGGCGTTTCTCCTTTATTCAGTTACTGAAGCTTCCGATAAAGCTTTCCCGGTTTCGGGGTAGTACCTGTCTTGTATTTTATCAGCTCACTCACTGTTACCGTCTGAATGCCCTGTTCCCGGAGCCATGGGATTATCAGCTCGGTTGCTTTCGCAGTCTCATCGTAGATCGAGTGCATCAGGATTATTTTGCCGTCAAGATTTTTCTGCTTTTTCACTGTCTTGAATATTTTCTTCGGATTTCTGGTCTCCCAGTCTCTGGTATCAACTGTCCAGAGAACCTCCGCCATTCCGCAGTTTTTCAGCACAGTGATATTGAAGTCTCCGTACGGCGGTCTGGCAACAACAGGCTCGACTCCGCACACATCTTTGATTGCCTTATTGGTTTTTCGCATCTGCCTGACGATTTCCTCCTTTGACAGCTTGGACAGCTGCGGATGATCCCAGGAGTGGTTCCCGATCTCACATCCTATTTTAACCGCTCTCCTGACATTGCTGCTGTTTCCCGATATCCTGTATCCCTGATAGAAGAATGTGGCAACACTTCCATTATCGCTCAGGCAATCCAGGATTTTCGCTTCACTGTCTCCGCCGGGGCCGTCGTCATAGGTGACAGCAACCATAGGCCTGGAGGTGTCAATATATCTGTCCAGAACCTCGGGTCTGATTGCCGTTTCGACGAGTACATATGACATGGGCATCTGCACCACGGCAAACGTGTCTTTCAGCACCGTGTCCGGTTCAAACAGAAAAACGATCTCCTCCCCTGTCATCACAAACTCGTCGAAATTCTCATCCGAAGCGCATATGAAATCCTTGTAATCCTTGCTTCTTTCTTTGTCGTTAAAGGTTCGCGTCATGTATACTGAAGCGTATTCTTCCGCCTTGTCTTTGTAATTTACATTCAGCACCTGAAGCGGTTCCACAAGCTCGCCCGTATCCGCGTCAAACAGGTATGTATCAGCATAGGACCGACAAAGCTTCAGCTTTTTCCCGTCCATCCCGTACATATAATAGTGTATGTACATGCTCAGGGCGCCGTTTCCGGTATGGAATGAAGCGGAATCGATTATCAGTGTTTTCACCTCTTCCCTGTCGGCAGATTCCAGAATACTGTTGATTTTGCGCTCCCTGAACCCGTTTACTTCTTCATTTCCCGTCGCATCCTTTCTTATCGCGACGGAAAACTCACTGTCATATAAATATTCCGTTTCCGCATCGCTTTCAGGTGAGCAAATCATGTTCTCACTCAAAGCCCTGTCTGCAAAAGCAATAAATTCCTCTTCATCGGAATATATATTTGAAGAGAATAGCTTTACCGTCAGGCATACGACTGCCGCAGCAACAACAAGTACGATAAACGCCAGGATGAGCTTCCTGTGGTTTCTCTTCTTTCTGCACTGCAGCTCCCTGGCGTGAAGCCTGTCTCGCTCATTTTCCAGGGCTTCTTCCATCCTTTTATCTATATCGTTCTCAAAAAAACATCTTTTATCCGCACTCATAGTGTACCTTTATACTCCAATTTCATTCAGTATAACACAAAATGGTCTAATTTAGTATAATTTATTCTCTTACACGCAAAAAGTGCCGAAAGCCTATCTGCCTTCCGACACCTCTCACCTGAATTGATACGCCTGTTATTCAAGCTGTGATGTGCAGTTCGGACATCTGATCGCGTCAATTGCGATTTCGGATCTGCAGAATGGGCATGCCTTTGTTGTCGGCTCCGCTTCTTCCGGTTTTCTGATAAAGCTGTTCGCCCTGTTGATCGCTCTGATAACTATGAAGAGCACGAAAGCAACAATGAGGAAATTGATAACCGCCATTATGAAAGCGCCGTATCTGATTTCCACTCCGAAGGCCGTTGCAACAAGGTCGGTGAAATCCAGTTTAACGAACAATCCGATGACCGGTGATATTATATCGTTCACAAGTGAGGTAACGATTGCGGTGAACGCAGCTCCTACTACAATTCCTACCGCCATATCCATTACATTCCCCTGTACCGCAAATTCCTTGAATTCATTAATAAATCTTTTCATTTTGTGGTTCTCCTCTGTTTAACTGTTAAAATCATTCGCCTCATTGCAGATTCTTCAATCTGGAGTTGTCAATCTGTAAAATCCGTTATTATTCTATCATCACAGCTTGTGCTTCTCAAATAATAAATCAAGTGAAGGCTTCTAATCATTATTGCTTGTTGCTTACACTTCCATGGTAGGAAGCAACCGCAATTTCGTGCAATTTTCATGGCACAAAGACAACAGATACTTAGTGTCTGTGCATAAAAAATAATTGAGATACCGTTGATATCTCAATTATTTCTGGTGCGGATAAGAGGATTCGAACCTCCACCGAATTGCTCCGACACGGACCTGAACCGTGCGCGTCTGCCAGTTCCGCCATATCCGCATGAATGGCTTCGCCTTCTTTCCAGCGACTTTTTTATTATACAATATTTTATGCGAATTTCAAGGGGTAAATTTTCTTTTTTTGAAAAATGTTTGGGCA